>CAYVEI010000004.1:0-62769 GCA_964450515.1 uncultured Terrimonas sp. | reverse complement strand
GCATATTTCCCTTTGCACCGGGATAGCTGATGCGCTCCGTAAATAAACCGGCTTCGGGCATCGTTGCTGCATGGGCATAATTTAATTCGAGCATGGGCAATAACGCCATAGCCGCTGTGGTGCTTCCTGCTAATTTTGCAAGGCGCCCCAGAAATTCCTGGCGGCTTAGCGGCTTGTGCGTATACTCGTCGTAAAGATTAATGATTTGCTGATCCATATAAATTGATTTAGTAGTATAAAAAGGAAGGGTTAAATCATGATAATATGGTTCGGGGTTGGTGCTGCTATAGTTTTTTTGGCGGCAGATCAGGTGCAATGGCTTCATGTTCAAAATGCCCTTTTACCATAATGGTTGTTGTAGCCATAGCATAAGGTATGATTAAAGTGGTAAAATAACAAATAAAGCCGGGTAATATGGCTGCATTCACATCACCCGGTGAGAAAAAAAATACTCAATTGCCGGTTTTTTAAAGGAATTATGGCTGTTTCTTACTGGCATGGTATTCGTTTTTTTATATAAAACAAATGTTATGGAAAAAAATGAAAAACGCATGCTCATGGATAAAGTGCTCCGGGAACTGGAAGATACCAGGAACACAGAAACATCCGTAGTTAAAAAGCTGGCGCAGTTAGAAAGTGAGAATATTAACCTGGGGGATGGTTTACTGGAAAAAAAATTACCTGAAATATTTAACCTTGTAGACGATGCATTAAGTGCCACTATTGATTTGCAATCTGCCTATACGGAGGTAAGGAATAAGTTTGTAAAGGACAATAAGCTGGACGACACGAACGAAGAGCAGTAAATAATTAACAGCAAAGCGTTTCAATGGGTTAAAGCCTGAAACGCTTTGCCTGCCGTTTTCATCCCTTTACTAAGGGCATCGAAAGAAGGTCTTTGCTGTTGATCAGCACTTCAAGGAAATAGTTGCCGGGAGACATGGCGCCGGTTCCTTCCAGCTCATAGGTATTTAGCCCTTCATTGCCGGTGCCTTTTCTTTTAATAATCTCCTTTCCTTTTGCATCAGTAACTTTCATAACAATATAAGCGCGGTTTTTCAGTTGCACATTGATGTGCAGGTCTTTGAATGCGGTATTAGGCGTTACGCTTACCATAGACAGGTCGTCTGACTGGTACAATTGCACCACCATTGTTTTTGAATATTTTACATTGCCTTTATTATCTGCAATTTTTAGGCGGTAGTAGTTGGTATTGCGCAGGGGATTATTGTCCGACAGGGCAAATTCCGCTATTTGCTTATTATCAGAAAGCGTTGCAATGGCTGAAAAGCGTTTACCGTTACTGCTGCGCTCCACTATAATGTTATAGCAGCAGTTGCTTTTTACTTTACAGAAAAGGTCTATCTGCTTATTGCCTGCTGCTGATTGTCCGCTGAAAGAAATGATCTCTACGGTTGCAGGAGGATCTGCCTCGGTAATATTTTGTTTGATTTTACTGCTATGGGCGTCTGCTGTAAAAGGTACAACTGTAAACAGTATGCAGCAGGTAATAATAATAATGTTCCCGGTAATGCGTTTCATTGTCTCTTGTTTTAGTTGATGAATGACGGATACGAACAGGGATGGCTTCCTGGTTACCGGTTTTTACGCAAAGGAGATAGAAATTGGCGGATTGGGGTAAGAGACTAATGAATGGTATTTCGGGGGTATAGATATTAACGGTTTGCTTATAACAGGAAAGTTTTTTTTAAAGGCCCCTTAGACAAGGGGCCTTTTTCCGATTAGGAATTTCACAACCTCTATAAACTCTTTTTTACAATATTTTATAATGCGGTGGAAACGGTTTTACTGAAGGCATATCCCTCGCTGGTATCCACCTGCTTGATCCTGTACGTTACTTTTTTTTCTTTTACGCCTTTAAGCTCATCTTTAAATGTATAATGCTTTACTTCATTGCTGTCGTTTAATGTAAATACAATGGCTATGGTTTTAAAGGTTGCCCCATCGGCGCTTCTCTGTATTTCAAATTGCTTATTGTTTTTTTCCGTTAGGGTAGACCAGTTGATTTGTGCCTTATTATTGATCAGCTTCACAGTCAGGTTTTCAAAATGAACAGGGAAATCAATGGTTGTGTTATTTTTTCCGGTAACAAAAGATAAAGCGGCGGCAGGGTTAAACCCGGCAGCTTTTGCATAGCCGAACAGGAGTGTTGCAGCAGCAATATAAATTAATACGATCAACTTTTTCATTGCTATAGATTTGTGAAGTGTACAATCTTTTTATCGTCACAGGCGGAAAGCGGCTGGTTTTTGAACTGCGATATTGAAAAAGCGGATTATAAGAATACGGTATTCTGCTGTATATGGCTGTACAGAGGATAAGGAGGATTACAATAATAAGGGTGGTTATGATTGAAGCCCGGACATTAAATGCTGCAATGGAAATTCGTGGATCAGGAATGTGTGGCTTTATGCAGGAAGCTCCCGGAATTAAGATAGCTGCGTATCTGCTGCGGGTGGATTGTTAAAACAAAATTAGGGCAAGCATTGTAATAAAGCCGGTTTTATTGTGTGTTTTTAGTTGATATACATCAATTAATGAAAACCCTTTAGCCGTGCACATGCTATCCTGCATGACTTCAGTTGATTACGCATATCCATTGCTGTTATATATGAACCGGGAAAGAAAAAAAGGATGCCGTTTTAAAGCATCCTTTATAAGGTATCAGGCATGAACGGTCAGCGATCAGCCATGACGCATACTAACAATGAGCTAATAACTCCTTCTGTCACTTTTACTCCGGCAAACGGTAAACGATAAATGTGAAACGTGAAAACGATCAAACTATTCACCCCTCACTATTGCCCAAATTACTACTTATCCTATACATACCGGGTTACGCCGGGCACAGCTACCGGGTAAAAACCATCCGCATTGGGAACGATGGGGGGTGTTGCAGCCCAGTCGTATACTTTGGGATGAATATCAATACCCGAGTTAATGGCTTTATCCCAGTCAATAACCTGTCCGCTATAGGTAGCCATACGGCCAAGGATAGACGTCATGGTGCTTTTAGCGCCGTTTTCGGCATCCCAGAATTTAAATTGTCCTTTGGCTATTGCTTCAAACAATTCGTCATGCTCCGATTGGTAAGGATTGTTTTCCGTTTTGCGGTCAAACTGGTATAATACTTTTCCTTTATGATCAACAATATTTGCTGCGCCCGCAAATATTTTCCCTTTGGTGCCTATAAGCAATTCATCTACTTTGCTCATGGTTTTGGGCTGATGGCGGCACTGGCTGTTAAGGATAGAGCCGTCGGCATAATGAAATTCTACATAATGGTGATCGAATATTTCACCATAATCTTTTCCTGTTCTTACTTCTCTTCCGCCCATGCCCTGTGCTTTAACAGGATAGCTGCCTTTGAACCAGTTGATCACATCTATATTGTGAATATGCTGTTCCGTAATATGGTCGCCGCACAGCCAGTTAAAGTAATACCAGTTGCGCATCTGGTATTCCATTTCGGTTTGGCCTTCTTTGCGCGGGTGCACCCATACGCCGTCGCCATTCCACCATGCCTGCGCTGCGGTAATATCGCCTATGGCATCCCTGCGTTTAAATAATTCGCGGTAAGAATTTTGATAGTGGCGCTGTAAGCCTACCACTACGTTCAGCTTTTTCTGTTTGGCTATAGCTGCCGCGGCCAGCACTTTCTGTATGCCTGCAGGATCAGTTGCTACAGGTTTTTCCATGAAAATATGTTTGCCCTGCTTTACGGCTTCTTCAAAATGTATGGGGCGGAACCCGGGAGGGGTAGCCAGTATAACCACATCGGCTAATGCTATGGCTTTTTCGTAGGCGTCAAATCCTACAAACCTCCTGTCTTCCGGAACATCTATGCGTTTGGCATCTATTTCTTCTGAAATGGCTTTGTACGACTTGTCGAGCCTGTCCTGGAAGGCATCTGCCATGGCAACAAGCTTCACATTTTGTTTGGTAGATAGAGCCTGGCTGGCGGCGCCCGTTCCGCGGCCTCCGCAACCTACCAACGCTATCTTAATGGTATCATCTGCACCTGAAAAATAATTGGCTTTTGAAAGCAAAGGGGCAGCCAGCAAGCCCCCGGCCAGCAGCGAAGAGTTTTTTACAAATGCTCTTCGTGTGGTTTGATTTGTGGAAGAATTATTCTTATTCATACAACGTGTTTTATATGTGAGCGATCATCTGTTCAAATATTTATTGTAAAAAGCTTCGGCTTCTGCTGCCGTTGGCTGCTTTTCAGGACGCACAATGCGAAACCCTACGAACATGCCATCGGTTAACCACCAGCGGCTTTTGGGTATTTGCGGATCTCTTTTGTTCCAGGACGCTTCCGAATGCCGGCGGGCGGCGCTTCTTAATACTGTTGCATCATCCAAATAGCTACCACCTCTTATGCTCCTTGGGTAACGGGTTGCCGGTGGTACAAGCGGGTCGGCAGGGTTCTCTCCTAACTGCTCAAAATATTTATCATTGTACTGGTCCAGCGTCCACTCCGATACATTGCCCAGCATATCATACAGCCCCAGGGCATTGGGTAATTTTTCTCCAACTTTATGATACTTGTTTTTGCTGTTGCCTTTAAACCATGCGTATTTACCCAGCTCTTTTGGATTATCGCCAAAAGGATAAGCAGTTGTGCTTCCCGCACGGCAGGCATACTCCCATTCGGCTTCGGTGGGTAAACGGTAAAAAATACCTGTTTTTTTATACAGCCAGCGGCAGAACATCAGTGCGGCGTCCTGGCTCATGCTGTTTACCGGGTAGCCCCCTGTTTTACCCATGCCCCAGCTCAGGTCTATATATTGCGGGGTGGGCCGTGTAACCGCGTCTGCCTGCGTGCCAACGGGGGTGCCTTCATCGCGGAAAAAAGCATCGAATATGTCGTGCGTTATTTCATAAGCGCCCATCCAGAAAGAAGAAACCGTTACTTTTTTGGCGGGTATTTCATCCGGCTGCTTTAATTTGCCGGCAGCATCGCTCCCCATCATAAATGATCCTCCTTTTACAGGAACCATCTTCACATTAAACTGTGTGCCGGGAACTTTTTGATCGTATGCATTAAAATCCTGCGGGGTACCGTTTTGCGCATGCGTAATAAATGTCAGATTGATCAATACGCACGCTAATCCAAGCTTTCTCACTATAATTAATTCTTTTTTATGTGAAGGAAAGGTAAGAAAAGAATTAATATCAGCATTCATTTTCTTCGTATGCAGGCAAATTACAGAACCGCAGTGTTATTGCTGTTCTGTGCTGTCCTGTGCTATCATGAGCACCCAATACAAGTTAACCAGTAAAGCAGCTACCTGTTTCGCAACCTCAACTACAGTAGCTTGGATAAACCATCCTATATTATATAGATAATACAGAAATGCCTGAACAAAGAATAACTTACCTTCATGAAAACCGGTTCGGGCTGGTTGGAAATACAGTAGTGCAACAGACTACTATACGAGAAACAAGAAAGGCTTATTGGAAATAGTGAATGTATATTGATAAAGACCTGGTAACAACAAGGCACAGGTCTGGCTAACCACAAAGCAATGCTACCAAACCTGAGCCAGTGTGGGAGTTATAAGGGGCATAATGACTTTATTAAAAATAGTCTTAAAACTGGAATGGCAGAAGCAAACAAAGATTTAGTAAAACCTAATTCAGAGAAATGAATCTTTCAAAAAGATAGGGGGATTAGGACTTGTATTGATTATTGTCTTTCTAATAATCTATGCCAAGGGTTACTTTAGACAGAAAAGGTTAGAAAATAATGCCCTTTTTTCAAGGGAGAAAGTTTAGGAATTAAATCGAGGTCAAGAGGATCTAAATATTTGTATTATAGTTTCAACGGTGATGGACATATTATCAAGGGGTCAGTTAGCTCTAATTTTTGTAAAAAATGCTTTTGTTGTAATATAGGTGACACCGTTATAGTAAGATATGAAGAAGGCAATCCTGAGAACAATGATTTAGTTTTAAGGTTGCCTTAATTTTACGCGAAAAAATTTAAGTCAAATGTACGCTTTGCCCCTTTCAAAAGTTTAGACGAGTTTAATAAATCATACAATCAAATAGAGATTTTGGTGAGCACCTTCTAAATAAAACTATTGCTCATGAGATATAAAATAAAAGCGAAGGCTTATTTATTAGGAACAAATGAGGGAGGAAGAAATGGATATATTGTTAGTGGATATAGACCTAATTTTGTGTTTAAAGATTTGATGAATATATATTCCTTATTTAATATAGATGGTGAGATTTATTTCAATAATGCAGATAATAAAATCTATCCAGGTACAACGTTTATTTGCGATATATACTTAAGAGATGCTGACAGCATTGATTTATTGATTGGTGACGATGAGAAATTTTTATTCCGAGAGGGGTTAAAGAAAGTCGGCGAAGGAGAAATTTTAGAAATTATTGAATCTGATATTGTGTCAATAAGTAAGTAGTACTTTTTTGCCCACGTTAGTGTTCTCGTCAGCCGCGCCGTTGTTGAGTGTTTTCACCAACCCGACCGATCGGGTCATCCGGGCGGGCAACAGGTGCTTAATAGCACTACCACAGCTAAGTACATCCACTTCTCAACCCTATACCCTACGCCTTATACCTTACGCCATATACCCTACACCAAACCTGATGGCTCATAGCTGAAAGCTGACAGCCGCTATATACCGCTATCCCGAACCCCTCAAAGGCAGGGATCAGAAAAATATTTTAATTATTGATGTGGTTTGCCTTATTTTTAACCCTTAAACTAACGATCAATATGCAACGCAGGAATTTTTTACAAAAAGGAATTTTGGCCGGGGCTTCTACTTTAGTGGGGTCGGGTGCTTTTGCCAATGGGAATAAAAATGAAAAAGAAAACGGCCCCCTGGCGGAAAAAACGTTTAACCTGAATTACGGGCCGCATGACGGTATGTTTAAAAATAACGGCGGCAGTGATTTTATAGACCAGATCAAATATATGTACGACCAGGGCTTCCGTTCCATTGAAGATAATGGAATGACAGGCCGGAGCGTTGAGCAGCAAAATAAAATAGGACAAACGCTCGCTAAGCTGGGTATGACCATGGGCGTTTTTGTAGTGCCTAAAGGGGGCAACGGACAAAACACGCTGGCTGCCGGCAAACAGGAGCATATTGATATTTTTTTGAAAGGCTGCCGCCAGTCGGTGGAAGCGGCCAAGCGGGTTAACGCAAAATGGGTAACCGTAGTGCCCGGCGATTTTGAACGGCATTTACCTATTGGTATTCAAACCGGTAATGTAATTGATGCATTAAAAAGGGGCGCCGAAATTCTGGAGCCGCACGGTATTATAATGGTGCTGGAGCCGCTGAGCGACACGCCTAATCTTTTCTTGCGTACGTCCACCCAAACCTACGAGATCTGCAGGGGGGTAAACAGCCCGTCCTGTAAAATACTATATGATATTTATCACATGCAGAAAAATGAGGGTAACCTTATTAAGCATATCGAATTAACCTGGAATGAGATCGCTTATTTCCAGATCGGCGATAACCCCGGCAGAAATGAGCCTACTACGGGTGAGATCAATTACAGGAATGTATTTAAATACATTTATGAAAAAGGATACCGTGGTGTTATGGGTATGGAGCATGGCAATTCCAAACCCGGTAAAGAAGGAGAGCTTGCGCTGATAAAAGCCTACAGGGAAAGCGATAATTTCCTGTAAGCATTTTCTTTGTGCAACTTCGCGCCTCCTTTGTGTATTTTGCGGTTTAAAATAATAGCATGGAACAGCCTCGATAAGCGGAAGCTTATTTTTCCGTTTCTCCTGCTTCTTCTATTTTCTCATCTTCCACATTGGTCAGTACCACGTCCGACATCCGTTTCATAGGATTGGAACGGTTTTGTGCATATTCGTACTGCTGTTGTAAAATGTCAACAGCGGCGTATACAGATTGCCGGAAGGAGGTTTCATCGGCTTTGTTTTTCCCCGCAATATCAAAAGCGGTACCATGATCGGGAGAAGTTCTTACACCCGGCAAACCGGCGGTATAATTAATGCCTTCACCTTTGGCCAGCGATTTGAAAGGGATGAGTCCCTGGTCGTGGTACATAGCTAATACCGCATCAAATTTTTCATAGCTGCCCCGCGCAAAAAAAGCATCTGCGCTATAGGGCCCAAAAGCAAGTATATTATTGTGTTTGGCTTCCTTGATGGCCGGTTTTATGCATTCTTCTTCCTCTTTACCAACAAGCCCTTCATCGCCCGCGTGCGGGTTAAGCCCGAGTACGGCAATTTTGGGCTTATCTATGCCAAAATCTTTCTGCAGGCTTTCTTTTAATATGAACAGTTTTTTAAGGATGGCCTGCCGTGTAATGTGCTGGGCGATATCTTTTACCGGCACATGTTCCGTTACCAGCCCTACCCGCATATTATCGGCGCACATCAGCATCACTACATCATCTACAGCAAAAAATTGTTTTAAGAAAGGCGTATGTCCGCTGAAATTAAATTCGGGCGACTGTACATTTTTTTTATGGATAGGCGCTGTAACTAAGGCCTGTATATGTTTGGCTTTTAAGGCTTGTACTGCTGCCCGGAGCGATTTAACCGCGTATCTTCCGCCAATGTCTGTTAACTGCCCGGGCGTAATATTCACCTCTTCTTCCCAGCAGTTATATAAATTGATCTGCCGGGGGTAGGGTCTTGCCGGATCCTTCAGGTTTTGAAAACTGAAGCTGGCGTCTGGTAGTGTTTTCCTGTAAAAATTGATGAGCTTGTTAGACCCGAAAATTACGGGAGTGCAAACATCCAGCATCCTGCTGTCGGAAAAGGTTTTAATAATCAATTCTACTCCAATACCATTAATATCGCCGCAGGAAATACCAATAGCCGGCTTGCTGTTCTGAGTTGACATACTACGTGGGGTTAATGCGCGAATTTACGGTATTGTAACTGGTTTTCGTATTTTTAGGCCTTTCAATGTATACATTAAAGAAATCATTAGGACAGCATTTCCTGCGCGATGAAAACATGGTGCTCAGGATCATAGCTGCATTGCAGGAACGGCCCTTCCGGCAATTGCTGGAAGTGGGCCCCGGCGGCGGAGCACTTACGAAGCACCTTATTCAGTTGCCCGGCGTTGCATTTAAAGCCATAGAGCTGGATGAAGAAAAGATCCGCTTTCTCGAAAATACCTGGCCGGAGATGAAAGGGAAGCTCATTCACCAGAGTATTTTAGATGCAAACCAACCCTTTGAAGGGAAATTTACGGTTGTGGGTAATTTTCCTTATAACATATCTTCGCAAATCCTTTTTAAAATATTAGACTGGAAAGCGGATGTGGAGGGTATGCTGGGCATGTTTCAGAAAGAAGTGGCGCAACGTATCGCCTCAAAACCCGGCAATAAGGTATATGGTATATTGAGTGTGCTGGTACAGGCTTTTTTTGAGGTAGACTATTTATTTGAAGTGCATGAACAGTGTTTTACACCACCGCCAAAAGTAAAGAGCGCTGTTATCCGTTTAACGCCAAAAGCAGAACCGCTACCTATCCATAATGAAAAACAGTTCTTTTTGCTGGTAAAAACAGCCTTCAATCAACGACGCAAAACCCTGCGCAACGCCGTTAGGAGCTTGTTTGATGAAGAAACGCTGAAAAACCCGGTTTTTGATAAAAGAGCAGAGCAGTTGAGTGTAGCCGATTTTGTGGCGCTGGGAGATAGGATGAAATGAAGGGGTAAGTAGTAAGTAGTAAGTAGTAAGTGGTAAGTGGCACAGTTACAAGTTTGTGCAGGGAGGACAGGTTACAGAGACATCACTTTGTGAAGGGATAAGATGTAAGCCGTAAGGTAGAAGGATATGTGAATAGGCAATGGTCAATAAATAGTCATTCCCCATTCACCTTCCCACTTTTCACAATTCACTATTGACAATTCACTATTCACAATATAAATATGAGAAAGGTAATCGTTACCGCCAAAGTGCATCCGTATCTGTTAGACACTTTACAGCAAAAGCAATATACCGTAGTATATGCGCCGCAGATCACCTATGAAGCGCTGAGCGATGAGATAAAAGACGTTGAGGGTTTAATTGTTACCACCCGGCTCAAAATTGACCGTGCCATATTAGATAAGGCGCCGCATTTAAAATGGATCGGCCGTTTGGGCAGCGGTATGGAGCTGATAGATGTGGCCTATGCCGAAAGCAGGGGCATACAATGCGAAAGCAGTCCCGAAGGGAACCGCAATGCAGTGGGCGAGCATGTATTGGGCGTATTGCTTGCACTGATGAATAAAATTTGTACCAGCAGGCAGGAAGTAGCCGATGGCAAATGGATAAGAGACGCCAACAGGGGAACAGAGCTGACCGGCAAAACCGTAGGCATTATCGGTTTTGGCAATGCCGGCGGCGCCTTTGCCAAACTGCTGTCGTCTTTTGATGTGGAAATACTGGCTTACGATAAGTATAAATTTGGTTTTTCCGGCGGAAAAATACATGAAGCCGGCCCGGAACAAATAGCCCGTTATGCCGATGTAATAAGCATGCATGTGCCTTTAACGGATGAAACTTTTCACATGGCCAACGATGCTTTTTTTGAATCGCTGCAGCAGCAACCTTATTTTTTAAATGCCTGCCGCGGCAAGGTGCACGACACCAATGCTGTTATTAATGCCCTGAAAACCAATACAATTTCGGGCGCCGGGTTAGATGTACTGGAAAACGAAAAACTAGATACGTATACCGCGGGAGAAAAGGAGCAGTTAAACTGGCTGTCGGCGCAGCCCAATGTAATTTTAACCCCCCATATTGCAGGGTACAGCCACGAGGCTTTTTTTAAAATGTCGAAAGTGATATTGGAAAAGCTGAAAGTGTAAAGCCGGATATTTGACGGCTGCAAGCTTTGTTTGGCATGATTTTTTTGCTATTTTTGCCCTATATACAATGGCAACGCTTCAGACAACCGTTTGGAGCGTTGTTATTTTTTTTATTTTAATAATCTAAAACGGAGTCAGCCATGAGTGAAGTAATGTACGTTACCACCGAAACACTGGAACAACTGAAAAGTGAACTGCAGAAGATGAGAAGTGTGGACAGGCCTGCTGCCTCAAGAGCCATCGCCGAAGCCCGTGAGAAAGGTGATTTGAAGGAAAATGCTGAATATGATGCGGCCAAAGAGGCACAGGGCATGCTGGAAGCCAGGATCGCTAAGCTGGAGGGTGAAATTGCCAATGCACGCATAATTGAGATAGACAGCATTGATACCAGTAAAGTGAGCATACTCACCAAAGTAACTTTAACCAATCTCAATACAAAGAAAACGGTAACCTACCAGGTGGTTTCCGAAAAGGAAGCCGACCTTAAAGTGGGTAAAATTTCAGTTACCTCCCCCATAGGGCAGGGTATTTTGGGTAAGCAGGTAGGGGAAGTGGCAGAGGTAAGGGCACCGGCAGGCCTATTAAAATTTAAGATAGAGGAGATCGCTATTTAGCCAGACAGTTTTAAAATTCTATAAAAAAGCGGGTAAAGCCGCTTTTTTTGTGGGGTAAACTGGACTTAACATTAAAAAATCTTGCGTATAATGATAAAAAACATATAATTTGTGTACCTCATATACCAAACTGCTGCTGAAAAAGATTGTAACCATATTCATGCTTGCTGTATACCTGTTTAACCTGGCAGGTTATTCCCTCGTTTTCCAGTTGCTGATCAGCCACAACAACCGGAAAACCGCCACTGTAATTAATAATAAGGGTTATTCCGATGAAGAGCTGGTTCATATAAAAATACCCGTGCTGCTGCCCTATAGCTCCAACTGGAGTGATTATGAGCGGTACGATGGGGAAGTGGAATATGAGGGCATTTATTACAAATACGTAAAACGCAAAATATATAACGATACATTACACCTGCTTTGTTTACCCGATTTTAAACGGACCCGTTTGCAAAGTGCTGAAAATAATTACGCGCGGCAGGTAAATAATGTGAATGCATCTTCCGGTGAAAAAACAGCGAACCTGGCCAAAAAGAATACGGCGCCATCTGAATATGACCAGCCCCAAATGCATTATACCCTCTTTGCAATATCCCCGGCTTTACCTTCATTTCATAGTTTTATCTCTCCTTTTTTAACGGATACCGACAGAGACTGTTTGATCCATCCACCAGACGGCTTGGCCTGATTTTTCTATCCTGTTGCTGCTTCGTTAGCACCAACGGGTTTACCGTCTCGTTCCATCATGAACATGGTGTGAACTGAGCCACCTGAATACCTGTATTTAATCAATTCTGCATATATCATGCCTTACATAACATTGGAATCGCACCTGCCGGGCATCACCGGCCTGCTGGAATATCGTAAAGATTCAGCGCAACCTATCCGGGAACTGACACAGTTCCTGCTTCGTGGACCTTCATCTTTGTCGCAAGGTGAAAGAGAGCTCATCGCTTCCATAGTAAGTTCCGGGAATGAATGCCGGTTTTGCACTACAGCGCATACCGCCGCCGCCAATATGCTTTTGGGCGAAAATGAAACGACGGCCAAAGTACTTAAAGATATTGCTACAGCGCCTGTAAGCGATAAAATGAAAGCGCTGTTGGTTATTGCTGCCAAAGTAAGGGAAAGCGGTAAGTCTGTAACGGACGAAGCCATTGGCGCGGCAAAAGCTGCAGGTGCAACGGATATTGAAATCCACGATACCGTATTGATTGCAGCATTGTTCTGTTTGTATAACCGGTATGTTGACGGGCTGAACACTTTTACGCCTGCAGATCCCCGGTACTATGAAAACCTTGCTGATCGTATTGTACATCATGGTTATACCCGCCTTCCGGAAGGGTATGATCACTTAAAAAAAACAATTTCTTCCTAAACGCTATAACCAACTGCAATGAAAAATTTTCTTGTTTTATTTCTGCTATTCTTTTCCGTTAACCTGTTTGCCCAGCAGGTAAAAATTACGGGCACGGTAACTACTTCCACTTCGGGCGAGCCTGTTGAAGGAGCCAGCATCAGCGTTAAAGATAAGATCAGTGGCTCGGTTTCAGATTCAAAAGGGGCTTTCACACTTTCGCTCTCTAAAATCAAATTGCCCTTTACCATTATTATTTCGGCAGCAGGGTATGTTGATGAAATGATTGAAATAACCGGAGACGGGCAAACTGTAAATGTGAAGCTGCAGCAAAAGGAAGGCTGGCTCAATGAAGTTGTTTTTGCCGCATCCCGTGTGCAGGAAAGCATTCTCCGTTCGCCTGTGAGCATTGAAAAAATGAACCAAAAGATGATCAGTGAAAATCCTTCCTTTTCTTTTTACGACGGGGTACAAAACCTCAAATCGGTTGAGGCGGTTACCAGCAGCATTACCTATAAGCAGGTCAATACGCGGGGCTTTAACAATACAGGCAACCAGCGCTTCCTGCAATTGATTGATGGCGTGGATAACCAGACGCCGGGCCTGAACTTCTCTGTGGGCAACCAGTTCGGCGTTTCCGATCTTGATATGGAAAGTGTTGAGATCATTCCGGGCGCCGCTTCTGCCTTATATGGGCCGATTGCCTTTAATGGTGTGCTGATGATGCATACCAAAGATCCTTTTCAACACCAGGGATTATCGCTCCAGGCCAAAACCGGTATCAATCATATAGGTGAAGATGATGTTAAGCCGCATGGTTTATACGATTTTGCTTTGCGTTATGCAAAAGCATTCAACAACCGTTTCGCATTTAAAATAAATGCCGCTTACCTGAGCGGGCTCGACTGGTATGCGAACAATTATAATGATGTAGATCCCCAAACACCCGAAAATTTGCGCGGACCCAATAATCCTGCGCGGGATGCCGTAAATATATATGGTGATGAAGTGGTGCGTACCATAGAAGGTATTGGGCGTATATCCAGAACGGGTTACGAAGAAAAAGACCTGATGAACTACAATGTGTACAGCTTTAAATTTAATGGATCACTGCATTACCGCATCAATAACAATATGGAGCTTTCTTACCAGTATGATTATGGCAAAGGAACAGCCAGCTATACGGGCAGCAGCCGTTTCGATCTGAATAATTTTGTGCTGCAACGACACCGGGCGGAATTAAAGGGCAGCAATTATTTTTTGCGCAGCTATGCCGTTATTGAAAACTCTCACGACTCCTATAATACCCGTTCGCTTGCACAGTTCATTAACCGCGCCTGGGTAAAAGACCTTGCAGGTAATACCGTGACGCCCAACCTGGCCGATGATACCTGGTTTGAAAGATATACGGCAGCCTATAATGGCGACATTGGAAGTGTAACTGCAGCCAATCACGCTGCTGCAAGAGCTTTTGCCGATGAAGGAAAACTGGCGCCGGGAAGCGGGGCTTTTGAAGCGGCTAAAGACAATTTGATCCATAACTATGGATTAAGCGGTGCAGGCGTTTTCAGCAACAGCAAGTATTACCATACCGAAGGCCAATATGATTTCAGCGATAAGATCAAAATATTTGAATTGCTGGCCGGCGGCAACTTCCGCTATTACCATATGTTCACCAACGGTTCGTTGTTTGATGACAAAGACCAGGATATTACCATTAAAGAGTATGGCGCCTTTGTGCAGGTGGCTAAAAAATTATTCGACGAAAGGCTGAAAATTACCGGCTCGGTGCGCTACGATAAAAATGAAAATTTTGCAGGCAGCTTTACGCCCCGCATTTCGGGTGTATATACGGTTGCAAAGAATCATAATTTCCGTGCTTCTTATCAAACCGGCTTCAGGAACCCTACGCCGGTTGACTTATATATCCATCTTAACGTAGGGCCCATTACTATTCTTGGCGGAGCGCCCGATAACAGCAAGGGTATGAATGTATATGAAAATTCATTCACTGCTTCTTCGGTGGGTGCATTTGGCGCTGCTTTCGGACAGGCAATGGGCATGGGAACACCGTTCCCGCAGGCAATAGCCGAAAATAAAGGATTGCTGGAAAAATCGGATGTATCCTATATTAAACCCGAAAAGCAGAAAGCATTTGAAATAGGATATAAGGGGCTTATTAATAATAAGCTGATGATAGACCTTAATTATTATTACAGCACGTATACCGACTTTATTATTAATACAGTGGTCATCCGCCCGGAACATACCATACTGGCAGGCGGTGGTACAATCAGCGATGAAGCCGCCATGGATATACCAAACGGAGATATCCAGGTTTTTCAGTTGTATACCAATGCATCAGATAAAGTGTCATCGCAGGGTATTTCGGCCGGATTGACCTGGATGATGAACAGGGGGTATACAGCAGGCGCCAATATTACCTGGTCCGATTTTAATCTGAAGGATGCCAATCCCAATAATATTCCCGCTTTCAACACACCCGAATACATTACCAATGTAACTTTCGGCAATAGCAATGTGTATAAAAATTTTGGATTTAACCTGGCATGGCACTGGCAGGATACGTTTGACTGGTATGGAACCTTTAATGGTAACTACCCCGGCCGCATCAATGCGTATTCGCAGCTTGATCTGCAGGTCAATAAAAAAATCCCTTCTGCCAATGCTATAATTAAGCTGGGGGGAAGTAATATTTTAAACCACAGGATATACCAGGCTTTTGGATCACCCAGCGTTGGGGCGCTGTATTATGTATCGGTTGTATTTGACGGACTATTGAATAAATAAATTATGAACACAAGTAGTGAAGATCAAAAAATAACGCCGTATCTCTGGATGTTTTTTGCCGTATGCTTTATCAGCAGCGCGTTTGGAGGCATCGTGTCTACATTGATGTCGGTTTACCTTCCTGTTGTAATTAAGGATGTACAACTGTCATCAGATCCTGGCGAACATGCACGCATCAGCGCTTACATCAATGCGGTATTCATTTTTGGATGGGCCATTGGCGGCTTTGCATGGGGGGTGATCAGTGACCGGATAGGCAGAAAAAAAGCATTGCTGCTTGCTATAGGATGTTATGCGGTGTTTACTATTTTAACCGGCATGCTGCCGAACTGGTGGAGCATCGTATTGTGCAGGATATTGAGCGGGTTTGGCGTAGGAGGGGTGCTGGTAATTGGATTTACTTTTATAAGCGAGGTATGGCCCCCAAAAAGCAAAGCCGTTTTCATGGGTATTTTGTCTATTGCTTTTCCGGTGGGCATTTTTTCTGCCGGTTTGATCAATTATATGGTATCATCGTGGCGGCAGGCCTTTTTATCAGGGCTTGTACCGCTGATCCTTGCTATCGCAGGGATATGGCTCATAAAAGAGTCGGCGAACTGGAAAAATAGTAAGCAGCATATCCTGCAAAACAATAATCCCGCCGAAACCCTTTTTTCCCCGGTTTTCCGGAAAGATCTGCTGATCGGCTCCATCACTTTTGGATCTATGTTAATTGGTTTGTGGGCAATTTTTTCGTGGCTGCCTACATGGGTGCAAAGCATCATTGCAGATTCTGATGGTCAAAAGGAAAGAGGCATAACCATGATGCTGCTGGGTATGGGTGGATTAACAGGCGGGTTTTTATCGGGCTGGTTCCTGAATGCAGTGGGCACACGAAGGGCGATGCTTATGTGCTTTGCGGTATGTTCGGTGCTGTCTTTCGTGCTGTTTAAAACCAATACGGTCTTTACATCCTTAGTGTATATAGAAACGGGGGTGCTCGCCTTTTTCTTTGGCATAAGCCAGGGCGTGTTGTCGTATTATATACCACAGTTGTTCCCTACCGGCATTAGGGCAACGGCAACGGGTTTTTGTTTTAATATAGGCCGTTTATTTACCGGCACCGCTGTATTGTTTGTGGGAATACTGGTAACGGTGCTGGGAGGTTATGGCAATGCCATATACCTGTTTTCACTGGTGTTTGTAGTAGGATTGCTTGTGGTATTGCTGATCAGGAAGATGGAGCATAAACTTGTTTAGATCAATTTAAAAAAATCATTGTTTTATGGCACATATCAAAGTTCCGGAAGGCGTACCCGGTATAAGAAGCCTGGTAATGTTCCGGCCCGAAACCGGGAAACATTTATACGAGCTGGCACAGGTGCTGCTGCGGGAAGATTCTCCGCTAACCCCGGCCGACAGAGAACTCATAGCAGCTTATGTATCGCACAGGAACAATTGCATGTTTTGCAGGAACAGCCATGCTGCCGCTGCAAGATGTTTATATGAAGAAAGAGCAGCAGTAGTTGATGCGGTATTCCTTGATATGCAGGATGCGCCTGTAAGTGAAAAATTAAAAGCATTGCTTACCATAGCAGGTAAGGTGCAGATCAGCGGCAAAGCGGTTACTGCCGAAGACATTGAAGCCGCAAGACAATTGGGCGCCGGCGACAGGGAAATACACGACACGGTTTTAATAGCGGCGGCTTTCTGCATGTTTAACCGTTATGTAGACGGGCTGGCAAGCTTTACACCAACCAACGCAGACGAATATGCCGAGATGGGGAAAAGAATGGTAGAAAAGGGGTATATGCTGCCAGGTAAGCCAGGATGAAATGCATTGCTATCGTCTGCATAGATCATATTCATTGAATAAATTAAAACAAAAATGTTATGAAAATCAGAACAGAACCAATAGGAAGCATTCCCCGGCCGGTTGCATTGATTGAAGGAATGGCAGCGCACGCCAATGGCGATCTCGATGAAAAGGGGTTGAGTAAATTATTTGAATCAGCTATAGCGGATACCATAGAACGTTTTGAAGCTACAGGTTCTCCTGTAATTACAGATGGGGAACAAAGCAAACCCAGTTTTGCTACTTACCCCATTGCAGGCATGAAGCGCCTCGATCCTAATGGAGTTATTATTCCTTTTGCTGACGGGCATACCCGCCAGTTACCTAAAATCACAGGAGGACCTTTTCGTTACCAGGTATATGCCAGCACGTATCTCGAAAAAGCAAAAAAAATGACGAACCTGCCGGTTAAACAGGCGGTCATTGCTGTATCCGCAATAAGTTTATTGTATCCGCAGGAAGGCATTGAAGGATATACGCATGACCAATTCATTAACGACTTGCTGAATGAAGCGGAAACGGATATAAGAAACAGTCTTAACAGCGGCGCGTTTAAGGTGCAGATTGATTTTACGGAAGCCCGGTTAGCATTGAAATTAGACCCTTCCGGCAATTTGCTGAAATCATTTATAGCTCTCAATAACAAGGTACTTACAAGGTTTACAAAGGAAGAGCGCCAAAAAATAGGTGTTCATTCCTGCCCCGGAGGAGATCATGATTCAACGCACAGTGCAGACATATCTTATTCCGATCTCCTGCCTTTGTTGTTCGGGCTGCAGGCTGGTAGTTTTTACCTGGAATATGCCGCCGAAAACGACAAGTCTTCTGTGCTGGCAGTTATTAAAGAAAACCTCCGGCAGGATCAAACGGTTTTTCTGGGTGTTACCAATGTAAATGATCCAAGGGTAGAAAGGCCTGAAGAAATAAAGGATCACATATTGGAAGCCGCGGCAGTGATACCTGTTTCACAGATTGGCACAACAGATGACTGCGGCTTTTCGCCATTTGCAGATGATACTTCTACATCGAGAGACATTGCATTCAGCAAGATAAAAGCACGTATTGACGGTACCCGCCTGGCGGAGGCTGTAATTAACAAAAAATAATTTGATCTTATGGCACATATTAATTTAAACAACAACCTGCCGGGTATTAGAGGCCCTATGGCATACCGGCCGGAAACGGCAAAGCCCCTTAATGAGTTAGCAGAAATATTACTGCGTGATGACAATAACACGCTGAGCAGGGGCGACAGGGAACTGATCGGCGCTTATGTATCGTACCTCAATGATTGTTTTTTTTGCCAGAACGTACATGGCGCCATGGCACAGCATTATATGCAATGTGATATGCAATTCATTGACCGTATAAAACACGATTTTACCACTACCGCTATTTCAGATAAAATGAAATCCTTGCTGGCCATTGCCGCGGCCGTGCAAAAAGGCGGTAAACAGGTAACGGCTGCATTAATCGGGCAGGCTAAGAAGCAGGAGGCCACCGACAGGGAAATACACGATACGGTACTGATCGCTGCCGCTTTTTGTATGTTTAACCGGTATGTGGATGGATTGGGCACTGCCGCGCCGCAAGACAGGCAGTTGTATATTAACCGGGCGCCGCAAAGGGCGGAGGAAGGGTATGCAGGACTGGATTTGTATAAATAGTATTTGCATGATTTTGCTGCATGATCATCTTTTCAAAAATCATAGCGGGCGAAATTCCTTCTTAAAAAATTGCCGGGAATGAAAAGCGCTATGTTTTCTTAGCTATATTTCCTTTTTTCAGGTGAAGTTTTTTATAGCGTAAGTAAGAAATGATTGTTAGCATGGTGATTCCTGCTGCGGTGAAATAAATCCAGTTAGGGATGGGGATAGGATCGCCGGTGGCATAGGTATGCAATCCGGTTAAATAATAATTCACACCAAAATAAGTCATAATGATACTCCAGATTGCCCACAAGCTCGCCGTGTTGTATGCCCATTTTCCCCGTAACCCCGGTACAATCCTCAGATGCAATATGATGGCATAAAAGATAATAGAAATGAAAGCCCAGGTTTCTTTCGGATCCCAGCTCCAGTAACGCCCCCAACTTTCATTGGCCCAAATACCGCCTAAAAATGTTCCTATTGTTAATGCAAAAACGCCAATGGTAACGGCCATGTCGTTGACGATCGTTAACTCGGTGATGGAGTTTTTAATCTTACCGGTAGGCTTGATAGAAATTAAAATCAGTACAATTAATGCAATAATTGCCGACAGACCAAAGAAGCCATAGCTCGATGTAATGATCCCTACATGAACCATTAGCCAATAAGATTTCAATACCGGTTCCAATGGAGTGATTTGCGGATCGAGCATCGCCCCTCCATGTGCAAATCCCATCATTATCATTGCCACCAAAGCTCCTGCCGCCGGAATGAACGCGTTTCTGTTGCGGTACAAAATGAGTCCTGATAAAAGACCAATGGCTGATATAAAAACAATCGCCTCATATCCGTTGCTCCAGGGTGCATGGCCCGAAAGATACCAGCGAATGGCCAATCCGGTAATGTGAATTGAAAATGCAATAACCATCAGGCCGAGCAACATTTTTGTAAAAGCGTGAACAATTCGTTTAAATTTATCTTTTGATGAAAGCAATGCTGCAAAAGCCAGTATCACTAATAAAACACCCAAAAGGCTATAACTGATCATCAGCCACAAAAAGATGTTGAGGTGATTGTACAATACTTCTATATTTATTTTTGATTGGGAAGGCATCACATCTTTTCCCCATTGATGCTGATAATCGTTAATTACTTTTAGCGCTTTGTTTGCTTGCTGCCATTCATTGTGCTGCATTCCTTGTCTGAGTCCGTTGAAGAAGCCTGTGAAAAGTGCAAGGGCTTCCTTATTTATATTAGCGGGATTTTCTTCTGTGCTGTAAATCCAACTTGTCCAGGATTCGTTAGCATCATTTTTAACAGGGATAATTTTGGTGTAATATCCATAAACAATATTGTTGAAAACATTGTAGCGTTCTGTGATGTTAATCACTTCTTTGTCATAATTGGTTCGTTCGGCTTGTCGTTTACTGAATGCCCTGGTATATTGGTTGTTCAATAGATATTCTCTCGTTTTTAAATCTATTAAATTAACAAAACTGGTATAGCCATCAGCACCTGCTTTTGTTTCTGCAGCCAACTTTTCACCACCTTTTGCAGCCACTTTTATTATCGGCTGGTTTGACCAAAAATCGGGATCCAATTGCATGGATAAAAACCATTGCTCGGCTGAAGTGTTTCCAATTTTATCTTTCTTATAAATTTTTCTAAGCATCTCTAAAGCCAGTGTATTCAGGGGCTTCATGCGGCCCTGAAAATCCTGTATTAATAAATGCCCAAATTTGTTGGCAATTTCGTAATTGATAGGGTAATGATAATTTTCTAATTCTGATGCTGGTGCAAACAGATTGGCTGGCTGCAAGTCCTCTGCTTGTTGAGCGGCGCTGTCAGCCGGAGTCGTGGTATTTATTTGTGCCGGTTGCTGAGCAGTTGCTACCGCTGCGAAAAATAAGATTGGAATTAAAACCAATGTTTTCTTGTGTATTCTTTTCAGGTTCTGGTTCAAATTCCAAAAATGAGTGCCTTTCCAAAACAGGGTAGCGATCAGGCCTGCAAACAGCAGGAGATAACCGAGGTAAGTAATATGGGTTCCCCATCGGTCGGCATTTACAGACAATATAGTTCCGCTTTCGTCCGGGAAATAACCCGCCTGGAAAAAACGATAGCCGTGGTAATCCATCACATTATTCATATACACGGAGTGGGGTGTTTCTTGTCGGTTATCAATAACCGTTAGTTCGCTTTTATAAGAAGAAGGATTGGTGGATCCCGGGTACCTGTCTATAATGAATTGATCGCAACGAATAGAAAACGGTGTATAAATAAATTTTGAACCAAAACCTATAGATACATCCATTCCATTGATTTTTGTGTTATTGCTAAAGCCTGTGACACCAGGTCCTCCCAAAACGATCAAAGTGTCTTTTTCGTTGCCCGAACTCAATTCAACGGTGATGGCATCCGGAAGACTGGCTTCCATCGGGTTTGATTTATCACCTTTATAATAAACCACCTTACCACTGATGGCAGGTTTGGTAATGATGAAGCTGGTATTGTTGATGGTATATAATGTGCGAAAATTGATGAGTGTGGCCTGATTCATTTCAAGATGCCCTGATCTTTTTTTTAGTAATGCCGAATCGGTAACCACACCCACTCCCTGGCCCGTCATATTCATATATGCTCCTTCATAAGGGGAAGTCAATAGGATATGGTTTCCCTGTGCCACCAACTGAAGCGACCCTTTAGTTGGGTTATTAAAACTCATCACCGTGCCGCCTGCATTTTTGGTTTCGCCCTCGCCGAGCAAAACAGATTCGCGGCCGTTTTTACTTATTGTAGTTATTTCCAATATTTTTCTGCCGGATGGGGTTTCCTGAATGGAATCTTTTGCCGTTGGCACATAATCCAGGCTTTTTAAAGTGAGCTTTTTATCTCCGAAAAAATAGTCTTGTTTATAGGTTCGCTTAAGCGGCCATGCTGAATTTTTGCCATTGAAATGAGACATTGAATAGGCGTTCTTATCATAGCGTAATGCTTTTTGTCCGTCTGTTATTTCCAGTATGAAATAGGTTTTATTGCTGATGATTTTATTGGAAGTTTCACCGGTTTTGATTGGCATCTGTCCTTCAAAACTAAAGTACCTGGTAACGGCGCCTCCGATAAACATAACAATGAATGCAAGATGCAGCATAAGCACCGGCCATTTGCTCCACCTGAAAAGACGATACGTTTTTATGTTGGCTGCAAAAATTAAAATCAGCCACAGCATCAATAGCTCAAACCATTTGGAATTGTATACAAGAGTCTTTGCTGTTGCTGTATCAAAATCATTCTCTGCAAATGTTGCAATAGCCATTGATAACCCAAACAAAAACAGAAGCACCGCCATTGTACGGGTAGAAAAAAAGATTTTTTTTATGCGTTTCATTCGAAGTTTCCTTTAACGGGGAAAAGATAAAATTGTTGGAAAGAAGCCTGCTAATATTGCATCCGTATTTTGTCAATTCGTTTGCTGCTGAACCAATTAAGCCATTTCACAATCAACCTTAGACGCAGTCAGTATTGATTGGAAAAAAAACATCTCTTTAGGCATATTAATCCTAAAGAGATGAATACAGTACAAAGAGTATGTCTGTTCAGGTTTAAATATTATTACTTTTTTACACCAATAATCTTTATAGGGATTTTAAGTATTCAGTAAGATCAGATTTTTCAGCAGCGCTTAATTTGAGGTTTCTCTCCTGGTCGTACCTTGCCACTACATCGGTAAGGGTTGCTGCTGAACCATCGTGAAAATATGGAGGGTGTTGCCATATCCCTTTCAGCGGTGTTACTCTCCATTGCTTTGTAGCCGAACGTTTCACATAATCTTTGTCTATTGCTACAGATGCACTTTGCGGATGTAATTTTCCACCTTCAATAACATCAGTAAATAATGGCCCGGAATGGCAGGTGGCACACTGAGCCTTCCCGTTAAATAGGGCTTTACCTTTCTTCGCTGCATTAGCGTCATAAGAATTGGCCGGTGGGGTTGGCGCTTGAATAGAAAATTGATAGGCCTGTAAAGCAGGGAGTTTATCTGTTACTAAATCATCACCTTCTCTGTGATCAACTGTCCAGTTATCAAGGCGTGGATCGGCAAAATAACCATGCCCATGCATTTGAGTAACCGCTACATATCTATTCCAGTAAGCCACAGGCCCGGCCGGCTCATGTTGCACATCTCCATCACCGGTAAAAATCGATTTAGGAAGTCCGTATAAGCCAAAAGCCGGAGGTATTACAACCGGATTATTTAAGCCATCATGGTTGAATCTTGGATCATAAGTTCCTGGTCTCCAGGAAGCATAAACAGCTTTCGCAGTCTGGTCTAAGGCAGGCGATAATGAGATAATTAAACCGGGATTTAAATCTCTGTTTGGCCACGCGTCCAAACGATTTCCTATACCCTGGGCAAAAGAGTTATCAACTGTAGAATGGCATAAAGCACAAGTAATACCTACTCTGTCCAGCTTTAATTTACCATCCGTGGTTGTACTTACTTCTCCTTTTACCCCAAGAACTGCATTTAATGATATCAGCGCAAGCGTGGTTTGAGGATCAGTGAGGCTAATCGTTCCGTTTTGAACACCGGCGACCACGGCGGCCGGTAAAGCAGCAGCATCTACCTTTAAGCCAACAGCTAAGGCGGTAGTGGGGTCTACAGCGGTTTCTATCACTTTGTTCATTTGCAATACATCAGTCCAAAATGTTTCATCTCCGAAAGTCTCATATCGGAATACTTGTTGCCCCTCGGCTACTAATTTTGAATCCAATGGAGGTAAATTTAAGCCTCCTTCACCGGGTTCTGCTTCGTGACCCCTGTCACCCTTCTTACAACTAAAAAGGCTAAACGCGGCAAACAATGCAAGCGTAAGAATCATAAATCTTGTTTTCACAATTACTTGGTTTTTTGTGTTATTGAATAATAAATATGAATTGTTTGTATAACCGTTAGATTAAGGAAATCGCTATTCGTTAGAGTAAATAACAAACGTTTGGTTACAAAAAATGGCAAAAAAATGTATAAGGCGCCATAAATAGTATTTGTATAATTTTGCTGCATGACCATTTTTTCAAAAATCATAGCGGGCGAAATTTCTTCTTATAAAATTGCGGAGAATGATAAATGTTATGCTTTCTTAGATATATTCCCATTGGTGAAAGGGCATACACTGGTAATTCCCAAAATCGAAGTAGATAATCTTTTTGATCTTCCTCATGATTATTTAAGTGAGCTGCTGGTTTTTGCACAGCCCATTGCCAAAGCCATTGAACGCTCTTTTTGCTGTAACCGCTGCGGTATCAGCGTTGTAGGTTTAGAAGTGCCGCATGCGCATATTCACCTGGTACCCATCAACAGCATGGATGACCTCAATTTTACAAGGGGAAAGCTAAAATTATCGCAGGATGAATTAAAGGAAGCGCAGCAAAAGATATTATCAAACTTAACCAGCTCATACCATAAGTAAACTGATACACGTTTTGCTGTTTAGCAATGAGAAAGCAGCAGCGAAATGAAGCTGAAGTCACAGTAGCATTAAAGCTTCATCAGGGCTCCTTCCCGAAAACGGGCTGTAATCGTTTCCGGGCGGCTTTTTGGGTTACTTTTTTTCCGCAAAAAAGTAACAGGAGCCTTTGCAACATTGCTGGAATAGAAGTAGAGTTATAATTCTTTTACACTTTTACAGGTTCAGTAAGAAATTGTGTTTATAGGCATTTATGCTACCTGATCCTTAAAATTTAACTTTCCATACATTAAAATGATCCTTAGTTAAACAGCATTGATTTTATATGCTCAAAAAATATAAGCGGAAGCTTATATTTTGTCAATATCCGTGTAACTTTAAAGTATCACTAAAACCAGGCAAATGAAACGTCTCTTTATTTTTAGCACTATCCTCCTGGTTTTATATTTCGCCTCATGTGCTAACAATGCAAAAACCAATATGCAACAACAGCAGCAAATTACAGAAGAACTTACTCAAATAACAAGCCTGCTTCGCAACAGCAGCTTCGCGTTAGACATGGCAAAAAATCAGGATGCCGCTTACTATAAGGCACAGGGCCAGCCGGTTCCGGACTTTTTACCTCAAAACGGGGAAACAGGCACTGTAGAAAAAAGTGTAAAAGAGGAAAAAATAGCAACCAGCATAGCGGCTTTTTATGCACTGGAATGTGCTATGGGTGAATTAATGGAACAGAAAGGAGGAACGCCGTTTGAGTGGCTGAATAAAATAAAGACAAACCAATTGGATTCCTCCGGAGTGTTACTGGTGAACCGTTTTGCCAATGCTACCTGGAAAGCGGGTCAGCCCTTTCGCGGACTGGAGCGTATTACCCGTGACGTTTTTATATCACCTGTTTTTTTACCGGAAGCTGAAGTGAAAAAAGATTACGATCAGGTATCCGCTGCTGCCGGTAAGGTGACGGAAGCCATGCAGGATGTGAAGGATGCATCAAGAGAAAACCAGTTACAAAAGCTAAAGACTTTGCTGCAGGATAAATCATTTGCGCTGGAAATGGCGCAGCATATGGAAGCCGCATACTATACTGCCCAACAACAGGAAGTACCTGCTTTTTTGAAACCCGGTGAAGATACCGCCACGATCAGCAAAGACGTGAAAGAAGAAAAGATCGCAACCAACATTGCCGGTTTCTATGCGCTGGAATGCGGGCTAAGTTACCTGGCAACGGCACAGCAAAAATTGCCGTCCGCAGTGCTGCAGGCTATAGTAAACGATAGCCTTGATGCAAAAGACAAGAAGCTGTTTGAACGTTTTGCCAACGCTACCTGGAAAGCGGGCCAGCCTTTCAGGGGTTTAGACAGGATTAAGAGAGACGTGTTTATCCCATTTGATCTTCTCTCGATGGAAGAACAGGAAAAAGACTGGGTGCAGGTTAAAGCGGCCGCGGAAAAATTGCTTCAATCGCTGCAAAAGTTTACATTTGGAACAATAAATTGATCTTGTATTTAACTTATCAATAAAAGACAGTGAATAAAAGAAAATTCCTACAGTTGGGCGGTATGGGGCTGTTGGGCGCTTCTTTCACTTCGTCTCCACTGTTATCCGGTTTCGGTGAAACTACCTCACCCAATGAGCCTGCTAAAATTGCGGTGCAGCTTTATTCGGTAAGAAAGCAAATTGAAAAAGATATAAAGTATACGTTGAAACGAATTGCTGATATTGGATTTGAAGCAGTAGAAACCGCTTTTTGGCCCGAAAGCATTTCAGTTAAGCAGGCGGCGCATTATATAAAAGATACGGGTTTGTCTGTATGTTCAGCACATATTGAATTGCCAACCGGTGATCAAAAGACTGTTCTGCTTGAAACGGCTAAAGAACTGGGGTGTAAGAAAGTGATCTGGCATGGCTGGCCGGAAGATATACGTTATAGCTCGCTTGCCGGCACCAAACAATTGGTGGCTGTTTATAATGAATCCAATCGTTTTGCCAAAGCCAACGGGCTGCAGTTTGGCATTCATAATCACTGGTGGGAATTTCGCAATAAAGTGGGGAATCGTTTTGTTTACGAAGTGCTTTTGGAATCGCTTGACCCTGATATCTTTTTTGAAGTTGATACTTACTGGGTAAAAGTAGCGGGGCATGATCCGGCAGCGATAATCAAAAAATTTGGAAAACGCGCGCCCCTGCTGCATATCAAAGATGGCCCTGCCGTATGGCATGATTCCTTAATGGATGATTATCCCGATCCGATGGTATCTGTTGGTAAAGGAACGCAGGATTTTCCTGCTATTGTAAAAGCGGCAAACGGAAATACGGAGTGGATGATCGTAGAAATGGATAAAACTACAAATG
This sequence comes from uncultured Terrimonas sp., assembly GCA_964450515.1. Classification (GTDB taxonomy): domain Bacteria; phylum Bacteroidota; class Bacteroidia; order Chitinophagales; family Chitinophagaceae; genus Agriterribacter. Next base: position 35,821 of record CAYVEI010000004.1, on the reverse strand, counting down.
ACGTATTTGATGCCCTGCAGGAAAGTTATGATTACTTAATTAAAAATGGAATGGCTAAAGGCAGAAAGCCTGCCTGATTTTATGTTTATTTCGCTTTATTAATATTTTCCACCGCGTCGTTTATAGCTTTTTGTACTTCATCTTTATGCTGAACATCCAGATTTTGGCCCCCAGGTACAGTCGGGTAGGGAAAAAAACTGTTTGGTTAGGAAATTATACGGATGCCAATCTAATTATAAATCCATTGGCATGCAAGCTTAGTGAAACAATATGCTACAATTTTTTTATCTTTATAGGGCCTACAACGGCAAGCAGGTGAGCAACCTTACGGGGAAAGGCATAATCAGCCTATCCAGGGTGAAAGCCTGGTTAAGAAGGCGACTTTAACAAGCCTGATTTTATGTTTATTACATTACAATTTCCGTTGTTTGATTTCCGCTTTTTTAAGGCGGATCCCAACAAAACGGAAAGACCAAAATGGCCCGAACCCGGCAGTAACGACCGGGTGCGTTATTTCGGGGAAATTTTAGGCCGGAATAAAAAATACCTCGGCCCCTGGGATGATGAAAAAAAATATTGCAATGCGGGCAGCGTGCTGAATTTTTGCGGATTGAAGGAAGAGCACTTTTTCAAATCTTTATACAGCGATCCATACCATGCCAGGATACTCTTTCGCAGGTTCCAGTCGGATGGCCGGTGCATGGCCAAATTTGAAGTGGGCTTCAATGATCATTTGCTCAACGGGGTAGCAGCAAGCGGTGAGGAAACATCTTCCTTTAATCTTTTCAAGCATATTGAACGGTACCTGCTGTGTCCTGTAAAAATAAAGATCGGCAGCAGGCTGTCAGCTTACCTGCCATTAATTGAAGCGGGGGAAAAGTTACGGGACGCCTATTACTGGACCACAACAAAAGGAAAAAAATCTTTTGATGCCAAAGATATACGGCACCAGGCAGAACCCTGCGAACCCGTGCTTTTAATACAATTTGATGCCGGTGAGATCAACCCGGATCAACTGTTTGCACAAAAGGTAGATATGCCCTTTCTCAGTAAAGAAGGTATAGCGCTGTACTGCAAGCATATTCCGTATACGATCGGGAGAAGAAAGTATCAATTGAAAACGTGGATGATCATTATCCCAGCCGGTGAATCCAATTCCTTACTTTCCGGGCAATTCCGGGCATACAACCAAACAGTACGTTACCTGCGCATTAACCTGCTGCGCATCCATGTGGAAACATGCATGCAGAAAAAGCTCATAGAAACTTTTGGCACTACGGAGGAAACCTATCAAATAAAAGACCCGGCGGTAAGAGACAGGCTCTATTTTTACCTGCACAAAATTTTACTGAATTTAACCAACATCCAGCGCAACGACCAGCCGCAGACTGCCCTGGTGGAAGCTGCGTTCAGGCTCGATGAGTATTATTACGGCTCTATGCGCATTGAAGACCAGGTGAAGGTTTTAGATGAATATAGAACCTGGCTGAAGGAATTGGAGCTTACGCCCAAAAACCAGCAGGTGCTTGGCTATATACAGCAGAGTGCCGAAGACCTCCGGGATCAGCAAAAACAGCAGCCGGAAAACTGTGTTGTTTTTATTTCCTATAATCATGCCGATGAGGTAGCCGCGGTACTGCTAAAGGATAAGCTGGAGCAGGAGCGCATAACGGTTATCCTCGACTCGGCTTCCATGCAGGCGGGTACTGCTATAAAGGATTTTATCAGTAAAAGCATTCTCCGGTCACATGCTATACTTTCCGTAGTTTCTGTAAACAGCCTTACATCCGGCTGGGTAGGAGTGGAAACGATAAACGCAATGTTTATAAAAGACTTTTTCCCCGAAAAGAAATTTATTGCCTGCTGCCTCGATACTGATTTTATGGAGGATGGTTTTACGGAAAAAGCCAATACAAAAATTGATCAGCGGATCACGGCAATAAAGGAACTCGCAAAATCACGCTCATACAATGCATTACGTTCAACCGATATAGACGACGAATGGAGGCGCTTAGAAAGTCTTCGTTTGAAATTGCCGGATATTATAACGCATCTGAAGAATGACCTGGGTATTGATATAATGGAAAAAAATCTCGATGGCAATTTCCCTAAAATTTTGGAAGCGATAAGAAATTAGAAGCTTTATGAGGCATTATCTTTCCTCCGCTATTGCAAAAGCAGCCAATTAGTTTTATATTAGTAGCTCTACTCTAAGAAAGCGCACATCTTCCAAGCCTACACGAAACCTGGTTCACATTTATTATCAAGCAACACGGTATACTGATATTCCCCTTCCTTGCCTGTGGGGAACCATAAGTTCCGTTTCAGTCATTCGTGGTAACGCCCGGTAATAAATTTTTAGGTAACATCTGCATGTTTATCAGTATCTTATATTGTATTCTAACATAAAAAGTCATGGGCAAGCTGAATGTATATTTATCCTCGCCTTATATGGAGTTCAAAGATATCCGCGAAAAGTTTTTGACTGAAATAACATCAAGAAATTACCTCTATGAAATTACCGCAATGGAAGATTATGCCGCCGAAGACCGGAATGTACTATACAAGTGTATTGCCGATGTGAACAAATGCAATATTTATGTTTTAGTGCTTGGTGAAAAATATGGCTCCCCGGCTAAAGATAATAATGGCTTAGATACAGGAAAATCCTTTACCTACTGGGAATACGACGCGGCCAATAAAAGAAAAAATAAAGGCGATGATATTGAACGGTTAATTCTACTAAAGGCTGGTCAGGCAAATGAAGATGAAAATCCCCTGTTAACCGAATGGAAGAAAGAGATTGGCACTGCACAGATACAAACCGCTTATTATACTGATCAGTCAGATATCCCCAAAAAGATACTGGAAAGCCTGGATAATTTTACTTTAAAGCGTGTAGAAGCTTCCATTCAAAAAAAGGATGTACTTCGCGATAAAATTTATCTATGTGACAGACGGGAAATTAACCAGGAATTTTTAGCCTCCATTGATGAAGATCCTATTCAGTTTTTTGTACTGAGCGGCCATGAAAATGATCTGCCACATTATTTCATAGCCCGGAAAGAGATTGAATTCGAAGACATGTCTGTGAAGTGGAAGAATATACCAATACGACCCCATATTCCCGAAACCGTTAAGGATTTTAACAAGGCTGAAATTTACATTAAAAGTGAAATTTTTAGCGAACTGAAATGGAAAAAGTTCAGGTTGCCAAAAGATGTAACCCCTGAAAGTATGATACAATATATGACTGAAAATAATATTGATTATCTCTCTGTTTCGTGGTTTATAGAAAGCGCATTGTGGCAGAGCGATACGCTGAAAGATTTTGTTGTATCGTTTTATCAAAAATATAATACAGTTAATGCGGGATTAAAGACAGATAAACGGATCCTGTTTTTTGGAATACTGCGTTACGCGGAAAACAACAATATCACTGAACAGGAATTTTATGACCGGGTAAAAACCATTCAATGGGAACACAATCTGCAAAAGTTTAAGAAGATCAGCAAGGAGAATATTAAAGACTGGTTAGTGGATAATAATATTGAAGTTTTTGAAACAAGATGCGAGGAATTGATTAGCCTGTACTTCAAGGACATGCCCGGGCAGGAGATGTATTACAAAGAAGTTGAAAGCGGACTTACAAAAATTATTGACCTGTACAGTCGTTAAAATTTTAAACCACCAACAATGTTTGATTTAAAAAGTATACGCACGAGCGGGGATAATGCTCCCAGGTATTATGTGCTGGAAGATGAAGGCCTGAAAACAGCAATATAGATGGCGATATGGCTTGGTAAACCTTTGCTGCTTACCGGGGCGCCCGGCACAGGAAAAACACAGCTTGCTTTTAAGGTTGCTGATATGTTGTCGTTGGAGGGTAATATTAATGCTGACAGTACAGCTAAATTTTTGAACACTCCTTTTGTCTTTAATACTAAAACCACCAGTACGGCAACAGATCTCTTTTATTACTACGATGCAGTTCGGCATTTTCAGCAAAGGTATGTGGATGAACAGGACCAAAATGAAAATAAAGAACGCGTTATAAAAAAAACAGAAATTTCCGGATCAGTTGATAATGATAACGTGGAACTAACAAAAATTGAGTATGGTAAACAAATTTCAACAGCGCATGCTTTTATAAAAATGAATGCACTAGGCAAGGCCATTTTACAGGCATGGGGCAAAGATGCCATTCTTGCCAATGAGAAGCTAAAAGACATGAAAGATGTTGCTGAATTTGATGAACTCGCTAATGAACCGCGTAGCTCGGTTGTACTGATTGACGAAATTGATAAGGCTCCCCGTGACTTTCCAAATGACCTGCTGTTTGAAATTGAAAATATGCAATTCTCTGTCAGTGAACTGATGAACAAACATATTGCCAGGCCACAAACAGACGCCCAGGTTGTAGTGATTATGACAAGTAATTTCGAAAAAAATCTTCCGGATGCCTTTCTGAGGCGGTGTTTGTTCTATCATATTCCTTTTCCGGAAACAGCGGGGTTAATGAAAATTGTGGCTCAGCGCATACAACCGCATTTGCAGGAGCTTTACAAAGAAGATGCGGGCAGGTTGGCTGATGTTAGCAAACTTATTACCGATAATCTCGAAATAATGATTAAAAAATTTGAGGAGATAAGAAGCAGTGTAAAGGAGAAACAGCCGGCAACAGCGGAATTGCTTGAATGGATTAAATCTTTGGAACGACAGGGTTTTTTTAATGGTGGAATTAATTTTGATAAACTTGAATTAAAACAAAAGGACATATTTCAACGGTCTTTACCTGCGCTCGCCAAAAGCGATGAAGACCTTACTGCGCTAAAGAAGAAATATTCATAAATCGTTTAATTGTACCATCTTCTATTATATAAAACTTTTGTACTCCACTCTCTTGTTGCCCTGCTTAAAGATGAGGGTATTAACATAACTGCTGTTACTGCTATTGATATGGAGAAAATTCTGGCTAAAACAGATATTGAAAAACTGCAGCGGCTTTCTGCATTGAAGTATACCATCAGCCCGCTTATTTGCCGTAATAAAGAAGACCAGGACGTTGTATACAAAGTATTTGATAAACTCGATGCCAAAGTTGCGGAGGAATATACAGTACCCGGTGTGGAAGATGCGGATGAAGCAGATATTGAAAAGAAAATAAAGCAAAAACTGCAAAAGCTAAAATCGCCTTATTATCTTAAAAAGGTATTGTTTCCCATTGCTATTATAGCCGTTGTGCTGCTTGCTTTTTATTTTTTATGGAAAAAACATATTCCCCCGCCCCCGCCGCCAGAAAAGACAATAAACATCCTTGTAAACCCGCAGCCGGTTATTGCTAACGATACCGTTCATTTTACTGCGGTTTTGGAAAGCAGTATTAATCGAAGAAAAATTACTGTTGACTGGAAAATTAACGATAGCGTTATCCATAATACTTTTTCAACAAGCAGCGTTTTTTCAAAAGAGCAAAGTATTGACGTTACGGCTTATCTCAAAAATTTAAAAGGCACTGTTATTGATTCTGAATATTATGCGTTACAGATACTTTGTGAAAAGCCGCCTTCGGTACAGATTGCAGAGAACACCGCAGCAACGTTACAAAGTAAAACCAATGGCAATCAAAAGCAGTTTACCGCACTATTTACCAATCCATCGGCAGACAGCAGTGAGTACACGTATCAATGGTACCTGAATGACTCGGCTTATTCAAAAGAAAAAATACTCCATTATTCAAAGCGCTACCGAACCATAAAGCTTGTGGTAGGGTGCAAAGCGGTTCACTGCAGCACCGATTCGCTCGTTGATCAAATAGAATCCGTGCCGGCAATAAGTTCAGTTGTAAACGGCGATGGGGCTTTACAAATAAAGTCTGTTTTAAACTGGCCTAATATTCTGATGAGTACTTTACTATTATTCATTCTTCCCTGTGTTCTTTCATTTCTTATTTTCCACATCATTTTTGCAATTAGAAATTATACCCCGGAATTAAAGGAGCAGGAACCCGGCATAGATGGCCCGTATAAAATTGAGTTCAATAGTGGTGAGGAAAACATTAATACGGAAGCGGATATACGAAAACTGGCCGATGTTTTGAGAAAAAGGCAGGTGAGTGATATATACAGGCTGAACTTGCGGAAAACGATAAAATCAACCATACTTTTGGGCGGCATACCTCAGCTTGCATTTAGCCCTTTAACAAAGCCACAGGGTTATCTTGTATTTATTGATAAAGAAAAACCGGACAGTCATTTGGTTAAACTGTTTGAATACCTTGTACACAAACTGAAGAAAGAAGAAGTAAATATTAATGTATATGAATACTTTAAAGAGCCGCTTTACCTGAGCAATGAAAGGCTGAATCATGACCGCATTCCTTTAGAGAAAATTGCGACATTATACCCGGATACCACATTGTTTATTTTTGGTGAAGCGAAATATTTTTTATTTCCCCTGAAAGGAACCGTAAAAAACTGGGTAAGCCGGAAACTGGGTAGCTGGCCTACAAAAATTTTAATTACTCCATATTCAAAAAACGACTGGGACCGAAAAGAAAAACAACTTATTGAATCAGCATTTGTGGTATTGCCTGCCGACCTGTCTTCATTACCCGTAATTGATAAAATCATTACCAGGCAGGTTGACATACCTGCTCAGAAAAGGGAAAGTATTGAAGGTGCTTACCGCTCCCGTTTCCTCGACTTCCAGGATTTCGAAATATTGAAAGTTTATCTTGGAGAAGGGCAGGTATTGCAGTGGGTTTGCAGCACTGCTGTATACCCTGCTATTGACTGGAACCTAACCCTTGCTTTTGGAAAAGCGATAGAGCAGCAATGGGCGGAAAGGGGGCTGAAGGCTGATCTTGTAAATTATACGAACCTCCTAAAGATTGGAAGAATTTCATGGATGCAGGATGGTATTATCAATGAATCGCTTCGCGCGCAAATGATGTCTTATCTTGATAAAGATGCTGAAGCGCTGGCAAGAAAAACAATATCGGAACAACTGCGTCTCATAAACGATAAAATATCCAATGCATCGCTTGTGAAATCAAGATTTGATGTTCATCAAAAGTTAAATCAGTTTTTACTTGATTCATATCAGCATAAAAAAATATCCCGGGAGGATGAATCTTTTATAAAAAAATTGTTAGATACAAATCAACTGGATGAAGGACAGGATATTTACCTCAATAACTCGAACAATTCCATGGTATCTCATCCATTCAAAAAGGATGAAGAAGTGGGGCTGGGCCGTTACTTTAAATCAAAAACATACAGGGAGATATGGCTTTCATCAGGCTTTGCAGCCCCTGTTCTTTTAGTGTTAATACTACTCAGCTACAACCTGCTTAAAAACAATACCGGATACCTGCACTGGGCATCCAAAAAAGCGGTTGATCAAACTTATATAGTAAACACCAATGGAAACACCCCACAGCAGCAACTGATCCTCAGTTTATTTTATGAACCCGGAAGGGCAAAGTTCAGGAGCATAAATGCCAGGCTTGCAAACGCAGGCGATACCTTTACGTTTAACGCGGTTCCGGTTGCCAACACCATGGGCTATGGAGTGCTTAGCATAAGTACAATAGATGGTCAACCGCTGCGGGAGGATTCTTTTAGATTAAATTCAAATGTATACCAGGTCAATATTGGTGAAGTACCTAAAATTCCGCTGAGCATCTTTTACAACAACAAAACTGCTGTAGCATTGGCCAATACCATACAGGAAAGTCTGCCCTCCAGTTTTAGTATTAATATGCAGCAACAGGATTTTTCAGATACGAATATGGCGCGTATTTATTATTTTTCTGCAACCCATAAAAATGATGCGCTTATCGCCGCCTCTGCAGTAGGAGCTTTGGTAAGCAGGAATATTCAGCCATTGCAGGTTGATTCAGCGGGGTTTTCAGGATCGCAGGCAAAAGTCGTTATATACATTAATCAGCGGCAACCCTGTACACCTGTTACCATTGCGGCATTACCGAAATTCCTCAACGAAATATGGCATGGTGGAACCAGCAACAGGTTACTTAATATGAATTTAGATAAACGGGTAATGTATTATTCCGTTAATAATACAAAAGCTTACGGCACTTATGGAATAGATGATATTTGTCTTACCCCATCGGGTACGTATAAAATCATTACCCGCACAGGCTCCGGCTATAAACTCTTCTTTATAAAAAATGTAAAACAGCAGTCATTTGAATTATCGGTATGCCAGGATTTTGTTCAGACAAAGGAAGAACTGCAAGACAGGGATGAAACTTACTGCGACAGGTTTAATACCATGACCTTGTATTATGAAAACGATGCCTCCCGCATTTATCTTCCGGTTGACGCTGCGAATCTTGTTCCGGGCCAGAAACGCAAATTAGACGACAGGCAGTCCGTCATTAACAGGATGAATAACCAGAAAGGATTTAATTATGACATTGTTTTGTACCAGGGCAGTACTTTCATAAAACAGGTCGCTAATCCTGCTATCGGGCAATACTTGTCGAACAGTAAAATAGTTTATCCTGCCAGCAGAAATAATGCTCCAACCAATTTATCGGTTGCGCCGCTTTCCACACCCCATCCTTTTCAAAGGAATTATATGATGATTACTATAAAAAATCCAGAAAGCAATAATCCTCCCGAAACTAACCAAGATCAGAAAATTGAGGAGATCAAAAAACAAATCCAGCAGACTGCAGATTGCTCCAAAACATTTTATTCCATAGAGGAAGTAAATAAGCTTTTAAGCCCGATGATTGTATGCAGGCTTGATCTTTCCAAATCATACCTTCGTTCGCTCCCTAAGGAAATATATGCCATGCGGAACCTGCAATGGCTAAATCTGGGAACAACAAATATTCCTCAATCGGATATTGACAGGTTGAAGAAAGAGTTGCCAAAATGTGAAGTAGTATATATATACGATTCACCTAAGAAACAATCTTCTTCAAAAAAAAGCTGACGAAATGAACAGGAGGGATATAACAAGGTTTCAGTTAAGAAATACCAATAATATGGTATTGCAGATTTCCGAAAATACTTTTACATTACACCAATATTCTACGAAAACTTATCACTTCCACACCCAAACGAATACATTTTTTTAACTCATTGGCTCTCATTTTAAAAATTGATTTTTTATAGGGTTGTGCCGCCTGTTTGCAAGGGGCAAAAAAATTCGCTGGAACGGTATCATTCATGCCTGCGCTGTGTTATAGTAGTAAGTGCCTGCCGTTGGGTAACAAAGAGCCGGGAAGGTAAAAAATATCGTTGGGTTGCCGGCAGGAAGAATGAGGCAGAATAACCCCAAAATCGTTAACCCCCAAAAATAGTATATGTTTAGTAATGTGGCATTGGATGTAGTGATAGGGTTGGTTTTTATATACCTGCTCTATAGTTTACTGGCAACGGTATTGTCCGAAATATTCGCTACCGCCTTTAAATTAAAAGCCCTTAACCTCAGGGAAGCCATCGGCCGGATGCTGGAAGATATTGATATACCCGGCACCGGTATACAGGATAGTGAAATAACAGAGGATGGCAATATTACAAATTCCCAAAACGAAGGCTTAAAAAGTAAAACGGATGATGGAAGCAAAAAGGGCGACCGCCTGCTCGATTCCATAAAGTTTGCCGGAAAAGTAAAAGGCCGCTTTGTGAATGCATTTTATGCGCATCCAAAAATAGTAAAGCTGGGCAGCAGCGGGGTGTTTGGCATGCCATCGTCTTATAAGCCATCCGCATTTTCCGATACCCTTTTTTCTATACTGGAAATTGATGGAACGGCAAATAAAGCCGTATTAGACGATCCCCGTCTTACCACATTAAATAAAGCCTTTGCACCGGCAACGGCCCGCTTTGTAAAAGGGCTCTGGGACAATTCCTTTGGCGATATAGCAACCTTCAGGTGGAAGCTGGAAGATTGGTTTAATCAAACTATGGAGCAAAGCATTGAATGGTATAAGCGAAAAATAAGGGTAATAACGCTTTGTATAGGGTTTGTAATGGCCTGGCTGTTTAACGCGGATACTTTTAAAATGATAAACACCCTTTCTACCGACCGCAAAGCCAGGGAACAATTGGTGCAAATGGCAACGGCTTATATCGAAAAGGGGCAAAGCACCGGTGTGCAGCAACCAAACAGCAACCCGGAAATCATTAAAGCGATAACTACAATGGCGGCACAAATAAATGCCATTGATTCCGTTATACAAAAGAACAGGGCGGATGCGGAAAAAATGGGAACAACCGGCTCGCTCAAAACCGCGAAAGACAGTTTAACACGTTATACCGACTCCCTTGAATCGGGGAAAAAAGAGCTGATCAGCCAAATTGCCCGGTTAAATGGCAACAACAGCCTGGATTCACTGAAACTTATCAAAAAGCAATTAGAACAGGATATTGCTAATGCCAATGGCGTATTGGGTATAGGAGCATGGCCGGCAGACAGTGTAACCGTACACTACGACAGCGCGCTTAAGAAAGTGATTTATATTCCGCAAACAGACCCGGGCGGGCTGAACTGCAGTGACAGCAAGATCCGTGATGGAATAATTAAACTGGACACCTGCAAAAAACTGGGTTATTTTTTCAGGCTCCTGGGCAGCAACTGCTTAGGCTTTTTACTCACGGCTTTCGCCATTTCCCTGGGCGCTCCATTTTGGTTCGATTTGCTTAACAAACTGATAAGCCTGCGCACAGCGGTAAAAGAAAGCACCAAAACCAAAGGTGCAGCAGAACAGGGTGCGGTTTCTCCAAATGAAAGAGTTGGATAATGAAAGCGCTTGTTACCAAATACCTGAATATACGAACAGGATTTCCTGTGCTGGCGCCCAACAACAACCCAAACAACCTGTATTATAAGCCGGGAGATGCGATAGACATTGTTGAACCCTGCTTTGGCGAAACCCATAGGGAAAACAGTATTTGGTATAAACTGGCAGATGCAAGTTATGTATGGAGCGGCGGAGTGGAGGATGGCAGAGCACTGTTTTCATTCAGGGAAATTAAAACCGATGTGGAATTCTGGAGCCGGAGATTCGGCTTTGCTGAATTAAGGGAGCAGGTGGCAGCTAAGTTGCAACAGGTAAGGGTATCCATACTCGACACGGGTATTGATGAACGCCATCCTGATTTACAGAGTCTGAATATTGTGAAAAGATATGACGCATTAAATGCAACGGCCGATCAACCTGACCTGGGAACAACAAATGACACTCATGGGCATGGTACGCATTGTGCAGGAATATTGTTTGGCTCCGGAAACAAACGGGTTGCCGGCATTGCCAAAGGCGTTACCATTAATGTGTGCAGAATTATGACCCAGCCTTTGGGAGGTGGGTTATCAAAGCACAGTATTTTAAGAGCTTTAAAAGAAGTGGGTAACCAATCAGACGTTATATCTATTTCAGCAGGCATAAGCAAACCGGATGAGGAATTGAAAAAAGAGATAACAGCACTGGCAGATAAAGGCGTTGTTATTGTTGCCGCAATAGGCAACCAGGTTAATGGCAATGGCTTTGCGGGGTTCCCCGCACAATATGAAGATTGTATTTCGGTAGGAGCGCTCAACCCGAACCTCGAAATTTCCGATCATAGCTTCAGGTTCAATGGTACCGATATCTGTTTTCCCGGCGACAATATCGTTTCTGCCGGCTTAGCCGATAAGCCGGATATATATGTTTCGGATAGCGGTACAAGCATGGCAACGCCTTTTATTGCCGGGTTGGCAGCAATTTTAAAAGCGCATAACAGCTCTTTTACTTTTAAAGAAATAAGAGCCAGGCTATTTGAATGGAGTGAAACAAAAACTTCAGATGGCTTCAGCTATAGATCTGTCAGGAATCAAAAACTACAACTATGAAATATATTATCTTCATCCTGCTTACGCTTTTGTTCAATATGTCTTTTTCCCAGAATGCATATAATGACGCATGGAGTATGAGAAAGATGCTGAATGCAGATGGTGTGCTTCAGGCCGATCCGGGTACAGAGAATGATGTGATATTGAAAAGAATTTTTAATTTTTATGCGATAACGAACGATACCGCCAACCCTTTTCTTGATCCGTTTATTGAAGGAGCGGGTTTTTCTGTTGAGGAGCTAACGCGGCTGAAATCATCTCACGGCAATTTTTTAGCCGGCCTTGATGTTACCAAATACGCCAATGCTTTGGCAAGCCTGATGATTGACCGGGCCAAACAGGAGCTCACAATTACTTTTTTCAACAGGTTCAAAAAATTTGTAGCAGAAAACCCGGAGGCCGGCATTCTCTTTCCAAAAACAACCGATAATTTAAGCAACTTGCTGAGTTATAAATATCCCGAAATGCTGCCTGCCCTGAGGGTAGGTTTTTTTGAAGATATCAGTAAGATAGCCTATACGCTCGATGATGTGCTGGCCCTGCCCAGGTATGAGCAGTTATTGGCTAAAGTGCCGGAGGTTAACATTGTGCTGCGCTCCTTACGCCTTGTGCAGGAAATAATATCGGGCGCCACTCATCCCGCCGATGCCTTCACCGATTTTGCCGCTTTTCCGGAATGGAAGGATACTTCGCTTATTAATTGGGGAAGTTCGGTCAGGCTGGCTAATATTTTCACTCAGAGCCTGAGAAAAGCAGATGCTGTTTCAATTGTAAACAACAGCATCCGGTATCAGTTCAATGCTAAGCAGGCCTGGGTAAGTGCCAGAGAAGTAAAAGAATTAATAAAAGATACCATCGCGTTTAAAATATACCTCGGCCTTATTTACCAGCTTGCCGCCAAAGAAGAGATATACTGGAAAATGGGGAATGAAACGATACAATTTACAACGCTGATGGCAAAATATAAAGATCACCCTCTTGTGCTGGAAAATAAAATATCCGGGTTTATTACCCTTGCTGAGCAAACCAACAGCGCGTATAAAGAAATAAACCAAAAAAAGGATAGTGGTATTTCCCTTACAAAAGATGACTATTATAATTATGTGAACACTTCCCTGGATATACTGGAATATGGTTTTGGAATAGCCCGCAATTTTAACGACAGTTTTAGTTTGCCCGAATACGATTACGTTAAAACATTACGAAAGATAAACAACCTGTTTCGTCATACCTACAAGGAAGAATACACACAGGTTATTAATGACGCGGTAGGTATACTCACGGATATTGAAGAAAAAACAAAGTGGCGTCAGGGCGATTCAGGGGAGCCTTACAAAAAACTTTCTCTTGTTATTCCTAAAATAGCCAAATACGGCACATTTATGGCCAATGTGGCCGACGCCAAAACATCCGAAGATGTAAAGGCGGCGCTTGATAATGCCATACTCCCTGTGGGCAGTTCGTCAATAAAAAAATACGCCCGCTTCAATGTTTCCATTCAGTCTTATCTCGGTGCTTTCCTGCGCATTGGTAAAAAGAGCAGCGACCCCGGCTATGCCTGGACAGACAGGTGGGGTGTATCGGCGCCAATAGGCATCTCCCTTAGTCACGGCTTCAATAAGTGGGGATCACTTAGCTTATTTGCATCTTTAATTGACCTGGGCGCTATTGTGGATTACCAGTTGAGAGTAGACAGTGTGATCAACTCAAATGGTGATAAAGTGCCGGCAATTTCAAAGGATTATAAAATAGAACTGGGACAGATTTTCTCGCCGGGCGGGTACCTGGTATATGGCTTTGGAGGTAATATTCCCCTGGCTTTTGGCTTAGGTGCGCAGTATGGTCCCGGGCTTTCAACGATTGATATAAACGCAGGAATACCTGTTGTGCTGAACCCGGAATGGAGGTTTAACGCCTTCCTTTCGGTTGATCTTCCTTTTTTTAACCTGGTTAACTCAACTCATAAACGCAGGTAAACCTGATCGTTTGAGTGTGTTGAAAAATAAATACGATTATCATTATGAAAGTTGCAAAAATTAAGCTGTTCGGCGAAAAGGAATCAAATGTTGCCGATATTGAAAGTGCTGGTTTGAAGCCTGAAGCAAAATATACGATAGGTAAATCCGCCCGTGATAGCAGCGTTGAGGCGCATGATATTGAACTGGGAACGGATAAAGTGGCTGAATTTGTTTTTGAAGATGATACGGTATGGATCTGCGATGGGGCTACACTGCACGACCTGTTTCCCGAATCGGAGAGCGCTAACCGGTCGGGAGCAATATTTGTGCTCCCGGCTTCCATAAAAAGTACAAATAATGACAGGGGTATAGTGGGGGATATTGCCATTGCGGCAGTCAAAATTTTTACAAAAAAAACGATACCCGGCGCCGTTGCCGGCCTTGCTGCAAAATTAGAAGACAAGCAGCTCAGCTCAAAGGAAGGACTTTTTAAACTGGGGGAAGACTTTAGCTTGCTGCCCTTCAATAAAAAAACTTCCGAAAAACCTTTTCTGCTCTTTATTCATGGAACCAACTCCTCCGCCACCGGCGCTTATGGCGATTTAATGGGTTCTGATGCCTGGCACTTTATTCGGGCAAATTATGGTGAAAATGTACTTGCTTTTCAACATCGAACCCTTACCCAAAGCCCGTTGCAAAACGCTGTAGCGCTGGCACAGGAACTGCCCGATGGTGCGGTATTGCATATAGTAAGCCACTCCCGTGGCGGGTTGATTGGGGATATTTTGTGCCGTTATGATAAAAATATTAGCCAGGATAAAAAAGGTTTTTCTTCACTCAATATTAATTTGCTTAAAAAAGAACCGGGCAGGAAAGCCGATATTGAAAACATTAAAACACTGAATAATATTTTTTTAAAAAAAAGTATTGAAATAAAAAAGTTTGTTCGTGTTGCCTGCCCGGCCGCCGGAACGAAACTTGCTTCTAAAAGGATGGAGCATATCTTCAATATCTTTTTCAATTTAGCCGGCGGGAATGCGAACCCTGTTGCCGGAAGTTTTAAGGCGCTTATAGGGGAAATACTAAAAACAAAAGGCGATGTAAACGTTTTACCCGGAATTGAAGCCATGAGTCCCGGCTCACCCTTTATTAAAATATTAAACGACCGGTCGCCCGGAACGGCAATAGATGATCTTTCACTGTCCGTTATTTCGGGCAACAGCCAGGCAAGTTTGAGTTTTAAAGGACTGGCGGCTATTACAACCCGCTTGTTTTTCTGGCAGCGAAATGATATGGTAGTAAATACCGACTCCATGTACCTGGGTGCTGCCAGGAGCAATGCTATTCAATACTTTTTCGATCAGGGCCCAACGGTAATGCATACTGCTTATTTCTCCAACAATAAAACAAGGGAGGCGCTGCTGTTAACCCTGAAAACGGCAGACGGGTTACCTATACCGGGTTTTACCTCCATACCCCAGTTGGAGGTTCCGGGCAGCGACAGGGATGCACGCGGGCTGGAATACGGAGAGCTTACTTCCGCTCCGCCATCGGGCAAAAGGCCTGTTGTGGTACTGCTTCCGGGTATCATGGGGTCTAACCTCAAACGAAATGGTAAAAGAGTTTGGATCAACTACTGGCAATTTTTAACAGGCGGGTTAATAAATATGGAAGATGTGAACGACGAAAGTATATCTGCGGCTTCCCTGATAAGAACATCATATAAAAAATTAGCCGATCATCTGCAGCATGCTTATGATGTGGTTGTATTTCCGTTCGACTGGAGAAAGCAATTGAATGTGTGCGCCGCGGCTTTCAATGAAATGGTAATTGAATTATTAAAATTAAATCAGCCCATAAAATTAATCGGTCATTCCATGGGTGGTGTGCTGGTTCGTGATTTTATAATAAAACATAACGATACCTGGCAGCAACTGAACACCTCCAAAGGATTCAGGTTATTGTTTCTTGGTTCACCATTGGGCGGCTCGTTCCGCATTCCGGCGGTTTTGTTTGGTAATGATGCAATCATCAATACACTGAGTGCTGTAGATCAAAAGCACACTAAAAAAGAACTGCTGTCTATGTTTTCAAAGTTCCCGGGCATACTGAGCTTGCTGCCGCTTACCACAGATGAAGGGAAAGATTTTGCTAAAGCTGAAACCTGGGAAAAAATGAGAGATGCTTTTGGCGATACCACCTGGCCGTTACCCGGCAATGCGGTATTAAAAGAGTTTGAAACTTACCGCAACGGTATTCTTGCCTCACGCAACAACATTGATTATTCAAATATGGTATATATAGCAGGTAAGGATAAATCTACTCCCTGTGATTATTATAACGATATGATCCCTCCCCGGGTGGAACTGGTTTTTTTGTGTACGGCAGAAGGCGACCAGAGTGTTACCTGGGATAGTGGTATCCCGCAAAAAATAATTGATAATAAATCTGTTTATTATGTTGATGTTACACATGGCGCACTGGCAAATGAGCCGGCTATTTTCGACGGTATTGATGATATACTGGAAAAAGGCGTTACCAGTGAACTGAGCGCAATAAGGCCGGCAGTAAGAGGTGAAGATTTAAGATTCAGGATGGAGCGGAGCATCAATTTCGACCTCTCGGAGCCCGGCGTGCAAAACGCACTGCTGGGACTGCCTGAAAAGCAGGAGCCGATTGCAAATCGTATACCCCTGACCGTTTCTGTAAGCAATGGAGACCTTAAGTACGCATCTTATCCATTAATAGCCGGGCATTTTAAAAATGACGGTATTTTATATGCCGAAGGGTCAATTGATAAAAATCTTGGCGGCAAGCTTTCTGCAAGGCATAACCTGGAGATATACCCCGGTGATATTGGAACCAGCGATACCTTTTTTAACAACGATACGGATGATGATTTTAAAGGTGCTGTTATAGTGGGATTGGGCGACCCCGGCGCTTTAACCGCTTTTGTGCTTACCAAAACTGTTGAGCAGGGCGTTGCCAATTATTTGCTTCGTATTGATGATGACCCTTGTTTTAAAAATGGGGTAGGTATTTCGGCTCTGATCATTGGTTGCGGTTATGGAGGCTTGTCTGTTGAAAGCTCAATGAAAGCTATTATTGAAGGGGTAAATAATGCTAATGTAAAAGTAGCGGAGATGTACAAAAATGATATCAGAACGGTGGAGCATATTGAATTTGTGGAGTTGTATGAAGACAGGGCACTGAGCTGCATGTATGCCCTGAGTAAAATATATGAGAAAGAAAACAGGCTGTTCAATATTAAGATAGGGAACAGAAAAATCAAAAACCTGTTTGGCGCAAAAAAACGTTTGCCGGTAGATGCGGAGGATACCTGGTGGAACAGGATCAGTGTAAAAATAAAGGAAGTAAAGGAGGAGACCGGCCTTGTTGAAAGCCTGGTGTTTGGCGCTTCCACCGGCGATGCCCGCGAAGAAGAAAGAGAATTGTTCAGCAGCACCGCCCTGATCAATCTTTTTATTGAGCAAATGTCAACCAAAAACAATTGGGACGCTTATTCGGCTAAAACAATTTTTGAACTGATGATCCCCAATGAATTTAAAGAAAAGCTGAAGCGCAAAGGACATATCAGTTGGATTTTAGACAAAGAAGCAGCAGCTTATCCCTGGGAGTTATTGCAGGACAGCGCCATGAATGCAAAACCGCTTTGCGTAAACGCGGGAATGATAAGACAATTGTCAACGCCCAATTTCAGGATTAATATTAAACGGGTAACAAGAGATAAAGCCCTGATCGTTGGAGATCCTGTATTAAACGGGTTTATTAGCCAGTTGCCGGGCGCCGAAAGGGAAGCAAAAGAGGTTGCGAATGTTATGAATAATAAGGGGTATGCCAGCAGTGCTGTTATAAAAAAACCGGCTGAAGAAATTGTACGGCAACTGTTTTGCGATGACTATAAAATTATTCACCTGGCCGGGCATGGTGTATTTAACCCGGGGGTACCCAAACAGTCTGGCATGGTCATTGGCAACGGTTTGTTTTTAACTACTTCCGATATTGCGCAAATGAGCACGGTGCCCGAGCTGGTATTTGTTAACTGCTGCCATCTTGGAAAAGTAAAGGCCGCTAACGAAAAGTATTACCAGCACAGGTATAAGCTGGCCGCTAATATTGGCACACAGTTGATAGAAATGGGCGTAAAAGTGGTAGTGGCGGCCGGCTGGGCGGTAGACGATGCCGCCGCTGCCGATTTCGCTAAACTGTTTTACGATCAAATGTTTGAGGGCTCATGCTTCGGCGACGCGGTAAGAAATGCAAGGGCTGAGCTATATGAAAAATATCATTCCTCTAATAATACCTGGGGCGCTTATCAGTGCTATGGCGATCCGTTTTATAAATTGGTACAGGGTCCTTCGGGAAGCGGTAAAAGCAATTTGGAGTACCTGATCGCCCAGCAGGCGGAGGTTGATTTGAACAATCTGATCAGCGACCTGGATACGGGCGCCGCCGGTATGGAATATGCATTACGCAGGGTTCAGTTAATTTCAGACGCCGTTGAAAAAGCGGAGATAAGAAATCCGGTTATTGCCGAAAAGGAAGCTTTCATTTATGGTGAAACGGGCCACTACATAACGGCTGTTACAAAGTATGAAGACTTGTTTAAGATGGAGAATGCGCAATTTTCGGTGTCGGCGCTCGAAAAATACTGTAGCCTTAGTACTAAAGTTTTTGTGCTGGATTATTTAAAGCCTGCGCTGCCAGGCAAAATAAATTGGGTGAATGAAGTAAATAAAATAATCGGTCACCTGGAGTACCTGTTATTGATTAGTCCCACTGCCGAAAGATATTGCCTGCTGGGGAGCGCTTATAAAAGAAAAGCTATTATTACCGGCGGGGCGCAACGCAGGGCTGCGCTTAAAGCATCTGCTTTTTACTATTATATTGCCACACAAAAAACAAGTCAAACTTTGGTATATGCGCTTACCAACTGGTTTGAAGTAGAAGCCATTATCCGGTTAAACGATAAAAAGCACTGGAGTGCAGGGGAAACCGTTACGGTAAGTAAAAAACTATTCGTTCCCGATGCAGATATCGCAATGAAAAAGCCATACGAGCTTATTTCGCGGGAGAAAGCCGTAGAAATGCTTTCCCGTATGCAGGCAGCCACAAATAAAAGGATTGAAAATATGGATTACTGGCAATTGATTAGCGGGGCTAATATTGCCTTGTGCGGGTTGGTGCTCAATTCAAAAGCAGGCAAAGCCGGGTGGAAAAGTTTACACGATATGTATGAACGGCTATGGAAAAAATCGGGGTCGGTGGCAAAAAGAAATACCGAACGGGAGCATTTGCGGGCTTTATATCAAACACTTACCCATAAAAGCGCCTTAAAAGATAATCTGAAAAAACTGGAGCTGCAACTGGAAGACAGCTAAGTGATACAATACAGGCAAATTGTTGCTGCTATTGTATTTCATCAGTATTTTATTTATTTTTCCGTTCTCATGGTAACCGTAATAAGTGCCCCGGTAAAATTTTTTTTGTATCTCAAAAATTTACGAACATGCACTTCTCCTCCCTTATTCATCTCGAAGAAAATTTACTTCAAACCGGAAATAACGGTGAATATACTTTTAACAGAATAGCGATACCTGTTAAAGGAGAAGACATTCTTTTAAACGGAGTGCTGGCCATCCCCAAAAACCGCTCTAAATATTATTATGCAGTGGAACATCCCAAGCAAAGAATCGTGCTTCATTTCACCGCAGGGCAGCTTCGTTCCGATTTGTCGGCCTTAACGAGAGACAATTATCACGTTTCGGTTGCTTTTGTAATTGGGCGGGATGGAACCGTTTACCAGTTATTTTCTTCAAAATACTGGTCTGGTCATTTGGGTAAAGGCATCGGAAATACCAACACCGGTAATGCACAGGATAAATGCACGATAGGCATAGAAATTTCTAATTACGGTTATTTATCCGAACGCAACGGAAATTTGGAAACCTATTATTCCAGGCAAAAGAATGCACAGGGGCAGGAAGGACCTGTTGATGTGTATTGTTCGTTAGATGAAAAGCAGGCCTGGCTTAAAACAGACAACCCTTTCCGCGGACAGTCGTACTACGCTTCCTACACCAATGAGCAAATGGAAAGCGTAGTGATATTGCTTCGTTATCTCACGGCACAATACAATATACCCAGGGCCTTTTTACCCGAACCCGGGCGGTACCAGGCTACGGAAGATGTGCTCAGGTTTAAGGGAATTGTATCGCATATCAACTATCGGCCAACAGGTAAATGGGATATTGGCCCGGCATTTAACTGGAACAGGCTTATCGCCGGTGTTCAGACGCCTGTATTTCAACCGCAGTTTACAAAAGCTGCAACCTTGCCAGGAACCAGGAGTGCCCCGGAAAACGCTGATATGCCGCTTGGTTCGGAGGAGCTGTTAAACGCCCTTTTGCCTGAACCTATGGATGCATCTTTTGAAAATGAACCTTATGAAGAATTATCATACCATAATTGAACTGAGCTGGAATTGTTTGTTTGATAGGAATGGAGTATTGCATTGGTATAATTTGAACGGATCAATAAAACCGCTATGGTAATAAAAGTTCTGCCAGTTGCTTTAGGAGCTATCGGGGAACCTGGTGTTTTATACGGCAGAAGATGCTGTATCAAAATATTATTTTTTAAGCACCCCTTTGCTTTTGAATAATATCTTTTCAACCCGGTTATTTTACACGGGCTGGATTATTGATAACAAAATTTTCCCAACTGCTTTTTGTTTTCCGTGCTGTTTTAGCCTGCTTATCCTGTAGCGGGGAAGTCATTTGAAACTGGTGGCAAACCGCCACAGCCAGCGCATCCGAAGCGTCAAATGCCGGGGAAGCGGAAGAAAGGTTAGCGATCCGTTGCAGCATTTTCCATACCTGCTCCTTATCGGCATTGCCATTACCGGTTATGGATTGTTTTATTTTTCTTGGAGAATACTCTGTTACGGGTATGCCCGCCTGCATGGCTACGGCAATGGCAACACCCTGCGCCCTTCCCAGCTTAAGCATGCTTTGTACGTTTTTACCAAAAAAAGGCGCTTCAATAGCAAAATGCTGGGGGTGAAAAGTGTTGATAATGGCAAGTATTCTTTGCTGTATGATATGCAGCCTTTCGTAATGATCCTTCTTTGCCGATAGTTTTATGGCATCCATTTCCAATAATTCTATGGCTCTGCCGTTTACAGCAATAACGCCATAACCCATTACCAGGGTGCCGGGGTCAATACCTAAGATGATCTGGCTGTTGTTTTGCAAAATGAACTGCTTAAAAAAATGATGATCTCAAACAAAAGTATCAAAATATTCCTCAACCGGGTAATTGGGCCGGCTTTGTTTGTGTGGCTAACCTATACCATTTACCGGCAAATACTGCAGCAGCCCGATCTGCATCAGTCTGTGCAGCATATAAAGGCAGCGGTATACGGACCGGAGGCCTGGAAATGCTGGCTGGCCATTATGCTCATGGCGCTCAACTGGCTCATTGAAGCCCGTAAATGGAAAATTTTACTGCACCCGTTAGAACCTGTTTCGTTGCGGCATTCGCTGAAAGCGGTACTGGCAGGACTTGCTTTTGGCTTTGGCACACCAAACCGCATTGGCGAGTATGGGGGCAGGGCTTTATATATAAGTGAAGGAAAACGGATCAGTTCCTTATCCTTAACTGTTGTGGGCAGCTTTAGCCAGTTGCTCATTACTTTGTTTTTCGGAAGCATCGGTATGTTGATTATGAAAACCGGTAATGCGGGATGGAACTTTGCCATGTATACAGGAGTGTTTGCGGTAACCGCCTTTTGCGCCTGTCTGTATTTTCGGTTAGGGTGGATAGTGAGCATTGCACTGAAGCTGAAATTACCCGGCAAATGGTTGCAGCATTTTATGATCTTACAAACGGTCAGTGTTACAATTTTGTTAAGAGTATTATGCCTGTCGGCTGTACGGTATCTTGTATTCCTTTGCCAGTACATATTACTGCTGGAAGTGATGCAGGTGCATGCCGGATGGTGGAACGCTTTCTGGTTAATAAGTGTATTATATCTTATATTAGCGGTTGTTCCTACAGTGGCGTTACTTGAACTGGGCATAAGAGGTAAAGCAGGTATCCTGCTCTTTCAAACTTTCAGTGCAAACACCGTGGGGATCTATGCAGCGTCTACTGGTATTTGGCTTGTCAACCTGGTATTACCGGCTTTGGCAGGCGGTTTGCTTGCCATAAAACATAAAATATTTAATATTAAACAATGAGGCGAAAAATCATTAGTACCCTTTTATCGGTATTGATCAGCGGGCAGCTTAGCGCTGATAGTGATTTTTGCGGGATCAGGAATACAAGTTTTTCTTCCGGCGAAAGCATAACGCTTAAAGTGTTTTATAATGTGGTTGGCTTATATGTTGATGCGGGCACGGCAACTTTCAATACACAACTGGATAACTATAACGGTAAACCTGTTTATCATGCCGTGGGCGAAGGGCGATCCAACTCCTCTTACGACTGGATATTTAAAGTGCGCGACCGGTATGAGACCTATATGGATACGGCAACCCTCAAGCCTTACCGTTTTATACGGAACGTGCAGGAAGGCAACTATAAAAAATATGAGAATGCCATCTTCAACCACGAAGCAAAAAGCGTGGTTACCACAAGAGGCGTTTTTAAAACGCCGGATTGTGTGCAGGATATCATAAGCGCAGTATATTATGCCCGTAACATTGACTTTTCAAAATACAAGCCAAACGATAAGATCAACCTGAGCGTGTTCCTCGATGACGAGATGCACGACATCTACATACGATATATCGGGAAAGAAACCATCAAAACCCGCTATGGAAAGTTCAGGGCTATTAAGTTCAAGCCTTTTTTGATCAAAGGAACCGTATTTGAAGGCGGCGAAAAAATGACGGTATGGGTAAGCGATGATGCCAACCATCTTCCCCTGCGCATTGAAAGCCCTATTGTAGTGGGCAATGTAAAAGCCGATATGATGGGCTACCGCAATCTGCGCTACCCGCTAACTTCCATGATTAAGTTCAGGTAGAAAAAAGTTGCAGGTTACAAGTTACAGGGTAGGAAGGATTTAAGATTTTAGATTTGATATTGCATCCGTTCGGGTTTCGTCCCACACGTGCGGGGTCCGGCTTCGGATTTGAACCCACCACGACAGGTTTTCTTTGGTTCTTGCTTTTTGTGATTTGGTCAGTTGTGAATAGTGAGAGGTGAATGGTGAGTATCAGTATACCATTCCCTGAAACCTGAGACCAGCAACCTCCCACCATCTAACTACAAACCATAAACGCCCAAACTATAAACTCTCCCACCTGTTCTCATTCACACGCGGAGGGAACATTCCTGATATAATAACTCTTGTAATGTTTCGATTGAGGATCCGTGCAGCCTTCCAGGTTGAGCAGCTCTACTTTACGGAAGTCAATTTCCTGTCCTTCGCTTTGCAGGGCTATAAATCCCGATGACAATAATTTTCCGTCTATTTTAATTTTGGGGTCATAATTATTAGCCACACCGCCGCCAATCTGGGGTTGGGAATATTGCAGCACGGTATCACCGTTAATAATATGCGTGATCAGCGAATCACCCAGCACAATAGCTTCCGCCCTAACCCATTGTTCCCCTTCGTAAGTTTCGGAAGAAGAATTAATGCAATGCCTCGGATCTATTTTGCCATTGTACACCACGTCTGTTCCCGGCGAGCACATATTACCTGTAGGACGCGGCTTGCCGTCGCCCAGCCCCGCCAGGAACTGCATTTCAACCGATATGGGCCAGTCCTGCTCGCGCGGCATGGTTCGCGGATCCTGGGAGTGAAGCATTACGCCACTGTTCTTTAAAGTGTATTCCGGCGCATCTTTACGCCATATACCCGTAAACCGGTATTCCACTACCAGGTGATAGTAAGAGAAGGGCTGTTTGAAATATAAATGGCCGTAACGGTTATTAAAACTGTCGTACTGATCATATCTCACCTTTATCAATCCATCTTCCACGCGGAAAGTATTGCCGAAGTTATCGCCTGTTTCGTGGTGGTGGATCTTTACGATCCAGTCATTTATATCCTTACCGTTAAAAAGTGATATCCAGTCTTCTTTAGCTGCGCTACTATTTGTATTTTTTTGAGTAGTGCAGGAACTGTACAGGAGCATTATTAATATCAATCCGGGTATAAATTTTTTCATTGTCTTTCTTTAAAATATTAGTGGTAGTAGTATTGTCCTGGTTCGTGCTGGCCTGCCCTTTTTTGTATGTATATTTTTACAACCCATTATTTATCCAATTTCCTCCAGTGTAAACACTTCCTTCATTCTAATTCCCTTTTCAGTCATTTGCAGGCTACAGCATTCAGATACAGGATCGTGTTCAAAGAACAGGGTAAAATTATTTTGCAGCGCCTCCTGCAGGAAGGCTTTCTTTTCCTGGAGCGTGGTTAAAGGAAACATATCATAAGCCATTACATAGGGTATGGGTATATGTCCCACCGAAGGCAGGAGGTCGGCAACATATACCAGTGTTCTGCCTTTATAATTGTTGATCTGCGGGAGCATCATGGCACGCGTATGCCCGTTCACAAAACGAATGGTTACATTGTCGGAGAAGGCAATATCTTCCCTTACTTCTATAAATCTCAGTTTTCCGCTGTCCTGTATGGGTTGTATATTTTCTTTCAGAAAAGAAGCTTTCTCCCTGTCATTAGGTTTCGTTGCCCACTGCCAGTGCTGTTCATTGCTCCAGTAAGTGGCGTTTTTAAAGGCCGGCGACATTTTGTTCTTTTCAACTACAATAGCGCCTCCCACATGATCAAAATGCAAATGGGTGAGCAATACATCCGTAATATCATGGCGGTGAAAGCCATGCCTGGCAAGCGATTTATCCAGCGTGTCGTTTCCGTGGAGATAATAATGGCTGAAAAATTTAGCGTCCTGCTTGTTCCCGATGCCCGTATCTATAAGAATAAGGCGGTTACCGTCTTCAATGAGCAGGCAGCGCATGGCCCAGGTACAGAGATTGTTTTCATCGGCGGGATTTAATTTGTTCCAGATGCTTTTAGGTACTACGCCAAACATGGCGCCGCCATCTAATTTAAAATACCCGGTGTTGATGGAGTAGAGTTTCATATCGCAACGTTAATGAATTTTTGAACTACGAATGTATATGCTTTTTTGCATCTGCCGCCATTATGAGCAGCGCGTTGCGGGCTGAGCATGATCCATGAACGGCTTGCTGAACAGATTACCTGTGCTATGTGCCGGCGCTTCATATTTTTACCAGCTTCCATCTTCCTTTTCTGAATATCAGGAAGGAAACAATGGTAATAGCTGTTTCGGCTACGGGTATAGCGGTAAACACACCTGCCGGCCCCCACCCAAAAGTATTCGCCATTAGCCAGGCTATGGGTATCTGGAAAAACCAAAACCCAAACAGGTTTATCCAGGTGGGCGTACGGGTATCACCGGCGCCGTTAAATGCGTTGGATATAACCATGCCGATGCCGTAAAAAATATAACCCGCGCTGATAATGCGCATGGCCAGCACCGCATGGGCTTTTACATCGGGTTCCTTTGTAAAAAAGGAAGCGATCTGTGCTGCAAACAGGAGGAATAGCACTGAAACAATACCCATGAATAGGGCATTGTATTTTACCGTTTTTGCTACCGATTCCTGTGCACGACCGGGTAATCCTGCGCCGAGGTTTTGCCCCACCAGTGTAGCCGCCGCATTGCTCATACCCCAGGCAGGTAATATAAAAAACATCACCACCCTTAATGCGATCTGGTATCCGGCAGAAGCCTCACTGTGACCCGTATGCGCCACGATGCCTGCCAGTACAATCCAACTGCCCGATCCTATAAGAAACTGCAGGGAGCCCGGCCAGGCAATATTGGCAAGCGACTTCAGTATGCTCCATGCCGGCTTAAAATGGTGCAGAACGATCTGTATAACACCCTTCCCGTTAAATAAATGATACAACTGGTATACCACGCCAATTCCTCTTCCGATAGTTGTGGCCAAAGCAGCGCCTGTTAACCCCAGTGCGGGAACAGGTCCCCAGCCACGTATAAGCAGCGGACATAAAATAATATTGCAAATATTGGCCAGCCATAAGCTCTTCATTGCAATCATAGGGTTGCCCGCTCCCCTGAATATGCCATTGATGAGGAAGAGGAGCATGATCACCACGCTGCCACCCATGATAATACGGGTATAGGTTGTGCCTTCTGCAATGGCGGCGTCCTCTGCGCCCATCATCCGGAGGATATCGGCTGCGAAAACTGCGCCCGGGATGCTTATTACAACAGTAATGGCAATAGCCAGTATGACGGACTGCCCTGCTGCACGGGCTGCTTCCGGCTTGTTTTTTTCGCCAATGCGTCTTGCCACCATAGCGCTCGCCGCCATACTGATACCCATAGCCAGTGAATAAACAATGGTAATAACAGATTCGGTTAATCCCACGGTTGATGTGGCATGCTTGCCGAGATGGCTTACAAAAAAAATATCTACAACGGCAAATACACTCTCCATGCTCATTTCAAGCATCATCGGAATGGCCAGTAATATTACTCCTTTGCGTATGCTGCCGGAGGTGTAGTCTTGTTCCTTTCCGCTAACCGCTTCTTTTAATAAAGCCCAGGCGGGAGCCGGAACCCGCCACCTGTTGCCGTTTTTAGTCATGTAAAAAAATTGAGTGCTGAAAAATGAATTATAATGGAAAAACAAAAGCCACCCCGGTACCTGTAAAAGACATGATCCGGTATAGAAAGATGACGCCCGGTGGCTTACTACATTTTCATAATGCGTTCAGTTGAAGGGTGTAAAAATAATCAATGGTTTTGGATTTCAAAATTTATCCGCTGCTGTTCATCAAAAAATCATTTTACTTTTTTGGCGCGGGCAGTCAATCTTTTTGTAATTTCCTTTTTTTGAATGGCATAGGCTTATCCGGTACAATAATGCAGGATAACACACTGCAGAGGAAGTCACACAAATCACCAAATGATTATCATGAGAACAAAAGTACGGTTTCAGCTATCGTTAATGATGTTTCTTGAATTTTTTGTGTGGGGCGCATGGTATAGTGCCATAGCGGTTTACATGTCATCCAACGGCATGAAAAGCTTAACGCACTGGCCTTTTACCGTAAATGCCATAGCAGCCATTGTGGCGCCTTTTTTTGTGGGGTTAATAGCCGACCGTTATTTTGCCACCCAAAAAGTGCTGGGTACACTGCACCTGCTGGGTGCTGTTTTTATGTTTATTACCCCTTCGCTTACCGGTAGTCCGGTATTATTTATTTTGTCGCTGCTGGCTTATAATATTTGTTATATGCCTACCATGAGCCTCGCCAATACGCTGGCATTTCATCAAATGACACAACAGGAAAAGCAATTTCCCGCCATCAGGGTATTTGGTACCATTGGCTGGATAGCCGCCGGGCTAACCATTAGTTTTGTGCTGGTTTCCTTTGTGCAGCAGGATATACAGCCCGAAGCCACCGCGCTTCCTTTATATCTTACGGCAGGCGCCAGCCTTTTGCTGGGCTTGTACAGCTTTGCTTTGCCGCATACGCCACCGCCGGCCGCGGGCAAAAAAGTAAGCGTTCGAACCATTATTGGAGTGGATGCATTTAAGCGTTTAGGCAGCCGTTCCTTTTATGTTTTTTTGGCCAGCTCCCTGCTGATCTGCATTCCATTGGCTGTATATTATAATTATACCCAGTTGTTCCTGGAGAACTCGCGGTTTAAGAACATTGCGGCAACACAAACTATCGGACAGGCTTCCGAAATGATCTTTATGCTTTTGATGCCATTGTTCTTCAGGAGGCTTGGGGTAAAATGGATGCTGGCCGTGGGCATGCTGGCCTGGGTGGTAAGGTATGGTTTTTTTGCCGCTGCTGCTCCCGAAACAACTACGTGGATGATCATGGCCGGCATTGCTTTACACGGCATTTGCTACGACTTCTTTTTTGTAACCGGGCAAATTTATATGGATAAAAAGGCAAGTGTGGAAATAAGGGCACAGGCGCAGGGACTCATGATACTGGTAACCTATGGTATTGGTATGCTGATAGGGGCCCAAATTGCAGGAGAGCTGTATAACAGCTTCCTCAAAGACGGCGCTTCGCTTTCATTGCTGCAATGGCGGGATTTTTGGTGGATACCTGCGGCATTTGCCGGCGGTGTATTATTGTTTTTTATTGCTGCGTTTAATGAAAAAATTAAATAGTGAGTAGTGAGTTACTTACCACATACCACTTACTACTTACCACTTATTAAATTACATCTCAAACAAATAATATCATGCAAAAAATTGCTATGCTCGGTTCCGGGTTTATCGGAAGATTTTATGCAGATTCTCTGCAGGGATACCGTAACAAAGACAAAATTGTGAGCGTTTACTCCCGACGCGAAGAAAGCGCTAAAAAATTTGCGCAGGATTATAATGTGCCTTATTGGACAACTGCTATGGAAGAAGCTATTGCCCGTGCTGAGGTAGATGTGGTATGCATATCGCTGCCGAATCATTTGCACGAAGAAGCGGTATTGCTTTGCTGCAAACACAAAAAAGCCGTGATCACCACCAAGCCCCTGGGCAGGAACGCCGCAGAAGCCAAACGGATGCTGGAAGCGGTAGAGAAGGCCGGTATATTTAACGGCTATCTCGAAGACCTGGTATATACGCCCAAATTCATTAAGGCGCATGAAAGCGTTAAGAACGGAGCTTTGGGAAGAATACTCTGGGCAAAATCAAGAGAAACGCATCCCGGCCCACACAGCGACTGGTTCTGGAATATTGAACAGGCGGGCGGCGGATGCATACTCGATTTGGGCTGTCATTGCGTGGAAATTACCCGCAGCTATATTGGTAAAGACATACGGCCTGTTGAAGTAATGTGCTGGGCCGATACACAGGTAAAGCCCATTGATGCCGAAGATCATAGTATTGGTTTGGTGAAATATGAGAACGGCGCTATCGCCCAGTTTGAAGTGAGCTGGACCTTCCGCGGCGGGCTCGACCTGCGCGATGAAGTAATGGGAACAGAAGGAACAATATGGACAAACAGCTTTTTGCGCACCGGTTTTGAAATGTTTACCACAGGCAAGGGCGCCGACTACGTGGCAGAAAAAGCGGAAAGCAATAGCGGCTGGTTGTTTCCCGTGGGTGATGAACTGAATGAACTGGGCTATAATCACATGTTCATGGATATGTTCAATTCGCTGGAGCAGGGTAAAGCCCCTAAAGAAACTTTTTATGATGGTTACGTGGTGAACTGTATTTTGGATGCGGCTTACCGTTCTGCGAAAAGCAAGCTGTGGGAACCCGTACAATTAGATATATGGCGGGGGAAAACCGGTGTAACCAAAGACAGCCACTTAGTAGAGTATGATAAAGACCATTACCTGGTAAAGGAAGAAGTAACCCATTATGGCGCAAAAAAGCTGATACTTAAAGAGAAACAATCAGGTAAAATAGTAGAAAAAATATTGAATTAATATTTTGCCACTAAGCCGCTAAGGCACGAAGAAAATAAAGCATGAAGATCAGGACTTTGTGTCTCAGCGGCATATCTTCAATACCGGACCTTTTGAGACAGCCTCTTTTTTACTCGCCTGCCCGGCATTCGTTTATTCGTGTTTAAGGCAAAAGAAAATTGGTTGCCGTGGTACGTCTCTCACGGACCACCAGACAATGGTATAGCGCTTTATTTTGAGGGAGCTATGGTAGCCGAATTAAAACGTACCAATTTATCCCAATCTATTGAACCATTATCTAAGCAGAATGTATCTGCAAATTCTTTTGTGAACTTGTTTATCATTTGCGAATATGACTGAATGAAATCGTCATTGCGTTCTTTAGCCTGATGCCCTAACGGTTCTATAATTTTTGTATAGAGATCCGTGTCACCAGAAACGAACTCCCAGAATTTCTGTCCACAATATTTGAAATAATCGCCTTTATCAGATTTATTGTCTCTGCCATAACAACAACCGTTTACTGCTGTTATATTGAGTTGTGAATTACTTGTACGAAGTGTCTTTTGTGCGGTTTTGAAATCTGATCTCATCTTACCAATCTGCGAACTATTACCCCAATTCGGTCCGGATTTTATTGTTACAATATAGCGAACGCCATCTTTGTCAAACTCTAAGTCAATTCCCGGAATGCCTGACTTCCGGCCATCATATACTTTACCGTTAATAAAAATTGCAAGTCCTTCCAGCCAGTCACCAAAAATGGTTTCCTCTTGTGATGAAATAAATGCATCGGTCAAACTCTTGATAATATCCTGTGCTGTCAGAATATATTTTGCTTTGAAGAGATAAGGGTTTTTCTTTCCCAAAACTTTTCTCAACTTCAAGCCATTCAGCGCGGCGATTCTTTTTTGGTGAAATGTTCCGATATTTTCCTCAACGTATCGCGTAACGTCTTTTAGATTTAGTCGTTTCATATTTTACTGTCGGCTCTAATAAATATAATTCTACTGGTTGAACTTGTTCTTTTACCATATCATAGTATTCTGGAACGATATCAATTCCTATTGAATGTCGTTTCATCCTGTTGGCAACCAAAATTGTTGTTCCAGAACCCATGAATGGGTCAAGTACAGTATCTTTTTCTTTTGTGAACAATTTCATAAACCATTCAGGAAGTTCTTCAGGAAAAGCAGCACTATGATTTTTATTGCTGCATTCTGTCGCTAAATGAAGAACATTTGATGGAAATGCTTTATCTCTTGTCAACCAGTTTGAGATGTTTTTGCCGAAGCCGCTACCTACTTTTGAGTTGTCTCTTATTTTGTCTGTGTCGCTAAGATTTTTAAGTCTTGATTTTGCCCAGTCACCCATCGGAACCATTACTTCCTCTTGGTACATGTGAAATTTTTTGTCCTTATTGAATTGCAAAAGCCTTTCCCATGCGTCACGAAAACGATTAGGCCATTTGCCTGGGTAGCAATTTTTTTTGTGCCAAATGAATTCCTCTGTCCATAACCAGCCTTGCTTACGCATTTCAATAATTAATTCCATTACATAAGTACTGCGCTCTCCTTCAACAACTTTTTCTTTGATGTTGAGAATAAAAGTTCCGGAAGGTTTTAGGACTCTAAGTAATTCTTTGGTTATTGGGAGAAACCATTCAACGTATTTGTCAGGATGGATTCCACCATAAGTACCTTTACGTTGGTCTGCGTAAGGTGGCGATGTCACAATAAGATCAACGGAGTTGTCAGAAAGCTTTTTGAGCATTGATTTGCTGTCCCCTAAAAATAAATCTGTTCTTATCTCCATAATCATATCCTGTTTATACGAATATAAAACCTTTGTCTTTTA
Organism: uncultured Terrimonas sp.; assembly: GCA_964450515.1. Taxonomy (GTDB): domain Bacteria; phylum Bacteroidota; class Bacteroidia; order Chitinophagales; family Chitinophagaceae; genus Agriterribacter. The sequence continues at coordinate 4,635 of CAYVEI010000004.1, read as the reverse complement.
ATGCCAAAAATTTTAGTAATTTGGTATAATGCGGGTAAAAATCCTTATTTACAGATAGCAGCTATTATTCCAATCCGAATACACCTTTATTGAGCAGTTGCAGGGTTTGTAATTTATAGGCGGATGGAACCAGTACCGAAACATTATGACTGCTGCCACCATAGCTAACCATCCGAACCGGTACCTGCGACAGGGAATCAAACAACCTGCTTAATACGTTTGGCGTTTGCGCTATCTGGTTACCTACAATGGACACAATGGTTTGATCCTTATCTGTTACAACCGTGCCAAAAGGCTCCAGTTCCTTTAAAATCTGTGCAAGGTGGGTATCATTATCTATGGTAACCGATACGGCAACTTCTGAGGTGGTAACCATATCAATAGCGGTTTTGTATTTTTCAAATACCTCGAATATCTTTCGCAAAAAGCCATAAGCAAGCAACATGCGGCTGCTCTTGATTTTAATGGCAATGATGCCGTCTTTTGCCGCTACCGCTTTTACCCCTTCCGATCCGGCTTCCTGTGTAATGGTGGTGCCCGGCGCTTCGGGCTGCATCGTATTGAGTAATTTAACCGGCACTTTTTCCTGCTGTGCCGGCCAAATGCAGGTAGGATGTAAAATCTTTGCGCCAAAATAGGCCAGCTCAGCAGCCTCTTCAAAGCTCAGTTGTACCACCGGTATGGTTGTTTTTACAACACGCGGGTCATTATTATGCATACCGTCAATATCTGTCCATATCTCGCAAACGCTGGCTTTGGCTGCGGCGGCAATCAAAGAAGCAGTGTAATCACTCCCACCGCGTTTAAGGTTATCTACCTCACCTTTTGAATTGCGGCAGATGTAACCCTGGGTAACAAATAATTTTTTAGCGGCGTGCTGGTGCAGAATGCGGTTCAGCTTTACCCGTATGGCGTCAAAATAGGGTTCGTCATTAGCGTCAATCTGCATGAAATCAAGGGCCGGCAACAGTGCATGATCAATACCTTTTTCTTCGAGATAGGTGCTGAAAAGCTTGGTGCTCATTAGTTCTCCCTGTGCCAGTATATCTTTATTCAGCGCTTCATTAAAAGATATCTTAAGAATGATATTGAGGAAATCAAAATGTTCCGAAAGGATAGCTTCGGCCTTTTCAAGCGTAGCTTCATTTTTCAGGAGGTCTTTAATAAAAGTATGATAGTGCACCTCAAGCCCGTCTATTATTTGTTTGGCCTGATGCTTGTCGCCCTTTGCCAATGCTTCCCCAATAGATACCAGGGCATTGGTGGTACCGCTTAATGCACTCAGTACCACGATTTTTGATTCCTGGCCTGTAGTAATCAGTTTTGCTACCTGTTGCATCCTTTCCGGCTTCCCTACGGAAGTGCCGCCAAACTTCATGACTTTCATGATCTGCCGCTTTTTTAATTTTTGCCGTGCAAAGATAATGGGAAATACAAAGCACAAAGAACCAAATAAATCTCAAACCCGAAGGAAAAAATCCAAAATCCGAAGGGAAATACAACCATAAACTTCAAACCATAACCAAAAATTAAAAAATGCGAAGGAAGCTGACAGCTCCTGGCTGCAAATAAAAAGGTGAAACATGGTAAGCGCCTGCCTGACACATGTTTCACCCGGTGTTACATTAAAAATCATCAAAAGGGCAGGTCATCTGCCATTGGCGCAACTGCTTCTGCAGGTGCTGCTGAACCGGTAGCCGGTTCATTGTAGGCATTGGGTGTTTCAGCCTGTTCGTTCCGGTTTCCGCTACCGAGAAGCTGAACACTAAATACCCGCATGGTTAAAGAGGCGCCTGCAGTTCCGTCGTTCCGGGTAAAATTCCTTACTTCCGGAGTGCCTTCGGCGTATACCTGGGTACCCTTTTTAAGATAAGGCGCAATACCGGTTTTATCGGTCCAGTACGCACATTCTACCCAGGTGGTTTTTTCCTTTTGCTGACCCGATGAGTCGCGGAACTTTTCTGTATGCGCAACACTGAAGTTAATAACGGATTTACCGTTTACGGTGTTGGTAATACAATCCTTACCTAAATTTCCTATTACCTGCAACTTGATCATAGCATTTGCTTTTTATGTTTTTAAATAAGACAAGTTAAATAATTTTTATTTTAAATGGTAAGATAGGCTATAGAAATTAATGATGTTTTTTAACCACATTGCAATGCTGCTTTTCAGGTATTCAGTTCATTAGTGTAGCGTATAGGATCAGTTAATATAATATAGCAGAAAATGATCATGCGCCTTATTTGAAGTGCTTTTGCTAATTTTGGATTTTAACCAGCCAGGCATAATCAGGTGTTTTGAAGAAATTTATCGTATCGGTGCTCGACTTTTTTTATGTTCCGTTTGAAAAAATGATGGACCGGCAAACCTTCCGGTATATAGCCTGTGGAGGTGGTAATACATTAATGGATATTGTTATTTATTTTGTTACCTATAATTTTATTCTGCAAAAGCAAATTGTTCATACGCCGCTTATCAGCATTAGTCCGTACATTGCTGCGTTTATCATTTCGTTCCTGGTTACTTTTCCTACAGGATTTCTGTTAATGAGAAACATTGTATTTCCGGGGTCTTCGCTGAGAGGGAGGGTGCAGTTGCTCAGGTATTTTATGCTGGTAATAGTTTGCGTGCTCCTGAATTATATTTTTATCAAGTTATTTGTAGAATGGGCTCATATTTATCCCACAGTTGCTAAAATATTAACCACCGGTATCGTAATTTCATTCAGCTATCTTACCCAACGCAATTTTACATTTAAAACCGGGCAGAAAGCGGAATAAAATACTTAAGCCGCTTTCTTTTACTTTTTGAAGGGATAAAAGAGATAATAAGGAGCGGTGTTTTTCGCTTAACTTATTTGTTTTGCGGCCTAAGTAAATTATTCCTTACAATAACAGGTTTACACATAGGAAGGATGGTGTGTTATACGTAGGTTAACAACAGCCGGAACAAAAAAAAGGATAAGGTTTATTGAGTAGCTACCATATTATAGCAATTCCTTGCTTTTGTTCTTTAGGCGTAAAAATCTTCAGGCTACCGGTTAATAATAATTGATTGAAATATGGCCATTTCAAATTTGAAAAGTAAATTCAAAGGCAAATACGGATAGTAAAAAATGAATCCGGATTAAATATCCAAAAAATATCCAATAAACAGGATAAATTATAAACGGTATTTTGCTACCGTTTTTTAACGGTATTTTTGGTACCGTTTTTTAACGGTATTTTACTACCGTTTTTTAACGGTATTTTTTACCATTTTTAACGGTTTTTTTACGGGGTAATTATCATTTGTTATTGACTACCTTTATGATATAAATAATTTTAATTTGTAATTAATTGAATTGCACATATTTGTAAGCATGTCCGTATGTCTTCTTCTTTTAGCTTTACTGTGAATCAATTATTCATTCACTTTAAACCATTTAAATCATGCTTACAATTGAGAAGAAATCATTAAAAGTTGGAAAGTACGTTAGCACAGAACATGTAGACACTGTTATCAAAACCTACAAACAGGAAAGGTGGGCACACAATTCGGAGCGCATCGGCAAGGAAGATTCTTTAAGTGTATGGTACAGCATTGAAGAGCTGGAAGAATTTATGGCTACTTCAAAAGAAAACGGGGCCGATGGCATCAAGTTTTATTTTGCGGCTTATCCCGAAAGCTACACCGAAAAAGCCGGGTTTGCCGGACGCCAGACCTTAGTGCTGGTAGCTACCAAAACCAAAGAGCTGGAAACAGGTGTGGCTAATAAAGATATCTATATCCAAAACGGGGAAAGGGCGGAAATACTTGCCTATAATACAGGAAGTATTTGCCCTCCAATTTGCGGAAAACCACCCAAACCTACCGGCGCTGACGCTGACGATTGGGGAAATATTGGTGTTACTATTGTTGACCGAGGAGAGAAAGGCCTTGCTGTAATATAAGCACTTAACATATATCATTTTTTATAACCCCTTATATAAAAGGGGTTTTTTCTACTATATATTGTCGTTGTTGCAAATTACCTTGCAGCAGAATGAATTGGAATATATATATATGGTTTATTTTGATAGGAAGTATTATCAGCGGGTTTGTGTACTTTAGAAAAGGAACGCCTTTTTTTCTAAAAATATTTCCGGTTTATCTTTTAACAACGTTTATCATCGAATATATTGGGGGATGGAGAAGTGACGAAGGAAAGACTACCGTAACCCTGTATAACGTTTTTATTACCATTGAATTTGTTTTTTATTTTTGGATGCTTCGCCATATGGTCCGGAATCGTTTTGCAAAGTTGCTATTGCTTCATAGCTTATGGTTTTACCCTCTCATTGTAATTTTAAACAAATTTTTTTTGCAGAAAGGTCCGCAATTTCACACTATAACAGTTTGCCTGGGCTGTCTTTTAATCGTAATGGCTACGATCACTTATTTTTTTGAGTTGTTCCAGTTTGATAAGCCGGTGAACCTTTTTCGCGAGTCTTCTTTCTGGATATGCTCCGGCTTGTTGTTCTTTTATGCCTGCACTTTTCCTTTGTATGCACTTATCAATTTCTTCCAGGATCCATCCAATATCATCATTAAAAACCTCGCTTCCATTTTCGCCATCGTGAATATTTTATTATATTCATCCTTTATCATAGC
>CAYVEI010000003.1:60196-67110 GCA_964450515.1 uncultured Terrimonas sp. | reverse complement strand
GTAGTTCGTTGACCGCTCACATCAACCGCGCTGAAATGATATTGGTTCTTCAATAGTGCGAGTTGCAGCTCCGCTTCCTCCAACCCTACCATAAGCCACCAGTCAGGTGCAAGGCACAGTACATGTGCTTCACCTCCACCACCAGGTACTGACGTGGTTTGGATCCGGCCTGCCTTTGCCGGTAGTTCTATACCCAATGCTCCGGTAACGGCAAGCTGGGCTACACTTCCGGGTGCAACACGGAGATCAATGGTGTGCAATCCCGGCAATTCACGGATGGCCACGGTAGCGGCGGTTCCTGTATGTTTTCCTTCCAACGGACTTTGTTTGGCAATCATATATAATAATTAACCTGTTATGCTATTGAACTTTTTACAAATTCATGTATTCCAATATTCCTTTTGTACTTTTTTGCTTGCCCAAAAAAGTACGAAAAAAGGGCACCCGAAATCCCCGCCTGCCGGACGGGCAGGGATGTACAGCCCGATTTCGGGAAGCAGCTTTATTGAGCTTCAGTTCTCCGGTAGCATCATCTTTGGTAATACTATTCTTTGTTGTAAACTATCAGATTGCATAAAATGAAGTGTTCTTAATAGCACAACAAGTCAGTAACTAATCTCTCCGGGTATTTTCCTTGTCAATAAATACGCTGTCGCAGATGGTAGCATGCAACAGTTTTTTTCCCCCGATATTCATCGGGGCAGGCAATGGTATAGTCACTTTTTCACCAATCCGGTTCAGTCCATCAGCCACCAGCGCCAGCGCGAACGAACGCCCAAGTGCCGGCGAATAGTAAGCGCTCGTTACAAAACCGGTATGAGGAGTTTTGTTGTACTGGTCCGGTTGCGCATTCAATACTGTGATATATGCTCCTTCGGGGATGACTTCTTCATCCTTCTCCTGTATCAATCCAACCAATTGCTGTCTTCCCGCTGCTTTCAGGTAAGGCAACTGTAAGGAGCGCTTTCCGATAAACTCTTTCTTTTTGGAAACAATCCACGACATGTTGAGGTCAGGTGGCGTTTGCGTGCCATCAGTATCCTGCCCGATAATAACATATCCCTTTTCCGCCCGCAGCACGTGCATGGTCTCTGTGCCATAGGCAGTCAGGTCGTAAGCACGTCCGAGCGTCCATAGCCTTTCCCAGATATGGCGGGCATGACCCCAGGTTGAGTTGATCTCGAATGCCAGCTCTCCTGAAAAGGATATCCGCGCGATGCGCACCGGAATGCCATCAATCGTTGCATCCCGGCTGTGCATAAAAGGAAATGCATCTTTGGAGAGGTCAATATCTTTTACCAGTTCGTGGAGGAGTTGCCTGCTTTTCGGGCCCACCAGCGCGATGGTAGAAATATGCTCGGTAACCGAGGTGCAATAAACCTCCAGCTCCGGCCATTCCGTTTGCAGCCATTCTTCCAGCCAGGCCAGCACCCGCGCAGCACCTCCGGTGGTGGTGGTCATCAGGAAATGGTTCTTACCCAGCCGGGTGGTAACACCGTCATCAAACGCGATGCCGTCAGCCTTGCACATCAATCCGTAACGGCACTGCCCTTCCGGTAATGTAGAGAACATATTTGTATAGATGCGGTCGAGGAAAATCCCGGCGTCTGCACCCCGGATATCAATTTTTCCAAGGGTAGAGGCGTCCATTACGGCCACACCCTGCCTGGCTGCTACACACTCCCGCCGGACAGCCTCGTCCATGCTTTCACCCGCTTTTGGGAAATACCAGGGTCGTTTCCATTGCCCCACATCCTCGAATACCGCACCGGCTTCCACATGCCATTGATGGAGTGCTGTAATGCGGATGGGGTCGGACAATGCTCCGCGTTCCCGCCCGGCAAGTGCAGCAAAAGGTATGGGCACATAAGGTGGACGAAAAGAAAGCGTACCTACGTCGGCAGGTGAGAGCCCGTCCTTTCCGTTCAGTTGGCAAAGCGCACCAATGGTGAGCATACCGCTCGTTTTGCCCTGGTCGTGTGCCGTGCCGATGGTGGTGTATCTTTTTATATGCTCGATGCTATGCAACCCTGCCCCAACGGCGCGGCGCAGGTCGTGCAATGTGGTATCGCGCTGAAAGTCTATGTAAGCATGCCGTGCCTGTTCGGCATCAAGTGCCGGGCCAAAGTATACCGCCGGATCGTCATCGCCCCCGAAGTCGCCGGCCAGCATGCCGGCGGTGCGGAGTTGGCCGGTAGCGTGGTTTACCAGGAAGGCGGCGTGTTCCTCACTCCATTTTGGTTTGATGCCGATATGCGTAGCAAGATCAACAATGGGCGTCCATCCGCCCGATACAGCGAGCAGATCAGCACCTGTTTGAACAATTTCTTTTGTATCGAGGTCTTGTATCGTTACCCCATTTAATACTCCTTCTGCATTGGAAGTAGTATCCAGCACGGTAGAACGAAAACGTACCGGAATGCCTGCAGCCTTCGCGGCATCTACACTTGCTCCCCCCGCTGCTGATCGTGTATCATAAATACCCTGCACTTGTACGCCGGCATTGTGAAGTCTTAGTGCATCGCGGTATCCCTGGTTATCAACCGTAACCACCACGGCACGTTTGAAGATCTGCACTCCATGCACCGCAACATAGGTTGCTGCCGAATGAGAGAGCATGATACCCGGTCTGTCGTTATTAGCGAAGATCAATGGCCGCTGGAACGCACCTGGCGCCAGTACAACCCGTTCGGCACGGATATGCCATACCCGGATGCGTGCGCGGTTCGCCGGCGCGGCATTGCCAGGGTGATCGCTTCGGCGCTCGATCGCAACCACATAATTCTGGTCGTATAACCCGGTGGCGGTACACCTGGACAGATAAGTAAGGTTCTTATGCGCGAGCACATCCATCAAGGAAAACGGTAATTCCAGCCCAAGGTGCCGGAGATGACCGCCAGGTCCTGGCTGGTCGTCAATCAGCAGCACTTCACGGCCTGCACGAAGCTCCTCATCTGCGGCCGTAAGTCCCGCAATACCTGCCCCTATAACCAGCGTATCTACATAGCGGTTGGTTTTATCATAACGGGCTTCTTCGGGATCCTCAGGCAGTGCGCCAATACCCGTAAGACTGCGTGCAGCGAGTCCGTCCGCCACTTCAATCACAGTAGCAGGACGCATTGACTCCTTAGTACCGGATACCAGTTGCACGAGTGCATTGGGTTCTTCAACACCCAATCCGATCACGCCCCGCGGACGGCCATGATAGGTGCTGTTGGTGACAGACAGCAGGCCGCTGCGCAGCAATGCAGCCGCCATGGGCTCACCGTGGTGCCCTTTGTATACTATATCATCAAAATGGAAAATAATGTCGCTCATGCGTTTGAACCCTCCTGCCCGTCCCGATGTCCATCGGGAGCAGGCGCTTTTGGTTGTTTGGTAAAGGGAAGATATGCCGGCCCTATTTCATGGGTAACGGTGTTGCGCCAGAGGTTGAACCATTTGCCACATCCGGCAAAATGTACCCAGCGCTCGGCAAGCCACCCCTTGGGATTGGCGCGGATATGCAGGTATTTTGCCCACTCGCTATCGGTCAGTGTGTTAGGATCAGGGTAAGCAACGCCAGCCTCAGCTCCGTAATGGAACTCGGTTTCGTTGCGCAGCCCGCAATGGGGACAGGGAATGTAAAGCATACTATAAATTTTATAAAGCTACCGCTCACTTACCGCGTTAGCAGCACCTGTTTTAGTGTATTCATGATGCCATTGGTACTGCAGTACAAGGGTGTGACACAAGGGACGATGCTATGAAATACAATTGCCGGTAACAAAAAATAATTCATTTAGATACCGGCAGCGGTTTTTTATGGCATCTTCGTTGCGTCGCAATCACTTTATCGTTCAGTTATAATGGCGTCTTCAGGTTTTATACAAAAATCTTCATTACTACATTTAAACACCCCTAAAAACATAAAGTATTTTTTAGTGGGCAACACCTGCTGCTCCATGTTCATCAATAAGATGCCCTGTCACGAAGCGGTCAAGTGCGAAGGGGCGATTCAATTCATGCGGGGCGCCGTGCGCTATCGTGTGGGCCATCACCCAGCCCGAACCGGGCGTGGCTTTAAAACCACCTGTTCCCCAGCCACAGTTGATAAACAGGTTTTCAACCGGGGTTAGACCGATGATAGGTGAAGCGTCCGGAGAAACATCAACGATACCTCCCCATGTTCTGAGCACCTGTGCACGGGCGAATATCGGGAATAGTTCCAGCGCCGCTGCCAGTTGGTGTTCAATCACATGGAAGCCGCCGCGCTGTGCGTAGGAGTTGAAGGCATCGGTGCCAGCTCCCATCACCAGCTCACCCTTGTGGGCCTGGCTCACATATACATGCACAGCGCCGCTCATCACCACTGTATTAAGCACCTGTTCAAGCAAGGGACTCACCAGCGCCTGCAATGGCCGGCTCTGGATGGGGATGGAAAACCCGGCAAGATTGGCCAATATTGATGAATGCCCTGCGCCTACGAGACCCACCTTACCGGCAGCAATATTGCCCTGCGTGGTCTGTACGCCCTGCACTTTATTATTTTGGATGTCAAAACCCGTTACTTCAGTGCCCTGGATGATGTCCACACCAAGATCGCTCGCAGCCTTTGCATAACCCCAGGCCACCCAGTCATGTTTGGCAATGCCACCACGGGGCTGGTAGGTGGCGCCATGCACGGGATAGCGTACATCCGGGCTGATATTGATGATGGGAACCAGCTTCTTCACCTCTTCCGGAGTGAGCCATTCACTATCTATACCGTTGAGGGCATTGGCGTAAAAGTTCCGGCGCTTAGAGCGCACATCACTCACTGAATGCGCAAGCGTGAGCACACCACGCTGGCTGAAGAACATTTCATAGCCGAGATCTTCTTCGAGGGTTTCCCATAATTTCAATGAATGCTCGTAAATCGCAGCCGATTCATCCCAGAGATAATTTGATCGGATAATGGTGGTGTTGCGGGCGGTGTTGCCTCCCGCGAGCCAACCCTTCTCCAGTACCGCGATATTGGTAATTCCATGATTTTTTGCCAGGTAATAGGCTGTGGAAAGTCCATGACCGCCACCGCCCACGATGATGGCATCGTATGCTTTTTTCGGCTTCACAGATTTCCACAACTGCGGAGGCTGCTCCGGGAGCGTGGCTGCCCGTCGCCGGCCGATGGTGCCGGGAGATAATATATCGTTCGTATTTGTCATGATTTTAATCTTGTCATTTGCGGATCAAACTGCGGATCCTGCCCTACGGTTGCGGGGTAGTCATTGTCAAAATATCGTATCATTAGCGCTGTACCTTGTGTGCTCAATGCTGCAGGCACCCAGGCATACGCCAGTGGTTTGCCAATGGTATGTCCGAAATAAGCACTGGTGACATAACCCACCACCTTGCCTTCGTGCATAACGGGCTCCTTGCCCAGCACTACATGCTGCGGGTTGTTGAGCACCAGGCATACCAACCGTTTGCTCAATGAAGCAGGATCCACTTTGCTTAAAGCCTCAGCGCCTGTATAGCCGCTGCTCTTGCGGACTGCAAAACCCAGCCCCGCCTCATGGGGGTTGTGCTCACTGTTCATATCTGTACCGTAGCTGCGGTATCCTTTTTCCAGTCGCATAGAGTTGAATGCACCGCGACCGGCTGCAATAAGTCCGTACTGCTTTCCTGCCTGCCAAAGCGTGTCCCAGAGTTTCAGCGCAAGATCAGCTGTGGTGTAGATCTCATACCCCAGCTCCCCAACGTAAGAGAGCCTGGCCAGCATTACCGGCACATGACCGAGATAGGTGTGCTTTAACCGGAAATAACCGAGCGCCTCGTTGCTTAGGTCATCCCTTGTCAAAGACTGGGCGAGTTCCCGTGACCGGGGTCCGAAGAGCCCCAGCGCAACGGTGCCCGCGGTGATGTCGCGCACATGCACGGTGTCTGGTGCCAGTTGCCTCAGGTAGTTGATATCGGTATTACTGTTCACTCCAATAAAAAAGTCCTGCTCGCCACGCCGCATTACAGTGATGTCGCTCATGATGCCGGCGCTTTCGTTCAACAAGAGGCAATAAGTGATGGAGCCGGGCTTTTTTCGCAGGTTACCGGTTGTCAGTCGCTCCAAAAACTCCAGGGCACCTTTGCCGGTAACTTCGATGCGTTTCAGGGTTGTGATATCAAACAGTCCAACGCCATCCCTTACGGCACGGGCTTCGGCCCCAATGACCGGCGACCAGAAGGATGCGCTCCAGGCATCGCGGGGCGGTGAGGGGTAGCGGTGAACCAGGCTGGCGTTTGCTTCGTACCATTGCGGTCGCTCATAACCGGCAGCTTCAAGAAAGAAGCCACCGAGCTCCTGCTGCCGCGGGTAAAAACCGGTGGTGCGGAGCGGACGTGGCGACTCCATAGGCTGCAGCGGGTGCAGCAGGTCGTACACTTCAATATAATTCTGTGCACCACGTTCTTCAACATGTTGCGGACCTAACTGATGAGGCTCAAACCGGTTCACATCACATTCATGTACAGCGAGTGTAGGATGCCCATTGACGATCCATTCTGCCATGGCGCGGGCCACACCACATCCGTGGGTAATCCATATTGCTTCGGCAACCCAGAAGCCCTTCAACCCCGACCATTCACCCATCAGGGGAAAGTTGTCTACGGTGAAGGAGAATAAACCGTTCATTGATTCCGCGATCTCCGCGTTCTTCAGTGCAGGAATGACCTCGGTTGCACCTTCCATGGCGCCTTTCCACTCTTCAGGAGTAAAGGGCATCTGGCTTGGCATTATTTCTGCGCGGTCGTTGGGAAGAATATCTTCTGCTCTTACGGGCAATGGACGGTGTCCATACCAGCCAACCGCGAGGCTATGTCCTCTTTGTTTGAAATACAGATCAGCCCCCTGGTGACGGAGCACGGGCAGCTCCGCTTCGGTTTTGTATGCAGCCAGTTCA
>CAYVEI010000003.1:56787-60096 GCA_964450515.1 uncultured Terrimonas sp. | reverse complement strand
TGGTCTGCGAGTTTTGCGCGGGCAATGCCATCGTCAGGCACATACAAAGCACCCAATAATTTGTCTTGAGCCAGCATCGGGTGCATCCGCAACGCCTCCTCTGGAGAAATCACTTTCGCGTTAATGCCAACAGATATGGCCAGCCCCGCCCTTCGGTGTAGGTCCGCCAGTCGCTCAGGCGTTGTGGCAAGCTCCAGGCTGCCTACCTTAAGAAAACAGGGTTCGCCGTTATGGCGAAGACTATATAATTTTTCAACGGTCTGTTGGGCGAACTGCGCCATAGTACGCGACCCATTGGTCTGGAACACAACGCCGGGGGCGTGTGACGTAGAGCCGCCGGGAGCCCAGAGCGGGCCTTTTTCAATCACAACTATATCAGTATATCCGCGTTCGGTAAGCTCGTCGGCCAGTGAGCAGCCAACGATACCGGCTCCTATTATTACAATTTTTGGCATCAGTGCCCGGGGTTTATGGTGAGTTGATCGGTATACCAGGAAAGAAACTGTTTAACGAGGTACTCCTCATCAGCGATCGGCCCTGGCAGGTAGCCGCCGGAACAAATGCCACGGTAAGTACCTTCTGCCAGGCTTTGATCCTGTAGATTGGTTTGGGTCCACACCTTTGTGAGGTCATCAAGATTATAGTCAACACCTTCCACGGCATCTGCCGCCACCAGCCACTTGGTTCGCACAAGCGTCTTGTCTACTGAAAGCGGAAAGACCGCGAAGGTGACGATATGGTCGCTCAAAAAGTGGTTCCAGGAATTCGGGTGGGTCCACAAAGAAAGCCCGCTTCCTTCCGGTCGCTGAAAATTACCGAGCAGTTTTTTACAGGCATGTTCTGGTTTCAGCGTGTGGGAAAGGCACTGGTTAGCCAGGGGCAACCGAACCGTGCGGAACCAGAGATTGTCGGGGAACTCTATCAATTCATAAGGAAGACCGAGATATTCCCATTCCCTTTCTTTTTCCTGGAGCGTATCCTGGAAGCGCTGTTCCGATTGCTGGATATTATCCTTATCGAGCCCCTTGCCAAAACCTGAGCTGTACAATGGTACCAACAATTCAGGGTGATTGCTTTCACAATGCAGGCATTCCCTGTTATTTTCTATCACCAGTTTCCAGTTGCAGGCCTCAATAATATCTTTCTGGCAGGCTATTTTAGTTTTAGCCACCTGGTATGGTGCGAGGTAAGGTGTAAGCAAATTGGTCACGGTTTCAATATCATCGGGCGCAGGTGAGTTGAGGCAAACATAAATAAGCCCGCCGATCACGGCCACATTTATAGGGTTGAGCCCAAAATTTTCTTTGGGAAAATCAGCTTCCATACCGCGTGCACGCAGCAACTTTCCGCTGAGATCATAAGTCCAGTTATGATAGGGACAAGAGATGCCTTTACGGTTGCCCCTTTCTCCCTGCAACAGTTCATGACCACGGTGCCGGCATACATTGTAAAACCCCCGCACTTCCCCGTTTTGGCCACGCTGCAGAAAAAAGGACCGCTTTCCGAGTTTTAATGTAATGTAATCCCCTGGTTTCGGAAGATCCGCTTCACATGCCACATAAATCCAGCGACTATAAAAAATCCGCTCCAGTTCCTTCTCGAAAATCTCAGTACTCGTATAAAAGCGCGCAGGCAGGGTGAAGTTTGTGTCAATTCCGGGAAGGGACATGATGATTTTTTTTGTAATTTGGGGTCAGATACAAAAACTAAACTATATCATAAATATAAGTTGTTATTTAATATTTCATTAGGGTAAAGACCATAAAAATCAGGGTGGACCTGTAAAAAGCTAAAACAGGCGCACCCTTTTTTATAGCTATATTCATTTAGTAAGACCAAACCTGCAACACAAATATGAAGGATTCTCCGGTTACTGATAACAACGATCTGGCCAGTTTTGGCTATCGTCAGGAATTAAAGCGTTCGATGGGCAGTTTCTCGAGTTTTGCTGCAGGCTTTTCTTACATCTCTATCCTTACCGGTCTTTTTCAAATGTTTCATTTGGGTTATGGGGTTGCCGGTCCCGCATTTTTCTGGACCTGGCCATTTGTACTGTCGGGTCAGTTGCTGGTGGCGCTCTGCTTTGCAGAACTCGCTTCAAGGTTTCCGTTGTCGGGCGGGGTTTATCAATGGGCAAAGTTTACCGGGAACCCTTTCTTTGGATGGATGACAGGCTGGATTTACCTGGCTTGTTTGATTGTTACGCTTGCTGCTGTGGCCATGGCACTCCAGGTGAGCCTGCCCCAAATTTCAGGTTCCTTCCAGATCATTGGAACCTTAAATGACCCAAAATCGGTTGCTGTGAATGCCATATTACTGGGTTCTATTCTGATTGTTATAAGTACCATCATCAATGCCCGGGGTATTAAGCTACTGGCGGTGATCAATAATATTGGTGTCTTTGCCGAACTGGTTGGCATTATCATATTGATCGTACTGCTTTTTTTGAATAGCGTAAGGTCTCCTGCAGAAGCAGTTGTTAACATTCAGTCCGGCGGATCCGGGTTCAATTCTTTTCCTGACCTAACGGTTTTAATGGCCGCTACAGCGTTAACAGCCTCTTATGTGCTGTATGGATTCGATACTGCCGGAACATTGGCTGAAGAAACGCATGATCCCCGTAAAAAGGCGCCCCGTGCTATTTTGCAGGCGCTTCTTGCCGCTGGATTTTCCGGATTACTGGTCTTGCTTTTTGCCCTGATGGCAGTACCGGATCTGGGCATGCCGGGTTTGGGGAATATAAACGGAGGATTACCGATGCTGGTGAAATCGGTGCTCGGTGAAACGGCAGGCAAGCTTTTTCTTTGTATCGTTATTTTTGCTATCCTTGTGTGCACCTTTGCGGTGCATTCCGGCGCAGTAAGATTAATGTTCGCCATGGGGCGCGACGGGCGTCTGCCTTTCAGTAAGTCCTTATCTGAAGTTTCCCGCAAAACCCGGGTTCCTGTTTTAGCTACCCTGCTTTGCGGATTGGCAGCAATCATTATCCTGGTGGTGAATATTCAATTTCCAAAAGTATTTGAGCTCGTAACTTCTATCGGTATGCTTTGGGCTAACCTGGCCTACTGGATCGTGGTGGCAGTTCAACTGAAAAACAGGTTTACATCAGCCCGGAAAGGAGTAGCTATCGACGCCAAATTCAGTTTGGGCAAATGGGGATTCCCGGTGAATATTCTGGCCCTTATCTGGAGCAGTTTTATGATCATCAATGTATCATGGCCCCGCACTGCAACCTATGGTTTAGGATGGTATAACCAGTATGCAGCGTGGCTTTATACAGCGGTGTTGATTTGCCTGGGTGTGTTCATT
>CAYVEI010000003.1:0-56687 GCA_964450515.1 uncultured Terrimonas sp. | reverse complement strand
CCAGTATGCAGCGTGGCTTTATACAGCGGTGTTGATTTGCCTGGGTGTGTTCATTTATTATTATAAATTATATAAAAGAAAAAGAATTGTTGGTTAAACAAAATATGAAGTACACTCAATTTATAGATGGCGCTTTAACCACAGGTTCAAACAGGGAAACCTGGATAAACCTTAACCCGGCAGATAATGAGCCATTGGGAGAGGTATACCAGGCTACCGATGGGGATATTGAAGCAGCCGTACATTCATCAGAAAAGGCCTTCCGGGTCTGGCGTAGCAAAACCGGGGCAGAACGGGGCAGGGTTTTATTAAAAGCAGCCGGTATCTTAAGATCCAGGCTGGAGCAAATTGCTTTGGCAGAAACGCAGGATGTGGGAAAACCCATTTCCGAATCCCTGGCTGTGGATATTACTTCGGCTGCAGATGCCCTGGAATATTTTGGAGGAATGGCCGCGGGTATACACGGGGAGTATTTTGATTTGAAAAACGCCTTTGGCTATACGCGTCCTGAACCTTTAGGGGTTTGCGCGGGCATTGGTGCATGGAATTACCCGATCCAGATCGCTGCATGGAAAGCAGCCCCGGCGCTGGCCTGTGGAAACGCAATGATCTTTAAGCCATCCGAACTCACCCCGGTAACGGCACTAGAATTGGCGAAGGCAATAATGGAAGCCGGAGCCCCGAATGGTTTGTTTAACGTGGTTCAGGGTGATGGCAGGGTGGGACGTAAGTTGGTGGAGCATCCGGGCATAGCAAAAATATCATTAACAGGTTCAGTATCCACCGGTAAAAAGCTCTTTGCAGGTGCTGCATCCCAACTCAAAAGGGTTACGCTGGAACTGGGTGGAAAATCTCCGCTTATCATTTTCGAAGATGCAGATCTGAACAATGCGGTATCAGCAGCCCTGCTGGCAAATTTTTATACGCAGGGGGAAGTTTGTTCAAATGGTACAAGAGTATTTGTGCATCGCAAAATTTTTGATGCTTTTTTGAAGCAGCTCAGGGAGCGGACGGAAAAGATCAGGGTGGGAGACCCGGCAGATCCGGAGACCCAGTTGGGCGCATTAATAAGTAAGGCGCACATGGAAAAAGTAATGCGGTTTATTGAGGCAGGAAAAGCTGCGGGAGCAACATTACTCACCGGCGGGTTCAGGCCTGAAAAAGATTTTAAAGGACGGGATATTCGTTCCGGTAACTTCATCTCTCCTGCCATTTTTACGGATTGCGACGATGCCATGGAAATTTGCAAAGAAGAGATCTTTGGTCCGGTGCTCTCCATACTATGTTTTGACTCGGAAGAAGAGGTGATTGAAAGGGCTAATAATACCGCCTACGGACTGGCGGCAGGGGTATTTACAAATGATATCAAACGAGGTCACCGGGTCATTCATCAATTACAGGCAGGTACCTGCTGGATCAACAATTATAATATAACCCCCATTGAAATTCCGTTTGGCGGGTATAAACAGTCTGGTCTGGGCCGGGAGAATAGCCTTGCTGCTATTCAACAGTATACCCAGCTAAAAAGTGTTTATGTAGAATTAGGAAACGTAGAATCCCCTTATTAAGATGGAAAAAATTTTTGACACAATCATTATTGGAGGCGGGTCTGCCGGCTGTGTGCTGGCAAACCGGCTCAGTGAAAATCCGGAACACAAGGTTTTAGTGCTTGAAGCAGGAAGAAGAGATGCCTGGTGGGATATTTTTATTCATATGCCGGCCGCGCTTACCTATCCGATTGGCAGTAAATATTATGACTGGCAATACCAGTCGGAGCCCGAGCCATTCATGAATAACCGGCAGGTATACCATGCCCGTGGAAAAGTGTTAGGTGGTTCCAGTTCCATTAACGGAATGATTTTCATTCGGGGTAATCCGTTGGACTATGAAAAGTGGGCAAAGGATCCGGGAATGGAAACATGGGATTATGCCCATTGCCTTCCGTATTTTAAAAAGTCTGAAAACAGGACCGCCGGAACAAATGCTTTGCGTGGTGGCGCCGGGCCGCTGCATCTTGAGACCGGTCCGGCTACTAACCCTTTGTTTAAAGCATTTTTTGATTCGGCCAAACAGGCAGGCTATCCGCTGACAGACGACGTGAATGGATTTCAACAGGAAGGTTTTGGAATGTTTGATCGCAACATCAAAAACGGGAGGCGCTGGTCTGCCTCGGATGCATATCTGCATCCTGTTTTGGGAAAACGAAAAAATCTTGAAGTGATCTGTGGTACGCTCACCACCAGAATTCTTTTCTCGGGGAATCGCGCAGTTGGCGTAGAATATTTGAAAGGAAACAGTTTGCACAGGGTTACCGCAGGTGAAGTTATTTGCTGTGGAGGCTCCATTAATTCTCCCCAGGTGCTCCAACTGTCAGGAATAGGAGATCCTGAAACGTTGAAATCGGCAGGGGTTGAGGTGCTACATGACCTTCCTGGTGTAGGGCAGAATTTACAGGATCATTTGGAGGTATATATCCAATATGCCTGCAAAAAACCAGTGAGCGTATGGCCGGCATTGAAATGGTATAATAAACCATTGGTGGGTTTACAGTGGATATTGTTCAAGAAAGGACCTGCGTCAACCAATCATTTTGAAGGCGGAGGATTTATCAGGAGTAATGAAACGGTTGCTTACCCTAACCTCCAGTTTCATTTTTTGCCTGTGGCAATACGGTATGATGGGAGTTCCCCATCAGGGGGGCATGGCTACCAGGTGCATGTTGGCCCAATGAATTCCGATGCCCGCGGCTCAGTGCTGATCAAGTCGCCGGATCCAAAGCAAAAGCCAGCCATCCGGTTTAATTATCTTTCTACAGATCAGGATCGGAAGGAGTGGGTGGAGGCCATTCGCTGTGCCCGGAATATCCTGAATCAGCCGGCGATGGATGAATATAATGGCGGAGAACTTTCACCCGGACCCGCCGTTGATACCGATGCGCAAATACTGGACTGGGTTAAACGTGATGCAGAAACTGCCCTGCATCCATCCTGCACCTGTCGTATGGGCACGGATAACATGTCTGTTGTAGATCCGTTAACGTTGCGCGTGCATGGGCTTAATGGTTTAAGGATAGTAGATGGAAGCGTAATGCCGTATATAACGAATGGCAATCTGTATGCGCCAATTATGATGATCGCAGAAAAGGCGGCCGACATCATTTTAGGAAATCAACCGCTTAAACCTGAGAAAGTTGATTTTTACAGGAAGCAAAACTGATTGAAATAATCAGGCTGTAAGAAATGGATCTGTTTGAAAATTGTTTGAAAAGCTGCGGAAATTATAAAGGCCGCATGAAAGCGACCTTTATAACTGACCGATTCAGCGTGCCCCGGAACGGACTTGAACCGTTACGGCCATTGCTGGCCACAGGATTTTAAGTCCTGCGTGTCTACCAATTCCACCACCAGGGCTTTTACACTAAACAAAAAATTCCACCCGCATTTTACGAATGGAATCATTCTGAGCGGAAGACCGGGCTCGAACCGGCCACCCCGACCTTGGCAAGGTCGTGCTCTACCAAATGAGCTACTTCCGCTTATTAAAGAACTGATCGGGGGTGCAAAATTAAGGATTGCTTTTAAACAGCAAAATTTTTCTGCGCTGCCCTGTTTATTTATACTTGGGGGTATACAACGTGTTTTCCGGTACCGTTACGTTAGGCTTACCTTTATAGCGATGCTTGTATAATCCATAGCTGCCGCCAATTAAAAAAGCCATAACCGCCACCATTTGCATGTAAAACAAAAACCGGGATGATTTTACCCAGCTCCAGGCAAAATCCTTTTTATTGTTTACCGTAATTTCCTGTTCCATATGTATTGATTTACGCTGCAAAAATAGCGGTTACCCGCTAACATTTACCCTTTTGGTTCAATAATTTCTGTAAAACGCCGCTTCTTTTTTACAAAATACTGCCACACTATGCTCCCTTTGTATACTCCATAAGGATATGCCACCCGTTTTACAGGAAAATACTTTTTTTCTTTCGCCGATAGCAACCACTTATAAAACGCGAAATGCGCCTTTAATACCGTTGCGGCATAGCCCATATCGCCCTTAAACACCTGCTGCACAGCGCTGATCCCGTCTAATACCAGGCGCAATGGAATTTTCCATACCTTTTCTGCAAATGCATAATTCCTGAACAGCATAATAAGGCTGTTACGGTAATTTAAATATACTTTACGGAGATTACCTTTGGGCAGGCTGCCCCCGCCCACATGATATACTACCGAGTGGGGGCACACGTAAACATGATAGCCCGCCAGTTGCATCCGCCAGCACAGGTCAATTTCCTCCTGGTGGGCAAAAAACAAGGCATCAAACCCGTTTAATCCATGATATACTTCCGGCCGTATGAACAGGGCGCAGCCCGAAGCCCAGAACACCGGGGCAATATCATCATATTGTCCTGTATCTTTTTCACATACATCAAATATCCTGCCCCGGCAAAAAGCATACCCGCAGGCATCTATCCACCCGCCTGCACCACCGGCGTATTCAAACATCGTTTTATCGTGCCACGACAACACTTTGGGCTGACAGGCGCCGATGCCTGCATTCCCTTCCATTAGCTCAATTACAGGCTCTATCCATCCCGGCGTTACTTCCACATCGGAATTCAATAACACGTAATAGGAAGCCTCTACCTGCTTTAAAGCGGTATTGTATCCTTTGGCAAAGCCTTCGTTTACAGCGCTGCGCAACTGTATAATACCTGGATAATGCCGGCTCAGGAAGGCCAGGGAATCATCGGTTGATCCATTATCAGCTACAATGAATTGTACAGCCGGATAAGTAGTGAGCATCAGGGACGGAAGGAACTGCTCTAAATACTTCCTGCCGTTCCAGTTCAGGATAACCACGGCTACAGTTGGATAATAGGTCAATGCAAAGAATTATTTTTTCAAAAATAAAGGAAGCATTGTTACCGTTTCGCTATTTTTAAATATGTTTTACCGTTTCTTTAACTGGCGTACGGCATTGTCGGTAATTGCTATTGCTATTGTAA
This sequence comes from uncultured Terrimonas sp., assembly GCA_964450515.1. Lineage (GTDB taxonomy): Bacteria > Bacteroidota > Bacteroidia > Chitinophagales > Chitinophagaceae > Agriterribacter. Next base: position 51,676 of record CAYVEI010000003.1, on the reverse strand, counting down.
CAGGAACGATCTTCTATTCGCAATACCTGGCTAATAAAATAGCGGCAGATGAAAGACAGAAAGTAGAAACCTGGGTGGAAGCCGAAAAATTTCTGATCAGCTCACCGCCTGATGCAGATACCAGGCTGGTTTCCGCCATTATTACCAACAACAACGATATTCCTATTATCGGGGTTGATGAAGCCGGGAGCATCATACATTATATTAACCTCGATTCTATTAAAGTTAACAGGGATACCGGCTATCTTCATCAAAAAGTACGGCAATTCAAAAATCAGCATGAGCCCATTGTTTATATTGACCCCCTCAACGGTAAAAAAGACCTGTACTACTACGGCAGCTCTGCGCTGTTGCAGGAGGTGAGATACTACCCGCTGGTGCAATTGCTGATCGTAGCCTTATTCATCGTTTTTGCACTGTATGCCATGGCCACCCGCAACCGCTCTGTTCAGAACCAGCTATGGGCAGGCATGGCCAAAGAAACCGCCCACCAGTTGGGCACACCCCTTACCTCACTGCAGGGCTGGGTGGCGATGCTTAAAGAAGATCCTTATAATGAAAAGATGGCAGCGGAACTGGCCAAAGATGTAGACAGGCTGCAACTGGTATCTGACCGGTTCAGCAAAATAGGAAGCACTCCAAAATTAGAGGAAAAAGACCTGCTGGTGCAAATTGACAATATGGTAGATTATATCCGCCGCAGATCGCCTGAAAAAGTGCAGTTCATTATAAACGCCGGTAATGCGCAAACCATTCCCGTAAAAATTTCCGCTTCACTTTTCGACTGGGTTATTGAAAATCTTTTAAAAAATGCGTTGGATGCCATGGCAGGAAAAGGCGTAATTACTATTGATATTACCCAAACCAGCGAGCAGGTACAGATAGATGTAAACGATACGGGCAGGGGAATAGCTTCCGCCAATATGAACAGCGTATTTAAACCCGGGTTTACCACTAAAAAACGGGGATGGGGACTGGGGTTAACCCTTTCGCGGCGCATTATCCAGCAATATCACAAAGGGCAATTGTTTGTAAAAAGCTCCGAGGCGGGCAAAGGAACCACTTTCAGGATTATATTGCAGAAGTCTGCAGGTTAACAAGTTGCAGGGGATGCATTCGACAGCCTCTGCCTTATGCCTCACACCTCATACCTTCCTATCCAAACATTTCCTTCACTCTTTCAAAAAAACTTTTTTCACCTTTTACAGGCTGTGGCTTAAAGTTAGGAGCATCGTGTAATTTCTCCAGCGCCGCTTTTTCCTCAGCATTAATATTTTGCGGTGTCCACACATTTACATGAATAAGTTGGTCGCCCTTTTCATACGAATTAAGCGCAGGAAAACCCTTTCCCTTTAAACGGAATATTTTGCCGCTCTGTGTGCCTGCGGGTATTTTAATTTTTGCCTTGCCATCAATAGTTGGCACTTCTACCTGCGTACCAAAAACAACATCCGTAAAGGAAATATGCAAATCAAATACAACGTTCAAGCCATCTCTTTGCAGGTATGAGTGGCTTTCTTCCTCGATCAGTATAATCAGGTCGCCGGAAGGACCACCTCTTTCCCCTGCATTGCCTTTGCCACTCATGCTCAACTGCATGCCTTCCTGCACACCGGCAGGTATATCAATATTCACTGTTTCCTCGCCATATACTCTCCCTTCACCGCGGCAACTGGTGCATTTGCTGGTGATCGTAGTTCCCTCGCCATTGCATGACGGGCAGGTAGTAACGGTTTGCATTTGGCCCAAAAAGGTATTGGTTACCTTTCTTACCTGCCCGCTTCCGCCGCAGGTAGAACAGGTTTGCACCCCTCCTTTGTCTTTTGCTCCCGTACCGCTGCAGGTAGCACAGGGAACGTATTTCTTTACCTTAATTGTTTTAGTGGCGCCATTGGCAATTTCTTCATAATTCAACTTTATTTTAACCCGCAGGTTACTGCCTCTCACGCCATGACTTCTACGTCCGCCTCCACCCCTGCTTCCGCCACCAAAAAAGCTACCAAAAATATCATCGCCAAAAATATCCCCAAACTGGCTGAAGATATCTTCCGTATTCATATTACCATAGCCGCCTCTGCCATTATTCCCCAATCCTGCATGGCCAAACCTGTCGTATTTCGATTTTTTATCCGCATCACTTAATACTTCGTAAGCTTCAGCAGCTTCTTTAAACTTTTCTTCTGCAGCCTTATCCCCGGGATTGCGGTCCGGATGATGCTGCATAGCTACCTTGCGGTAAGCTTTCTTTATCTCTTCTGCCAACGCAGATTTGGAAACCCCTAATACTTCGTAATAATCTCTTTTCATATACTTGAATGTGCTGATCTGAAAAGCCGGGTATTTAAAAACTGTTCAGGAACGGAATATGCCGGCTTCATTTTCAAATTATAACCCAACTACTACTTTGGCAAAACGTATGATCTTATCTTTGAGATAGTATCCTTTTACAATTTCTTCAATTACTTTTCCTTTCAATTTTTCATCTGTTACCGGCACCTGGCTTACCGCTTCATGCTCATCCGGATTAAAGTCCTGCCCTTTACAATCCATCGGCTTCAGACCTTTGGAAAATAAAACAGACCTGAGCTTATTAAAAACTAATAATACGCCTTCCTGCACAGCATCCTTAGGCTGCCCGCTTTCCTGTATCTGCTTTTCCGCCCTGTCGCAGTCATCCATCACATCTAACAAAGAAAAAATTACTTCCTTCCCGGCAGTTTGTATTAACTCTACCCTTTCCCTGGCATTCCTTCGTTTATAATTATCAAACTCGGCGTACAAACGCAGGTATTTCTCTTTCTGCTCTGCCAATTCTAACTGAAGAACCCCTGATTCATCTGCCAGTTCCTCAGGTACATTTGTTTGATCTGCCATATCTGCGGTTTCATTAAGGTTCTCGGTTTCATTGGATGGCGCATTTTCGTGATTTTCAGCGCTTTTGTTCTTAATATCTTCCATAGTCCTTATGTATTGTATAAATGCATTTAAAACCGGCAACAAGTTTGCCAACCCTTTCTATAAGTCAAATTGGCGGAAAATACCGACTATCTCAAATTTTAAATCCCATCCCCATCTACCATTCCCTTCATGATAATAGCGATGTTTACCGCCTTAACTGTATAAACGCCTTTGATGCGTTGAAAGCCTGGCCGAAAATCGGGAAAAATATTTGCAACGATGAATATTCCACATGAACTATTCCGGTTAATTGTCGCAAACTATTTAGAAAGCAACGCTATTTCAGCGGCAATTTGTCCTATCACTTCTACATTCTTTATTTTTTCTTTCTCACTAAAAACTACAAATACATTTCCTCCAAATTTTTTGGAAAAGTTTATAAAGCTTGCTTTCATTCTTTCTGTTGCTGAATAGTTACCAAAATGACCTTGCGAGGTCACTGGTTTAATCTGGATGCCAAATGCTTTTTGCCCAACCCAGCCCAAATAGTCAATATCTGCACATAAAGAAATATCATGCTCTACTTCAAAACTATCAAAGGTGATTTCCGGAAAGTAATTTCTGATTATTGTTATTAGTGAAGATATTAAAACTCAAGTTAGTCTGTTTATCTCCGAATTTTTAAAGGCGGAGATGTAATAGCCAAATGAACAGAATTGTCGGCCAATTCAATCATTTGCCGGCTATCGCCGTTTATAATTTTATGATGCGTTGCCAATTTGCTAAAAAATTTGGTCAAATTTAGTGAAAAGTATTCTTATAATACACCTGTAAGGTATTTAGATCAGCTTAACAATTTTATGGAATATTTATTTGAAATTTAAGCGCGTAAAAGTGAACAACGCATTTGCGGATTGATTTGTTTATTTTTATGCAATTCCTTTTACCCCGGCATCTCGTTATTGCGAATGGGTTCCCTGTTACCCGTTAATTTTGAATATCATCCAAATACAACAATATGAAGTTTTTGAAACACCTGCTATTGTATATATTATCCTGCTTATTATTCATACCACTTAAAAGTCAAACCAAAATGAGCTATGATGATGCCTGGAAAAAAGTTGACCAGTTGATCAATGAAAAGGGATTGCCGCAATCGGCGCTCACGGAAGTGCAAAAAATATATGAGCGGGCAAAGAAAGAAAAGAACAATGCGCAATTAACCAAAGCCCTCATCTACCAGGTCCATCTCAATATTCCCTCCACAGAAAACGGGGCGGAAGAAAGTATCCGGAAAGTGGAAGCAGAGATACAAACAGCGCAACCGCCTGTACGTTATATTTTGCAGTCGGTAGCTGCCGGCATGTACTGGCAGTACCTTCAAAATAACCGCTGGAAATTGTATAACCGTACCAATACGGCGGCTGTAAACAAAGAAGATGTGGCTACCTGGACCGTGGTTGATCTCAATGAAAAAATAAGCACGCTCTACCTGGCCTCAATAGAAGATGAAAAATTATTGCGGCAAACCCGGCTTGAAGCATACGAACCTGTTATCATTAAAGGCAATACCCGGAAGTTACGCCCTACCCTGTATGATCTTTTAGCCCACAGGGCATTAAACTATTTTGAAAACGACGAAAGAAATATTACAAAACCCGCTTACGCTTTTACCATTAATGAAAATGCGGCATTTGACCCCGTAGCTGATTTTGTTCATCATACTTTTAAAACCAGCGATACTTCGTCTTTACACTATAAAGCACTGCTTATTTACCGGCAGTTGTTATCCTTTCACAGTAATGATACTGTACCGGATGCGCTGATGGACGCCGATTTGCGCAGGCTGCAATTCGTTTACCGCCATGCCGTAATGCCCGGTAAGGATGAATTGTACAGGATCGCATTGGTACATCTTACAGAACAATATGGCAAACAACCCGTAACCGCACAGGCCCGGGCGTTGCTGGCCCGGTATTATTTTCAGCAGGGCAACAGCTATGATGAAGCCCAAGGCAATGAAGAGCTGAAGTATGCCTTTAAAACAGCCAAAGAAATTTGCGAAAGCACAATGGCTGATTTTCCCAAAACAGAAGGCGCGGCTAATTGCAGCAACCTGCTCAATAGCATACTCCGCAAATCGTTAACGCTCAAAACAGAAAAAGTAAATATTCCGGGAGAAGCCTTCAGAACCTTGGTGAACTATAAAAATTTCTTCACCTGCCATTTCCGGGTAGTATCAATAAACAGGGCGCTTAAAGAACAGTGGGAAAACCGTTACGAAACCGCTTACTGGAATAAGCTCACTGCCCTGCCCGCTGTACGCTCATGGCAGCAGGAACTGCCGGAAACAAACGACTTCCGCGATCATGCGGTTGAAATAAAAATTGACGCCCTGCCCGCCGGAGAATATATTTTGCTGGGAAGCATAAACAATGATTTTACTACCGCTGAAAACCTGCTGGCTGCACAGCTCTTTTATGTATCTGACATCAGTTATATTAACAATGGCAATACCTATTTCGCCTTGCACCGCAATACCGGCCAACCCCTGCCGGGCGCTTCGGTGCAGGTATGGACTTCAAAATATGATTATACAGACAGGAAAAACAAATTACAGAAAGCAGAACGGGTAACAGCAGGTAAAAATGGTTTGTTTGAACTGAACAGTGATGGCAAAACCAACCGGAACGCCCGGTTAGAGATCAGGTGGCAAAAGGACTACCTGTTCATGGATGATTACCAATACCTGTATACCCGCTATAATGCAAATGATATAAGTGCAACAGCGGAAGAATTTGAGCAGGAAAACGCAAGGGTATATTTTTTTACTGACAGGAGCATTTATCGGCCGGGACAAACAATATATTTTAAAGGTATAGGCATTACAAAAAATGCTACTACCCGCAAGGCCACACTTATTACCGGCAAAACCGTAAAAGTATATCTCCAGGATGTAAACAGCCAGGTATTGGATTCGCTCGCTTTAACCCTGAATGAATATGGTTCCCTGCACGGACAATTTCGCTTGCCTCAAAATACCCTCACCGGAAATTTTGCTATACGGGCGGAGGAGTATAACCAGAGCAGCCGGTATTTTGCTGTAGAAGAATATAAACGGCCGAAGTTCCTGGTAGCCATCAACAAGCCGCAAAATAGTTACAGGGTGAACGATACCGTTACCATTACCGGTTCAGCCAAAGCCTATGCCGGTAATAACATCAGCAGCGCCAACGTAAAATACAGGGTATCACGTAGTGCCAGGTTTATTTATCCCTGGTTATATTACCGCAGGGGAATGCCCAATACAACCCCAATGGAAATTACGAACGGCGCCACAACCACTGATGCTGCCGGAAATTTTACTATTCATTTTAATGCCATACCCGATCTTACCATCAGCCAGTCACTCAACCCCATCTTTGATTATACCATTGAGGCAGATGTAACGGATATTAATGGTGAAACCCGCAGCAGCACGGAAATCATACAGGTGGGTTATAAAGCCATTCAATTAGCTATTACATTGCCCCAAAACGGGCCGCTTGCGGTGGACAGCTTTACAACGCTTACGATCAGCAGCAAAAACATGAATGGTGAATTTGAACCGGTTAATGCGGAGGTAAATATATACCCATTACAGGATCCGGGTCGCCTTATCCGCAGCAGGTACTGGGAAAAGCCCGACCAGTTTATCTATAATGAAGATGAATTCATTAAGCTCTTTCCGCACGATGAATACAAAGATGAATCGGATTACCACAACTGGAAAAAAGAAGCGGTTGTATATGCTGACTCCCTTACTACGGCAGTCAATCTCAAATTTCAAATCTCAAATTTCAAATTCCCCCGGGACGGCTGGTATGCCATTGAAGTAACAGCCAAAGACAGATTTGGCGCCGAAGTAAAAGCGATGGAATATGTGCAGTTGTACGACAATAAATCCAAAACGCTGCCATCACCGTCATATACCTGGAGCACAGGCATGCCCCATCTTATACAGCCGGGCGAAACCGCTTCCTTTATCAGCGGCACTTCGGCTAATGATGTATTTGTGATCCAGCAAACAGACAGGGATATTCAAGGCACTCCCCGCCCGTTGAGCACTGCGGCACAAAACAATTCCGAAAGCGCTTACCAGTTTCTTACATTGAATAATGAAAAGAAGGATTTCCGTTTCACTGCAACGGAGGATGACCGGGGTGGTTTTGGCATCCTGCAGTTCTTTGTAAAGAATAACCGTTTTTATGCTAACAACCATATTATTAATATTCCGTGGAGCAATAAACAACTCGATATCAGCTTTACTACTTTCAGGGATAAGATGGAGCCCGGCGGCAACGAAAAATGGGAAGTGAAGGTAAGTGACAAACAAGGCGAAAAAGTAGCCGCGGAATTGCTGGCCACCATGTATGATGCATCGCTGGATCAGTTTAAGCCGCACAGTTGGTCTGTGCCGGATATATGGCCGGTATATTATTTTAGCAGCTACTGGAATGGCGGACAGAACTTCACGGAAGTGCAGTCGCAGGAAAGATATGACCTGGGAAATGCATCAGGAAAAGCACACGAAGTATTCATCAAAAATTACGACCGGTTGATTGATGCGCAGCTTTCCCAACTGAATGATGCGGTTGTGGTTGGTTATGGCAGCCAAAAACGCAGCATGGGAGTAGCGGCAGAAACAGTGCCAGCGCCTGCAGCGCCACCTGCCCCGATGGCAATGAATGAAGACCTTAGGGACGCCTCGAAACTTACCGGATCAGCTCCGGCTCCCGGCACAGAAGAGGCTTCAGTTGCAACTCCGGAAAACAATGCGGTTATCCGTAAAAATTTCAACGAAACCGCTTTCTTTTTCCCTGAACTGAAAACAGACAGCGCAGGTAATGTATCGTTTAGCTTTACCACGCCGGAAGCATTAACCCAATGGAAACTGATGACATTGGCCCACACCCCTTCCCTGGCCTTAGGGTATGCCCAACAGTTAGCCGTTACCCAAAAAGAGCTGATGGTGCAACCCAATGCGCCGCGCTTTGTACGGGAAAAGGACAGCATGTTTTTCAGCGCTAAGCTTGTGAACATAGGCGACAGCCTGATTAATGGTTTCGCTAAATTAGAACTGTTTAACGCCGCCACCAATCAACCGGTGAACGACCTGTTTCATAATGCCGTGCCGGTAAAAAGCTTTTCCCTGTTACCGGGTCAAAGTGAAGCATTACTGTTTCAGCTTACCATTCCCGAAAACTTTAATACGCCGTTATTATACCGGATCAGCGCAACTTCTTCGCCACGGGTTAATGGAACCACACTTTCCGATGGTGAAGAAAATGTATTGCCGGTACTGAACAACCGCATGCTGGTAACAGAAACCCTGCCGTTGAATATGCGCGGTAGCGGCACCAAACAATTTACGTTTGAAAAACTGCTGAAGCTGGATAATACACCCGCTTCCACCCAAAAGAATTACGCGATAACGGTTGAATATACCGTAAACCCCGTGTGGTATGCCGTGCAGGCGCTGCCTTACCTGGCCGAATACCCGTATGAATGTTCGGAGCAAACCTTCAACCGGTATTACGCCAATACATTAGCCACGCTTATTGCCAACAGTGCGCCGCGCATAAAAGCGGTATACGATAAGTGGCGTTCCGATTCCGCGAACAACAAAAGCCTTGTTTCTGGCCTTGAAAAAAATGAAGAGCTGAAAAGCATATTACTGCAGGAAACACCCTGGGTATTGCAGGCGCAAAGCGAAACAGAACAAAAACAAAATATAGCCCTGCTGTTCGACATGATGCGCATGGATAATGAAGCCGCAACGAACCTGAACAAGCTGAAGGATATGCAAAGCTCTAATGGCGGCTTCGTGTGGTTTAAAGGAGGAGAAGAAGACCGTTACATCACCCAGTATATCATTACCGGTGCGGGGCATTTGCAAAAATTAAATGCCTTGTCTGAAAAAAATTATGCCGAATGGAATGAGATCATAGAAAGGGTATTGCACTATGCCGATGCAAGGATAAAAGAAGACTATGACAGACTGATTAAGCAAAAAGCCGATCTTAAAAAAAATAACCTCACAGGTATAGCAATACAATACCTTTATATGCGCAGCTTTTTTGAAGATAAAAAAACAGATGCGAAAGCCCTGAAAGCATATGATTACTATAAGCAGCAGGCAAAACAATTCTGGTTAAAGCAAAGCCCTTATTTCCAGGGTATGATTGCGCTGAGCCTGCACCGTGATAACGACAAAGTTACACCCAAAGCCATTCTTGCTTCGCTCAGGGAAAATGCCATTATACATGAAGAATTGGGCATGTACTGGAAAAACAACCGCCGGGGATACCACTGGTATGAAGCGCCTGTAGAAACACAGTCTCTGCTTATTGAAGCCTTTGGTGAAATAACACAGGATGCAAAAGCCGTGAATGACATGAAGCTGTGGCTGCTAAAACAAAAGCAAACACAGCACTGGGGCAATACCAGATCAACCGCTGAAGCCTGCTATGCCTTATTGCTGCAGGGCACAAACGGGTTAAACGATCAACCCGGAGTAACCATTCAAATGGGTTCGCAAAAGTTTTCTTCTTCCGGAAACGATGAGGCGGGAACAGGCTATTTTAAACACAGGGTCAACGCAGATGCAATAACGCCTGCAATGGGCAATATACAGGTAAGCGTATCTCCTTCCACAACCGCTGCATCGCAATATGCCGGAAGCTGGGGCGCCGTGTACTGGCAATATTTTGAAGACTTAGATAAGATAACGGTACCGGCAGAAAATAAAATGCCCCTGCAGCTAAAAAAGCAATTGTTCATAGAAACAAATAGCGACAGGGGACCGGTGCTTCAACCTGTGGACAGCAGCACGGTACTGAAAGTGGGCGATAAAATAAAGGTAAGGATCGAATTGCGGACCGACAGGGATATGGAGTATGTGCACATGAAAGACCTGCGTGCCGCGGCAACGGAACCGGTAAATGTATTGAGCCAGTACAAATGGCAGGACGGGCTGGGCTATTACGAAAGTACCAAAGACGCTTCTACCAATTTCTTTTTTAGCTGGCTGCGCAAAGGCACTTACGTATTTGAATACCCGCTGTTTGTTACGCACCAGGGAAATTTTTCGGTGGGTGTGGCTACCATCCAGTGTATGTATGCCCCTGAATTTATATCGCATTCCGAAGGGATAAGAATTGCCGTGCAATAAAAAGCATATGCATCCATATGCCTTCTGTGTTTGTTATCTTCAATACATAGGCACAACAGGGTCATAGGAAAACAATAGGATATATTATAACTATGTGTCCCTATATTTCTATGTGGTAAATATTCAGAAACAATAACAAACTGGTTTTTATTTCCGAACATCCAAAATTCACGTTAACATATATCAACTGCTTAACGGCGCCAGGTTCAGGAATATATTTACGGGCAAAGCATTAAGCATGTACCTGCCTGTAAGTAATAATACTTATCGGGCAAAACCAGCCGAAAAACGAAGGTAAAAACCAGCCTGCCGAATAAAGTTCCGTTAAGGGTAAATCTGTAGCATCTTTACACCATCGAATCATTAGGATAGATGATCACGAAGTAAAAAGTAAAAGAAGTTGCTTAAATCGCCCGCAAAACAAGGGTAAAAATATTTACGCACTAACCCGCACCATTATTGAAACACAGCCGGTCACAACACGACCGGCTTTTGTTTTTGTGATATTGGCAATACTCGTTCTTACCAGGATAGCAATCAACAATACTTTTCCGGTTATCATTTGTTTATCAGGATAAGTGATAAAAAAGCATCTACTCTGCCAGCAGGAAGCATATATAGCAGCGTTAAAAATAGCCTCTATTTAACGCTAAGCACAAACACTTAACGGGTAAAAGTTCCCGTAAAACGGAGAAACCAACCTCCCCGGCGAATAAAGTTCTGCTAAGGGTAAATTCGCCGCATCTTTACATTATCGAATCATTAGGATAGATGATCACAAGCAAAAAGTAAAAACGAGGTTGTTTTAATCTTTCGCCAAAAAAGAATAGCATCTTACGCACAGACAATTATGTTTATTGGAATAATAGCCGGACCGCAACGTCCGGTTTTTTATTTTGGAGCAATGGCACATAACATCAATTCACCCTGTGCATAACACCTAAAAGCAGGTTCATTCTTGCTTTGCTGTTGTGCAAGCAACAAGGAAACCCAAATAAAAAAAACCCGCCCTACCTTCGCAGAACGGGTTATTATTTAAGTGTATCTTTTTTACTTATCACTTACCACTCACCACTCATTACGCCGTTACTTTTCCTTTCACCTTTGCAATTACTTCTTCCGCTATATTATTCGGCGTAGGATTGTAATGGCTGAATTCCATGGTAGACGTTGCGCGGCCGGATGTTAATGAACGCAGTTGGGTTACATAACCAAACATTTCGCTCAGCGGTACTTTGGCTTTAATAACCTGCAGGTTATTACGGGTATCCATACCTTCTAATATACCGCGGCGGCGGTTGATATCGCCGGTTACATCGCCCATGTACTGATCGGGTGTTAATACTTCTACCTTCATGATTGGTTCCAGCAGTACAGGTTTAGCTTTCCGGCCCGCTTCTCGGAATCCGCTTTTTGCGCAAAGCTCAAACGACATGGAATCGGAATCCACATCGTGGAAGCTGCCATCAAACACACGCACTTTCATATGCTGTACCGGGTAATTTGCCAGTACCCCGTTGCCCATAGAAGTTTCAAATCCTTTTTGTATGGCAGGCACAAATTCACGCGGAATAGAGCCTCCAAAAATATCATTCACGAACTGGAACGATTTACCCGGGTTTTCATTCATCCACTCCTCGTCGGCGGGACCTATTTCAAATATGATGTCGGCAAACTTACCACGACCACCGGTTTGCTTTTTCAGTACTTCACGATGTTCAACTTTAGTAGTAAACGCTTCTTTATATGCCACCTGCGGCGCGCCCTGGTTCACCTCTACTTTAAATTCACGGCGCATACGGTCTATAATAATTTCCAGGTGCAGTTCGCCCATTCCGCGTAAAATAGTTTGACCCGTATCTTCATCGGTATTTACCCGCAGCGTAGGATCTTCCTCTACCAGTTTACCAATAGCTATACCCATTTTATCCACGTCAACCTGTGTTTTGGGCTCTATCGCAATAGCAATAACCGGTTCAGGAATAAACATGTTTTCTAAGGTAATGGGATGGTCTTCATTACAAAGCGTATCCCCGGTTTTTATTTCCTTAAACCCAACAGCAGCGCCAATATCTCCGGCTTCAATAAAATCAACGGGATTTTGTTTATTGGCAAACATTTTCATAATACGGCTGATCCTTTCCTTCTTACCACTTCTCACATTCAACACATAAGAACCCGCGTCTAAATGACCCGAATAAACCCTGAAGAACGCCAGGCGGCCCACAAAGGGATCGGTCATGATCTTAAAAGCCAGCGCAGCAAAAGGTTCTTTAGCATCGGGGTGGCGCACTTCCGTATCGCCGGTATCCGGGTTTACACCTTCTATTGCCTCAATATCCATAGGCGAAGGAAGATAGCGGCAAACTGCATCCAGGGCGGTTTGCACCCCTTTGTTCTTAAACGAAGAACCGCACATCATAGGCACAATGCTCAGGTCAATTGTTGCCTTGCGAATGGCAGTATGCATTTCATCTTCTGTGATCGTATTGGGATCGTCGAAAAACTTCTCCATTAAATTATCATCGTATTCCGCAACGGCTTCTACCAGATGACCTCTCCATTCGTTGGCTTCCTCCAGCATATCAGCGGGTACATCAATTTCATCAAAGGTCATGCCCTCCGTTTCATTATGCCAGATAATACCTTTCATTTTAATAAGGTCTACCACCCCTTTAAAGCTGTCTTCAGCACCAATGGGCAATTGCAGCGGAACCGCTTTGGCCCCCAGCATTTCCTTTACCTGTTTTACCACATTTAAAAAGTCGGCACCGGAACGGTCCATTTTATTCACAAATCCAATACGGGGTACCTTATACCGGTTAGCCTGGCGCCAAACGGTTTCACTCTGGGGCTCAACACCATCCACGGCAGAAAACAGGGCGATCAGCCCGTCTAATACACGCATGGAACGCTCTACTTCCACGGTAAAATCCACGTGGCCGGGCGTATCAATAATATTAAAACTGTATTTTTTTGTCTCGGCCGTTGGCTTACCTTTTTCTGTAGGGAAATTCCACTGGCAGCTTACCGCTGCGGAGGTAATGGTAATGCCTCTTTCTTTTTCCTGATCCATCCAGTCGGTAGTGGCAGCACCGTCATGCACTTCCCCTGTTTTGTGTATCATACCGGTGTAGCGCAAAATACGCTCTGTAGTAGTGGTTTTACCTGCATCAATGTGTGCAGCAATACCAAAGTTTCTCTGAAATTTTAAGTCTGCCATTTTATTGGGGATTAAATATTTTTATTTTTTAAATACATCAAAGCGCATTACACTCCAACTATATTTTTTTGAGGCGCAAAGGTAGCGAAATTAGTGTGAAAACAATAGCAGAGCCATTCTAAAATTTTATGCAGAAAAACAGGGAAAGCCACGGCGGGTTTGGTAGCTTTATAGCATGCTGCTAATCACAGCCCTTACGACCACTAAGCTATATATTATTACAGGAAGAACAAGGCTATAGGGGTGACCCATTAAACGCCGAAATCAGATCGGTGATACAATACATTACCACTTAGTGCCGGGCAGGCATTCCGGCAATTATTAAAACTAAAACCAAAGAGATGAAAAAAACATGAAATGGAAAGGAAACACAACAGGCACAGGTATCGGTTTTGTGTAACAAATAAATTGAGAAAGGGAATTAAACAATGACAACAAAACAAGTAGTAATTATAGGGGGCGGATTTGCAGGTATTAACCTTGCTAAACATTTATCGGATAAAAGCGGGTTCAACGTTACGCTGGCAGATAAAAACAATTATAATTTCTTTCCGCCACTGCTTTACCAGGTAGCTACCGGTTTTTTAGAAGCGTCTAATATCAGCTACCCGTTTCGGAAAATGTTCCAGGGGAAAAAAAATATCCGCTTCCGCATGGGCGAATTATTGAAAGTAGTTCCGCAGGAGAACAAAGTATTGCTGTCGTCCGGCGAGCTGGAATATGATTATTTAGTGCTTGCCACCGGAACCGAAAGCAACTATTTTGGGCTGGAGAATGTGAAAGCAAACGCCATTCCCATGAAAACAGTGAATGATGCGCTGGAAATGCGCAACTACCTGCTGCTGCAGTTAGAAAACGCTACGCTTACCCCTGATAAGGCAGAAAGAGAAAAGCTGCTTACCATTGTTATTGCCGGCGGAGGACCAACAGGAGTGGAAGTATCGGGCATGCTGGCTGAGATGAGAAAATTCATTATCCGCAAAGATTATCCCGAATTCAGTGGGGCAAGAGATCAAAGCCATATTTATTTAATAGACGGCGGCGCTCAGTTACTGTCGCCCATGAGCCCCAGATCTCAAAAAGATACTTATACCGCTTTATCTAAGTTAGGCGTTGAAATTAAGCTGAACATACAGGTAAAAGATTACATAAATGATACGGTTGTGCTCTCGAACGGAGAGCATATTCAAACCAAAACACTTATTTGGGCCGCGGGCGTTTCCGCAAAAACCATAGCCGGTATCCCCGGCACTTCCTATGGACGGGGCAAACGGCTTTTGACAGACGCGTTTAATAAAGTGCAGGACACTCCCAATATATATGCTGTTGGAGATACCTGCCTGCAAACCAGCGACCCGGATTTTCCGGAGGGACATCCACAGGTGGCGCAGGTAGCCCTGCAGCAGGGGAAAAACCTGGCGATTAATTTTAGAAGAATAGCGGCACAACAGCCACTCCGCCCTTTCCGTTACAGAGATAAAGGTACAATGGCAATTATAGGGCGCAACAAAGCCGTTGCCGATTTACCTAAACCTCCATTGCATTTCAGGGGATTTATCGCCTGGTTCATGTGGTTGTTCATTCACCTTATTTCTTTGGTTACCTACCGCAATAAAATAACTACGCTTTATAACTGGATGATCGCCTATTTCACCAAAGACCAGGCGCTCCGGATGATCATAAGACCGCTGAAAAAAGAGTAGCCGATTTTAATCCATTAAATGAGGGATCCTTTCCGCATCATCATCATACTCCAATTGCAGCATAAGCGAAAATTGCAGGAAATTTTTAGCACCGCGTTTGCTAAGCGAATAATTGTACTGGTTTACATACCCGGCCTGAACGGTAGTAACCGGAGTTAATATATAGCCTGCTCCTGCAAAAAAACGGTTACGTTCAAAATGAGGCGCCTTGTTATTCAAAAAAATTTCATCATATACATTCAAATAAAATGTACCAGGTACCAGTTTGGCATTATTCAAAGGCAGCATCATATTTAAACGGTAGCGAAACCGGTTACGGTACCCACCACTCATCCATTTTTGTTCTGCACGGTAGCGGTGCTCTATCTTCAGCCGCTCAAGGTACTGGTTCATGGTAACCTGTTGCCAGATACGGAATTCTTCACTGTCAAATGGCTTAGCGAAGTTGCCGTTGCCAGCATAAGTAGCATACCTGCCTGCACCGGCCAAAAATGAAAAGTTACTGTTAATACTGTAGCTCAGTCCGCCTTTAAGTTCATAGTAAAAAAAATCATCAAAAAAACTGTTTGATCTGGTCTGCAGCTCTGTAAAAACCTCCCATTTCTGGCTTAAGCTTAATTGCGCGTTAACCACATGCCAGGTACCCAGCCCTTTGTTTTGAGCAAAAGCAAACTTTGATATCAGCAAAACAATGATGGTAATTTTTAGTTTCATTTCCGTACAATTTACAGGGCCAGGGCAGGCATTCAGGCCGGACTTCTTCAAATAAGTAAATACCCTGCCGTGAAACAACAGCAGGGTATATCAATACAAAAATATTAAAAATGACTTTATATCCTGAAATGGGCGAAAGCTTTGTTCGCATCGGCCATACGGTGAGTATCTTCCTTCTTTTTAAAAGCCGCACCTTCGCCTTTGCTGGCAGCTATAATTTCATTGGCCAATTTATCTGCCATCGTTTTACCGTTCCTGTCGCGACTGTAGCGGATAAGCCATTTGATGCTAAGCGATATTTTACGGTCGGGACGAACTTCTGCCGGGATCTGGAACGTTGCACCACCAATTCTGCGGCTCCGTACTTCCACCCCGGGTGTAACATTATTCAATGCGCGTTTCCATATTTCATACCCGTTTTCACCGGATACTTTTGAAACACGGTCAATTGCATCATAAAATATATCGTAAGCTATACTTTTTTTTCCTCCCCACATTAAGTTATTTACAAAACGGGTAACCAGCTTATCGTTAAATTTTGGATCAGGTGCTAATGGTAATTTTTTAGCTTGTGCTTTACGCATGTTGGTTAAATATTATTACACTAATCAGTTTACTTATATTATACCTTAAAGCTATTTCTTAGCTTTCTCTCTTTTTGTTCCGTATTTGGAACGGCTTTGCTTACGGTCTTTTACGCCCGCGGTATCTAAGCTGCCCCTTACAATATG
Source organism: uncultured Terrimonas sp. (assembly GCA_964450515.1). GTDB lineage: Bacteria > Bacteroidota > Bacteroidia > Chitinophagales > Chitinophagaceae > Agriterribacter. Next base: position 35,194 of record CAYVEI010000003.1, on the reverse strand, counting down.
GTAACGAACACCCGGCAGATCCTTTACACGACCGCCCCTGATCAATACGATAGAGTGTTCCTGCAAATTATGCCCTTCACCGGGTATATAGGCAATTACTTCCACCTTATTGGTTAAACGCACTTTTGCCACTTTACGCAAAGCGGAATTGGGCTTTTTAGGCGTGGTGGTATACACACGGGTACATACGCCACGGCGCTGCGGACAGCTATCCAAAGCCCTTGATTTGCTTTTTGCCCTGATGATCTCTCTACCTTTTCTAACTAATTGTTGTATTGTAGGCATTCTTACCTTTTATTTTTGGGAGGGCAAAGGTAAGCGGCTTGTTGGGAAATACCAAAATTTTATAAGTTCAAATTATTAAAACCCCGCCCTTTATTTAATTTCGCCTGTGGCCTGCACATTTGCCCCGTTCATGATCTTAATGTAATAGCCCGTTTTACTGATCAGTTCACTGTATTTTACAGGAAGGTTGGATCCGCTTCCCATAACCGGGTTCACCACTAAACTACCCGTTTTACCATTAACGGAACCCAGATAGGAAAAAACAAGCTCATTTTCCGCCTCATCTTGGGTATTGATCACGGCGTCAAAATTTACGCCATCCTGCCGGTAAGGCTCGCTTATAGTAATGGTTAACCGGGTATTCCCATCTGCTAACTGGTCAATACGAAAATTGCCTGCTTCTGCTTCAGCGCCGCTTGAATAATTGAATAACTTATACGTTCTGAAATCAAGGTTGGGATCCGGATTGTTATTATTATCTTTTTTACATCCTGCAAAAATGGCTGACAGTAAAAGAAACAAAGCCACAACTTTTGATCCGGTACGCTGTATCATCATAATAAATTGTTTTGCTACTATAGCTACAATTCCGTACCAGACTTACCCTTTATATCACAATTCATTTAAAAACTTTCTAAAACCTTAGTTTTATAAGGTTTGTTTAACGTATTGATACCGGGTTTCATCCATTAATATGAAGCATTTTCGCATAATCAGCTACAGGCAAAGCTTTTCAGCTCTTTTCTAAAAGAAGGAATGAAAATGCAGAACGCAAAAAAAGTCATTGCGTAAATGACTTTTATAATAATACGGGGCGTTTTTTCCTCAATTTATACCGGTAGCATCCACTGGTGGGTATCCGGCGATTTTCCCTGGCGGATAGCATCAAGCTTTTTCTTTATTCCCGCGCTCAGCGTCCAATCCTTTTCACTGAATTCCATTACATAATCCTTATATTTCACCTTTTGTATCATAGCAATGGTGGCAGCTGTTCCTGTACCAAATGCTTCCTGCAGCCTTCCCTCCTTATGAGCTTTAATTACCTCGTCAATATTAATACGCCGCTCTTCCACCGGTATATCCAATTCTTTTAAGATAGTAATTACGCTTTTGCGTGTTACGCCATCCAATATCGTTTCTTCTTCTAAGGAAGGCGTTACCGCGGTATGGTCAATAACAAAAAAAACATTCATCATACCTACTTCCTGCAACCATTTATGCTCGGAAGCATCCGTCCACAATACCTGGTCGTAACCCTGCTTCTGCGCCTCTGTTGCAGCAATCAGGCTGCCGCCATAGTTTCCTGCGTTTTTTGCAAAACCAACACCTCCCGGCGCCGCACGGGTATACCTTTCTTCTACCAGTATGTTCATTGGCTTGGGGAAGTACGGCCCGGTAGGACTTAATATAACCAGGAACTTATAGGTTTGGGAAGGGCGCACGCCCAGCATAGCATCGGTAGAAAACATAAAGGGCCTGATGTACAGGGAGTGATCCTTTTTAGCAGGTATCCAGTTTTTATCTATGGTAATAAGGCGGCGCATTCCGTCAATAAACAGCTCTTCCGGCACTTCAGGCATGTTCATCCTTGCGGCCGAAATATTAAACCGCCTGAAATTATCGTATGGTCTGAATATAAAAGCGTTGCCTTCCTCATCTTTATAAGCCTTAATGCCTTCAAAAATAGCCTGCCCGTAGTGCAGGGCCGCCACTGAGGGTTCTAACAATAAAGGCTGGTAGGGTTTGACTTCCACATTCGTCCACTTCCCGTTCTCATAGTCTGCTTCCAGCATATGATCTGTAAAATATTTTCCAAAAGGCAGGTTTTCCAGGTCAATATCCTGCAATTTGCTTCTTTCCGTTTTTGTAACCTGAATATCCATAGCGGCAATCATAAAACACTATTTTTGTTGCAAAGAAACGAAAAAACCCGATGGCAGGAAAGCCACTTATAAATTAATATGAGTCTTAAAAATATTATTTTACCCGAAAACGTGATAGCAAGCCTGTATACCACCCCCATCATTTGTATGCCAGATACAGCAGGCGATGAAGCTTCGCCGGCAGCTCACATAAAATTCCTGGGCTCCAACCAAAAACACATCACTATATTGGTGAATGCAGATGATGCCCCGTTCCTCAGCGATAAATCTTTTATCTTCTTAACCGGTATTCTTACCGCATGCAAACTGAACGTAGCAGATATAGCCCTTATTAACATACATCAATCCAATAACAATCATTACTTAAGCCTTAATGCGGTAACCCACCCACAAATTGTACTGCTTTTTGGCGTATCGCCACAGGATATAGAACTACCGCTTCATTTTCCTCATTTCCAGGTGCAGCCATTCAACAATACAACGTACGTATGCGCTCCACCTTTAAACAGCATTGAAGCAAACAAGCCGCTTAAAGCAAAGTTGTGGGCAAGCTTAAAATCGGCTTTTCAATTGTAATACCACCTTATGCAACAGCTTATTTTTGCTACCAATAACCAGCATAAAACAGAAGAGATCCGTTCCGTATTGAAAGGGCGGTTCAATATTATAACCCTTGCGGAAGCAGGTATTGATATAGATATCCCGGAACCTTTTGATACCCTGGAGGAAAACGCCGGGGAAAAAGCAACTACCATTTATAACTTAACCGGAATAAGCTGCTTCGGGGAAGATACCGGGCTGGAAACCAGCGCGCTGAATGGTGAGCCGGGGGTTAAAAGCGCAAGATATGCGGGAGAAGAAAGAGATTTTACGGCTAATATGGAAAAACTACTGAACAGGCTAAGGGGAAAAACAGACAGAACAGCCCGGTTCAGAACGGTGATCTCATTAGTGCTGGAAGGCAGGGAGCACCGGTTTGAAGGAATTTGCGAAGGATACATTACCGAAGCACCCCGCGGGGAAAAGGGATTTGGATACGATCCTGTATTTATACCCCTCGGCAGCAATCGTACATTTGCCGAAATGAGCCTGGCCCAAAAGAACCAATACAGCCACCGGGGAAAGGCTTTAGAACAATTAATTCAGTTTTTAATAAAAATATAATCGTACTATCGCCTTACCGTTAAAACGAAAAGAAGAAAATTGATCTTTGTTGATTAAATGTCTTTACCAAGCAACCATAACATCAGTGAAAGCGACTTAATAAAAGGTTGCTTAGATGGAGACCGCCGCATGCAGGAATATTTATACCAGCGGTTTTCGCCTAAAATGTACGCAGTTTGCCTTCGTTATGCAGGCAAAGCCGAAGATGCCCAGGATATTTTGCAGGATGGATTTGTGAAAATTTTCAAAAACCTGCATATGTACCGGGGTGATGGTTCGTTTGAAGGCTGGATAAGAAGGATATTTGTGAATACGGCAATTGAGCATTATCGCAGGCAGGTGAATCTTTACCCTGTTACCGAAAACCATGAAAACCTGCTTGAAACTAAGGAGCTATCGGCTCTTGACAGTTTAAGCATAAAAGACCTGATGAAGCTGATCCAGGAGCTGTCGCCAGGTTACAGAACCGTATTCAACTTATATGTAGTTGAAGGCTATTCGCACAAAGAGATCGCAGAAATAGTGGGTATCAGCGAAGGAACCAGTAAATCGCAGTTGGCCAGAGCAAAGGGCGTACTGCAAAATATGATTAAAACAAAAAGAACACTATCATAACCCTCTATCCTTAACCCTGATCATGAAATGGAAAAATGAATTATATAATCATGAAGTTAGCCCGCCCGTTCACGTGTGGGACAGGGTAGTGCATGACCTTGATAACGAGTTTTTAGTATTCAGGAACAGGTTATACAACGCAGAAGCTGCTCCCCCTGAAAATAGCTGGGAACTGATCCGGTACACCCTTGATACCCCTCACCTTACCCATCCCAAAAGCTTTGGTATAAAAAAAGCACTTCGTATTGCTGCCGCGGCAGCACTTATTGGCATTTGTTTTTTTACAGCTAATTATTTTATAGCAGGCAGCGATCAAAGCAAAACTACCGGCAAAAAAACATTGCCCGCCAACAAAGCCGGTAATCACCAGGCCAATCCGCCTGTTGCCGGCAGGAACGAAGCCGCTGACATTGCTGTTCCCGAAAGCAGCAAGCCCATGATCGCTTCGCATACCGGCGCCCGCAAAAAGTACAAAACGCAGCAGTCCCGCGCCCCTGCCTTAAATGATATTTACGCCGAAGAAGCTGCTTTTAATGCGCCTCCTGTTTCATCTATACCATACGACAATACGGCCATTACCGACCGTTATGACCTGGATCATGCTGCCGCCAAAAGGATCCGCAATTTAAAAGGTGAGGTAAAAGAAGATGTACGTTTGATGGATTTACCCAACAGCTATTTTTTAATGACCGGTCCCAACGGGCAATCGGTAAGGGTTTCTTCCAAATTCAGAAATACCATTCAATACCTCAACGGCAGTGGAAAAGAGGAACTGCTGGATGTTATTCTCAGGGAAAGCCAGTACTGGAGAAATCAATTCAGGGCATGGAAAGAAGAAGTAGGTCATTCTACTTTTATTCCTTCGGCAGAAAACTTTATGGATATTTCTGAACTGATGAAACTGCTGCAGGAACATAGCAACAAATAATGCTCCGTTATGTTGCCGGTTTATCTTTGCTAAAAAACAAAACATGCCCAGGATAAAACTTGAACTGCCGGAACAGTTTTCTTTTCATACAATAATCCCCATTCGTATTACCGACATTAATTACGGCGGACATGCCGGCAATGATAGCGTGCTTTCTGTTATCCATGAAGCCAGGATGCAATTTTTACAGCAGCAGGGCTATGATGAAAAAAATTTTGCAGGCGTTGGGCTTATTATGAGTGATGTAGCCATTGAGTTTAAAAAGGAACTGTTTTACGGAGATGCGGTACACATTGCCGTTACCGCTACCGCATTTGAGCGGGTGAGCTTTGATATACTTTACAAGTTAAACACAACCAGGAACGGGAAGGATATTACCGTTGCCGCTGCCAAAACGGGCATGGTTTGCTTTGATTATACAACCAAAAAAATAACCTCCGTTCCGGAAGAAGCCAGAAGAAAGCTATTGGCAATTTGAAAAAAACAGTTATTCCTACCCGGCATCAATGATCAAAATCATTGCCCCAGCCAGCATCTTTTAATTTTCCTGCTTTTGTAAGCACTTCAGCCGCCAGGTTTTTTTTATAGGCTGCAAGACTTTCACTAACAGCCTTATCAAAGGTGCCGATTATAGTAGCCGCCAGTATGCCGGCATTTTTGGAAGCATTCAGGGCTACTGTAGCTACCGGTATGCCGTTGGGCATTTGCAAAATAGATAAAATGGAATCCCAGCCATCAATAGAGTTGGAAGATTTAACGGGAACGCCGATAACAGGCAATGTAGTAAGCGAGGCTACCATGCCGGGCAAATGTGCTGCCCCGCCGGCGCCTGCAATAATAACCTTTAACCCCCTTTCTTTTGCTTTGGAGGCGTACTCCACCATACGCAACGGTGTGCGGTGCGCCGATACCACGGTAAGCTCAAATGGTATGGCAAAGTCTTTTAAAATGGCGGCGGCGTCCTGCATTACGGCAAGGTCGCTGTCGCTGCCCATAATAATTCCTACAAGTGGTTGTATTGAAGACATAACTGATTAGATTCTAATTTAGCAGGAGGGTGTCAGCTATCAGGTGTTAGCATTCAGCCGTCAGCTGTGAGCTCACCTTTCACTTCTCACCTCTCTTACCACTTGCTACTCACTACTTACCACTTTCAACACCTGCCTGATACGCCTTTGTTTATAGGTAAGATCTTTCCGGTCTGCGCTCAAAATGGTAACATGCCCCATCTTTCTCCCCGGCCTTGTTTCCTTTTTCCCATAGATGTGTACAAACACGTTATCCATCTGCAGCACATCTTCCAAACCATCATACTGCGCCATACCGCTGTAGTTTTCTTCTCCCACCACATTTACAATAGCCGCCGGAAGAATCGCTGCCGTATTGCCCAAAGGATAACCCAATATGATGCGCCAGAGCATATCAAACTGTGAGCTGTAATTTCCTTCTATCGTATGATGCCCGCTGTTATGCACCCTGGGCGCGGTTTCGTTCACATATACCTCTCCTACTTTATCTATAAACAATTCCACAGCAAAGATACCCGGACTTGCCAGCGCTTTTACAACCTTAAGCGCTATGGCTTCTACTTTCCACAAAATGGTTTCGGCAAGTTCGGCAGGACTTACCTGGTAGTCGAGCAAATTCAACTCCGGATCAAACACCATGTCTACCGGTGGGTACAAAGTGGTTTGCCCGGCTTCATTAACCGCAACAATTTGTGCTATCTCTTTATGAATATTGATCTTTTTTTCCAGTACGGCCGGCGCATCAAACCCTTTGCCCGCCTCTGCCACAGATGCAATAACCTGAACCCCCCTGCCATCATACCCACCTGAACCCAGCTTATGCACCGCCGGAAAAAAATCTGCATGCTGCTCCAGTTCCTGCAACGACCGTGTAATTACAAAATCTGCCGAAGGAATGGAATGAGCCGCATAGAACTGCTTTTGCTCAATTTTATTTTTAATGATGCGCAGGGCCGCTGTGCGGGGATATACTTTTACCCCTTCTGCTTCTAAGACTGCCAGGGCATCGTCGTTCACCGATTCAATTTCAATGGTAAGCGCATCTAAGCTTTTTCCGAATGCATACACATCGTTATAATCCCGGATGTCTCCTTTCATAAAATGATGACAAAGATGCGCTGCAGGACAATCCGCATCATTTTCCATAACATAGGTTTCAACCGGATAGTTGGCGGCCGCCTGCAATAACATTCTGCCTAACTGACCTCCGCCTAAGATTCCAACTTTCAGCATAAATCTTTCAAATAAGCCGTGAAGATAATAAACAGATGGAAATGTAGCGTTGAAATGAATGTTTGCCGGATCATTTCGTAAATTTAATCTTTAACAGTTCTTTCGGCTCTTTATGCAACGTTTTAACAGGCATCGGTAAAATAGATGACCGCTTTTAGCGTTGATAGAAAGCCGCCTGTTTTAACAGTTTAAACAGCGGCGAAAGTTACCCATACTTTTATAGGCGATACATAGACAGCCGTTACAAAAAAAACAACTATAAACACGTGCATTGAAGCAATACAGGCAAAACAGGAAAAGCGAAAATTTGTAGCATTGTATGATAATAAGCATGATATTTGCGAAGAGAAACTGCCGGGAAATTGTGAAATGATAAAAGGCTCAGGTAAGTTATAATCAATATTAATGAATAAACTGAAATCCATTCTCACAGCATTCATTGTCATCATTTTCTGCTGCCCTGTAAACGGGCAAAATTCATTTGTTGATTATCAAAAATCATTTGCCAAAGTTGCCGACGTTTTCCGGCGAAAAGAAGATACCCTGCGCAGGCAATTTGAAGCAAAAGGGTTGAAATGGCCCGCGAAATATATCTACATCCGCTCATTTAAATACGACAGCCAATTAGAAGTATGGGTAAAAAACAGCACCCGTGAGCCGTTCAAATTATTTAAGACCTTTAAAATATGCGCAATGGCGGGGTCGTTGGGGCCCAAAAGAATGTCGGGCGATTACCAGGTACCCGAAGGCTTTTATTACATCAATGAATTTAAACCCAACAGCGCTTACCATTTATCGCTGGGGTTAAATTACCCGAATGCATCAGATAAAATGCTGAGCGATTCACTTTATCCGGGCGGAGATATTTTTATTCACGGGTCCTGTGTAACGGAAGGCTGTATTCCAATTACCAACGATCAGATTGAAGACCTCTATGTTATTACAAGCTATGCACGCGCCATGGGACAGGATTATATTCCCGTACACATATTTCCCATACAATTCAATAACCCCCGAAGCGTAAGCTATTTAGAACGTTTCCTGAAAATTTACCGCAACTACAAGCCCCTGGCAGATAACTTAGAAGCGGCCTATACCTATTTTGAAAAGAACAAACAGGTACCGGTGGTAATGATTAATACAAAGGGAGAATACCTCGTGGAGAATGTGCAGCCGGCCGAAGTAAAAGTAGTTAAAGTAAGAAGAACACTACCCGAAAAAGAGGTGCCTATACCGGAACATGAATTGGCCAAAGTAGTTAACAATCAACCGGTTTATCCCGGTGGCTCAAAAGCTTTCCAGCATTTTCTTGATGAAACAGGAAAGGAACTGGCGCCGTTTTTAGATGAAGGACAGAGAGCCGCATATCTGGTAGTGGATTATATTATTGATAAAGAGGGTAAACCGGTATATGCCCGTGTAGTAAAAGGCGGCAATGATGACATCAATGAAATGATTGAAAAGAAATTTGAAAATATGCCGCAATGGAAACCTGCCATACGCCAGGAGCAGCCGGTAGCCTTCCGGTTAAAACAAACCATCGTTATTGAGGCCGCTGCTCCGGGGTCCTAACGGGTTACAAGTTGCAGGAGCTCATATTACAACAAACACCCCTGCAACCTGCAACCCTCCCCCCTGCTGTATCATAATCATACTTCAAGTGTATCAAAACCGTACAGTGCACCGTAAAAATTCTTCACAATAGACTGATTATTAACGTTCTGAATTCATGGCATTAATTTTATGCCAATCCGGTATCAGAATGGATACGGAGATCCATACAAACGTTTCTTCCGTGCTACTCATAATATCTATTAAAAAAACAGTATGATTGAACTTACCAACATTGCAAAAACGGTTAACATCGGCGGCTCAAAAACCTATATTCTTAAAGACATTAATCTGAAGGTAAACCAGGGCGAATTTATTTCTATTATGGGCCCTTCGGGCTCCGGCAAGTCAACCCTGCTTAATATTATTGGCATGCTCGACGATCCATCCGAAGGCTATCACTATTTTATGGGCGATGCCGTGCATTTACTGAAAGAAAAACAGCGTTCCCAGCTATACAAAAAATACATTGGCTTTGTTTTTCAGGCCTATCATCTTATTGATGAGCTAACGGTTTATGAAAATATTGAAACGCCGCTGATTTACCAGGATATGAAGTCATCCGAACGAAAAGCCATCGTTGCCGACGCCCTGGACCGTTTTCAGATCGTAGGCAAAAAAGATCTTTTCCCTACCCAACTTTCGGGCGGACAACAGCAACTGGTGGGCATTGCCCGTGCATTGGTAGCCAAACCCAGCCTGCTGCTGGCAGACGAGCCAACCGGCAACCTCAATTCAAAGCAGGGTGAAGAAATAATGGAACTCTTCAAAAAATTAAACCGGGAAGAAGGCGTAACGATTATCCAGGTAACGCATTCAGAAAAAAATGCAGGATACGGCTCGCGGATCATTAACCTGTTAGATGGCAAAATTGTATAAAGTCTGCTGAAATAAAAATCAATTTTACAATGCGAAAGTTACTGCAGGGAATAACAGCATGCGTATTAACATGCACCATATCACTAAGCAGCTATGCGCAAAATGGAAGTTTCTCCTTACAACAATGTGTTGAAGTTGCGCTGAACAATAATATCCCGGTTAAGCAAAATGAGTTATTGCTGCAATCGGCCAGGGCCGACTGGCAAAAAGCTAAAGCCAATTTACTTCCCGATGTAAATGGAAACTGGGGCTATGGCTGGAACCAGGGACGCGCCATTGATCCTTTTACGAATAGCTATATTGACCAGCGGTTCTCTTCTTCCGGCGCCGGACTGAGCGCAGGACTTACTTTGTTCGGCGGTTTGCAATTGCAGAACCTGATCCGCCAAACGGGGTATGCCTATCATGCCAGTGAAATGGAATGGCAGCAATCTAAAGACAAGCTAACCTTAGATGTGCTGCTTGCTTATTTAACCGTATTGAATACTGAAGACACCTGGAGGATCATGTTTGAACAAGCCGAAGTAACCCGCAAGCAGGTAGAGCGCCTTACCGTGATGGTAAACGAAGGAGCAGTGGGCAGCTATCTGTTGTCTGATATGAAAGGCCAGTTATCGGGCGATGAGCTGGCGGCAATTAACAACTATAATGCATTGCAAACGGCCAAACTGGATCTCAGCCAGTTGATGAATATCCCTTATAACAAAGACATGCAGGTAGAAAGACTGACGGAAGCCGATTTATTAGAAATGTATCCCAGCAACGCAGCAGAAATATATACAGCCTCTCTCCAAAACCTGGCACAGGTTAAAGCGGTTGACCTGCGCGTAAAAAGCATGGCGAAGGGGGTACAGGTAGCAAAAGGCGGCTACTACCCTTATTTGCGGCTAAACGGAAATCTTAATACCAATTATTCCAGCGTTTCATCTATGTCGGTACCAACCACGCTTACGGAAATTAATACAGGACAATACGTAATAGTAGACAATATTAAAAACCCGGTGCTGGCAGAACAACAAAACTATACATCTCAAAAAATTTCGTATAACAACCAGTTCAAAAATAATCTGGGAAGCTATGTGGGGCTGAGCTTAAATATTCCCATCTTCAATAACCTGCAGGTATCTACTAATGTTAAAAAGGCAAAGCTCAGCGAAAAGAATGCGGTATACGAAGCGGAGAACACGAAACTCATCCTGAAACAAAGCATAGAAAAAGCCTACCAGGACATGGCATCTGCCTACGAACGTTACAAAGTGCTGCAGGAGCAGGTTGCTCAATATAAAGAATCGTTCCGCTCTGCGGAGATCCGCTTCAACCTGGGCACTATCGTATCCACTGAATACCTGCTCACCAAGAACAATTACGACAGGGCCAGGCTCAATCTTACACAAACCTGGTACGAATATATTTTCCGTACCCGCATACTGGACTTTTACCAGGGAAAATTGGCGTTATAGTTTTCACAAAGGAAAATAATACATTTGTTTTCAAATAAACAGCTATGCGCAACACAATGAACATGAAAAACATAACACTCCTCTTTTTACTAACGGCAAACGTAGCATTTGTACGGGCCCAGATTAACCCCCCGGATAAGCTACCGGTTGATACCGCTGTTACCATAGGCAAATTATCCAACGGGCTAACCTACTATATCCGTACTAATAACAAACCCGAACAGAAAGTAGAGCTGCGCTTAGTGGTTAACGCAGGTTCAATTAATGAAGATGCCGATCAGCTTGGTCTGGCGCATATGGCCGAGCACATGGCTTTTAACGGCACAAAAAACTTTAAGAAAAATGATATCATATCCTTTCTGCAGAATATAGGCGTTGGTTTCGGCAGCGACCTGAACGCATATACGAGCTTTGATGAAACGGTTTATATTTTACCCATCCCTACCGATAAGCCCGACAACTTAGAAAAGGGGTTTAGTGTGCTGGAAGACTGGGCGCATAACGTTACTTATTTAGATGAAGATATAGATAATGAGCGGGCGATTATCCTGGAAGAAAGCCGTTCGGGAAAAGGAGCGGGAGAAAGAATGTTTAAAAAGATACTGCCCAAGCTACTCAGCGGTTCATTATACGCCGAGCGTTTGCCCATCGGTAAGGACAGCATTATTAAAAATTTTACACACGATGCCATACGCCGCTTTTATAAAGAATGGTACCGCCCTGAGCTGATGGCGGTAATTGTGGTAGGCGACATTACCAAAGAAAAAGCCACAGCGCTGATAAAAAAGCATTTTGGAAGCTTAACCAATCCTGCCCATATACGCCCGCGGCTGCCAACACCGGTACCTCCCTATGCCACTAATGATGCACTGGTAGTAACCGATAAGGAAGCAACCAGTTACCAGGCCATAGTTGAATTTCCGGCTTACCCATCGGAAAAGATCATTACCTATAATGATTATAGAAAAGACATGGTGAAAGACCTGTTTGTAACCATGCTGAATAAACGTATGCAGGAGCTTACTCAAAAAGAAAATCCACCGTTTGTATATGGGGGCGGCTCCTTCAGCGGCTTTGCACGGGGATACGAGAACTTTGAATTGTACGCGGTTTCCGGCGACAAAGAACCTACCAGCGCTTTACAGGCTGCCCTGGAAGAGCTTGAAAAAGTAAAGCGCTTCGGATTTACAGCTCCCGAATTAGAAAGAGCTAAGAAGAATATGCTGGCCGCGTATGAGAAGAACTACAATGACAGGGACAAAAGAGAATCTTCCAATTTTGTACAGGAATACATCCGGCACTATTTGCAGCAATCGCCCATACCCGATATAGCAACGGAATACAAAATGGCCGAAAATTTCCTGCCGGCAATCAGCCTGGAAGATGTAAATGCAGTTGGATCCGTTCTGAAAGGAGACCAGCACGTATTTGCATTTATTATGGGACCGCAAAAAGAAGATGTACAGCTTCCTTCTCCGCAGGCACTTTTACAAACAGTGGCGCTTGCTGAAAAAGCCGAGGTAAAACCCTATGAAGAAAAAGCCGTAGCTGCCGAGCTCTTGTCAGCATTACCCAAAGCAGGCAAGGTAACGGGCAAAAAAAACAATGGGGTCACCGGCACAACGGAGCTCACACTATCCAATGGCATTACGGTTACGCTTAAGGCAACAGATTTTAAAAATGACGAAATACTGATGTCTGCCTCCCGTTATGGCGGCACCAGCAATTACCGGCAGCCCGATAAATACAATGCCGCTTATGCCATACCGGTAGTAAATGCCATGGGGTTTGGCAATTTTTCCCCCACCGACCTGCAAAAAGCATTGTCGGGTAAAACCGTTTCGGCCACACCATTTATAGGCGGAACTACCGAAGGCATCAACGGAAGTTCAACCGTTAAAGACCTCGAAACCATGTTTCAACTGGCCTATCTAAAATTAACACAGCCCCGAACAGACAGCAGCCTGTTTAAATCGTATGTACAAAAAAATCAAACGCAACTGGCACTATTAGGCTCCAATCCGCAGGCAGCGTTTATAGATACCGCTTTCCGTGTTTTTTATAACAACAATCCCCTTGCGCCTATTCATGTACCTAAGGCTGCTTACTTCGACAGTATACAAATCAACAGGGCTGTAAACATATACAAACAACGGCTGGGTGATGCCGGGGGACTGCATTTTGTGTTCACGGGTAATTTTAAGGAAGCCGAAATTATCCCGTTCATTGAAACCTATATTGCCAGCCTGCCGGCTACCACCAGGAAATCGAATTATATTGACCAGCACGTAAGGCCCATACAGGGAGAAAAAGCACTAACGGTTTATAAAGGCGAAGAGCAGAAAAGCCTTATCCTTTCTTTTTATTACGGAGACATTCCCTATTCTGAAGACCTTGCGCTTAAGGCAAACGCTCTTACCGAAGTGCTCAACATTCGTATCATTGAAGAGCTCAGGGAAAAGATACAGGGCATTTACGGCGGTGGCATTTTTGGCGGATTAAATAAGGCGCCCTACCCTTCTTTCCAGTTTGTGGCGCAACTGCCCTGCGGGCCCGAAAAAGCAGATACCCTGCTGAAAGCCCTGCAAAATGAAATAAACAACATTATTAAAAATGGGCCAGGCTCCGAGAACCTTAATAAAGTAAAACAGCAATGGCGCGAATCGCATAAGCAGCAGATGAAAGAAAACGGGCCATGGTCTGCCCGTCTTTTGGCTGCCAAAGTAGAAGGAGAAAACATTGACCGTTTCATCCATTTTGAAAAATATATAGACCAGCTAACCCCGAAAGATGTACAGGAAGCTGCCAGGTTATTACTGAACGGTAAAAATAATTATACCGCCATTCTTATGCCTGCCGATGCGAAGAAGGAATAGTTTGGCGGGGAATGGCTTACGATGCAGTGATAAGCCGGGTACTATAACAATTTAGTACCCTCATAAATATCATGCAACGGTAAGGTAAGCTGCAGCACGGGGATAGAAAGTGTTTCGTTTAATGATTTATATTCTTCCAGTTCCCAGTGACCGGAAGCGTTTATGTGAAATGCTTCAATGGCAATGCTCTCCGAATCAATTAGTATATACGCTTTGAGCGAAGGAATATCGCGGTAAAGCCTGAATTTTTCACCACGATCATAACTCTTAGTGGAAGGCGACAGTATTTCAATGATCACGGTGGGTTCAATGGTATAGTCATCGTTTGCTTCTTCTTCAACTATATCCCGGCAAATAATGGAAATATCAGGGTAAGTAAATAATGTGTTTTCAGGAATATGAATACGCAGATCGCTGCCATAGGGCTGGCATTGTTTTCCTTTGAGCTGCGTACCAATGTCTACCATCAGATTCTTTGCAATTACGTTATGCCGGGCTCCCGTGCCGGCCATGGCAAATAATTCTCCCCTGTAGTACTCATGCTTTTGCGGAGCTTCCCGCTCCCACTCTAAGTATTCTTCCGGGGTTAATTTTTTTTTGCCGTAAGCAACCGCAGGTTCACGCAGTTCCATCATACTACCAATTTACAAAATTATCTCCAAAACAATCTATTTCAAAACGTTTAAGCCAGGGCAGACGCATCTAATTTATAAATCTTAAAAAGAGGCATAGCCTCGAAAAATATTGTAAAAACGGGTTTCAACCCGTTTAAAAAACAGCAAAAAGTTAGGGAGAGCTGTAGGCTCGTTGCCATGATGAACCGTGCCGATGGCACTCATTTTCTCAAATGCGCATTTACAACCGTGCTAAAGCACGGCTTTACAAAATAGTGTCGAGCCTTCGGCTCTTCGTAAATTTAGATGCGGTTGCCCTGACGTTTAAGCGCTTCCTGTTTTCTTTATAATGACAAACTGCAGTACCACTGCGGGCACTAACAACCTTCTGCCTGTCACCCTGAGTTCCCAACCTGGGGGCCAGGAAAAATATAAAGATGACATTAAGCAGGATGTCATTATAACGCAGGAAGGGTCTGGGTTCGCTTTAATCATTGCAGATGCTTCAACATTGTGCTTGCAATTTGGAATGCACCCTATCCATCCTGATTTTACATTTTTATTCGTTATATTTCAGTCAAAATATCAGTTGCTCCTGTTCCTGAAATATTATAGCGACGTTAATAAGTTCAACCTGCTTATTTCACTCATTGTGTTAATAACCGGTCAAAGCCTGCCGGTGAGCATTATCAGTTTCTGCAGTGTTGGAATGGTAGCTTCGTTTATCATATACCGTTATTATTATAACATTCAATATTACTTTTACGCCAACGCGGGACTTTCCAGAAATAAATTAATGCTACAGGTAGGAGCCGTCAATGCCATACTTTCAACGCTTATACTTTTAATCATAAGATGAATCGTCAGCTAAGCATAAGTGCAATAGCCCATTGTTATGGCAGGAAAAAGGTACTGGAAGATATCAGCTTCGAATGCCTGACAGGCGATATAACAGGGCTTTTCGGGCGAAATGGCTGCGGTAAATCTACCCTGCTTAATATACTTTTTGGAACGTTGAAGCCGGCATCAGGAAGCATACGGATAAATGATGTGATTCTTCAGAATAATATCACCCGACAACAAATAGGCTATAGCCACCAGGAGATATTCCTGCCTCAGCACATTACCGTAAGAAATGTGATCCCTCTATATTTCCCCGATGGGGAAGATCAGAATAAAATATTTTATTCTCCCGGCATACATCATATAGAGACTACCAAAGTGGGTAACCTTTCATTGGGAGAACAACGGTACCTGCAATTTTTGCTGGTTATTCATTTACACCACCCCTTTGTTTTATTAGATGAACCCTTCTCCATGGTTGATCCCTTATATAAGGAGATCATTAAAGAAAAAATAAAAGAACAGAGCGCATCAAAAGGGTTTATTATAACCGATCATTACTATAAAGATGTATTGGACATCACCACAAAAAAACTACTGATAGCATCCGGAAAAATAATACCCGTTAATAATGAATATGAACTGGCTTCCGCCGGTTATCTCTCTGCCAGGCAGTATGGCAGCAACAGGTAAATTCCATAACAATACATACGCTTTCCTTACCTGAACTGCACCGCTTTGGCAGGTTGTATCCTGCGGCTAACCAATGAAGGGATCAGTAAGGTAAGGGTACATACCAGCAAAGTGCCGGCAACTACCAGCGCCACTTCCCACCATATTATTTTAACAGGCACTACCAGCATGTAATAGGCATTCTCATCCCAGAAGGTAAGAAAGCCTGTTTTTTGCTGTATCACACAAACGCCCAGCCCTATAACCAGCCCCAGGAAAATGCCTACAGTAGTAATAATAACACCCTGCAGCGTAAATATTTTTTGCACCGTCCAGTCTGTGGCGCCAACGGCTTTTAAAACACCGATCATCCTGGTGCGTTCCAGCACCATTATAATGAGGCAGGTAATCAGATTAATGATGGCTATAATGATCATTACGCCCAGCACCACATCACGGTTCATATCCTGCAGGCGCAGCCAGTCGAAAATATTGGGATAAATATCTTTAATGGTTTTGCTTCCCCATTCACTGGGGAGTGATTCAAATATTTCGTCATTCACTTTATCCATTAAATGGTAATCGTTCAAAAATATTTCGTACCCCCCTATCTCATCCGGCGCCCAGTCGTTCAGCCTTTGCACCAGCGTAAGGTCGCCAATGGCATACAGCTTGTCGTACTCCTCCATATTGGTTTTATATAGCCCCACAATGGTTAGCTTATCGGGACGGGGCTTTTGATCTTCCCCTTTAAAAAAGTAGATCAGCACCCTGTCGTTCACTTTCAGCTCCAACTGGTTAGCGGTATACTCGGATATAACGATCTCACGGCTGTAGGTGCTGTCATTAAAATTGATCCATCTTCCGGAGGTAAGAAACTGCTGCATGGAACTGAAGTCGTATTCTTTGCCCACCCCTTTAAAAAGAACGCCTTCAATAGATTCGGGCGTTTTAAGAATAGCATACTTGGTAGCAAAAGACTGCACCTGCCTTACCCCTTCTGTTTTATATAATACACTAACAAGGCTATCATTTTTCTGAATAGGCGCTTCTTCCGCGATAGCCGCCTTATATTGCTCATAATGCTGTACCCGCAGGTGCCCCCAGAAGCTGAATATTTTCTGGCTAACCGCTTCCTGGAAACCATTTACAAAAGCCAGTGTCATGATCATTACCGCTACGCTGATAGCGGTTGCGGCTATGGCCAGCCTGATAATGAAACGCGAAAAGGAGCGCTGCCGGTTAAATGCTATTCGCCCTGCTATAAATGAAGCTGTATTCAATCCCTGCTATTTTACTAAATTGTGAAGATAAAAGAATTAGCCGATGTATAAACGTTACTTTGCCGCGGGTAGCATGCTCCTCCTCTTTTTTTGCGTTGAGCTGCAGGCGCAGCGGGAGCCTGACAGGATCTTTCAAAAGAACATTAAAACCGTTCAGCTTAATCCCTACGGCGACCAAACTGCTTACCCGGTAATACGACTGAACAGCAGCGATCTGCTGCAATTGGATTTTGATGATATGGACGGCGATATTAAAAACTACTATTATAATATTGAGCTGCGTAATGCCGATTGGTCGGCGGTGCAGATGGGCTATTTCGACTACGCCAAAGGATACACCAATCAGCGTATATCTACCTACCGCCGTTCGGCTCAGGTGCTCACCAGGTATACGCATTACCAGCTCACCTTCCCCGGCAGGGATATTATGCCCACCAAACCGGGGAATTATGTAGTGAAAGTTTTTTTAGACGGCGATACTTCCAGGCTCGCATTTACCAGGCGGTTTTTGGTTACCGATGCGGGTATAGCAGTATCGGCCCAGGTTCAGCAGCCTTTTGGCCAGCAGTTTTTCAGAAGCCATCAAAAAATACAATTTACCGTAAATGCAGGACGATTAAATGTTAGCTACCCGCAACAGCAAATTAAAGTAGTGATACTGCAAAACAACCGCTGGGACAACTGTATACAAAATATTAAACCCAGTATTGTTCGAAACAATGTATATGAATATAATACCGAAAAGGATGGTATTATGCCCGCCATGCGGGAATGGAGGTGGCTTGACCTTACCAGCTTCCGTTTGCTCAGCGACAGGGTGCGGCAGCAGGAAAATACCAATACCGCCTATGACCTTTATGTGATACCTGATCTTTCGCGCAATACACAACGGTATATTTATTATAAGGATTATAATGGTATATACGCGGCATTAACCAACGAAAACGTAAATCCTTACTGGAATGCCGATTATGCTACCGTTCATTTTACATACAAAACGCCCAACAACGGACCTTATACAAAAGACCTGTACCTCATTGGGCAGATGACCAGTTACGGAACGGACGACAGCGCTAAAATGCGGTGGAACCCGCAACAAAGCGTATATGAAACTACGCTGCAGTTGAAACAGGGTTATTACGACTATGCTTACGCCCTGGCAGACGGTAAAAGCAATCCGCCAAAATTCATTACAGATGAAACGGAAGGCAATATATGGGAAACAGAGAACCAATATACCGTATTGGTGTATTACCGGGAGCTAGGCGGGAGATACGACCAGTTGATGAATGTTACGGTAATCAATTCGATGATGAACCGGCCGGGGCAGTTTTAGGAATCAGAATTTTAAATTTGAAAAGGAGTCTAATCTAAACTGTGTTAAGGTCTCTCTTCCCCCGCTCTTGCTGCTCATAGCCGATCTGATAGCCCTTTTCGAATTTAGTAGTTTCAGATTTTATTTGCTTCTTGTAATTTGTCCTTTGATGCTTCCTTCGTATCTTTGCCCAGGCAAGTCTTATACGACCAGCTCCTGCTGAACTCCCCCAGGACCGGAAGGTAGCAAGGGTAGGCGGTTGTAGCGGTGCGATGTAAGTAACTTGCCTTTTTTTATTCTTATATTCGTTCCTTTATTCCGATACAGCATTTAAAACATCAAGCAAATAACAGGTTATGAAATTTTTTATTGATACAGCCAATCTTGCCCAAATTAAAGAGGCCCATGAATTAGGTATATTAGACGGCGTTACCACCAATCCTTCCTTAATGGCCAAAGAAGGCATTAAAGGAGATGAAGCCATAAGAAACCATTATAAAACCATTTGTGAGGTGGTAGACGGAGATGTGAGCGCAGAAGTGCTATCTACCGATTTTGAAAGCATTGTTGCCGAAGGAAAAGTACTGGCGGCTATTCACCCCAATATTGTGGTAAAAGTGCCTATGATCAAAGACGGTATAAAAGCCCTGAAATGGTTTTCGGACAATGGCATTAAAACCAACTGCACGCTGATCTTTTCGGCCGGACAAGCCATTCTTGCCGCCAAGGCAGGCGCTAACTATGTTTCTCCTTTTATTGGCAGAATAGACGACAGCGGGTGGGATGGCATGGAACTGATCGGACAAATAGCTCAGATATATGCGCTGCAGGGATTTAAGGCAGAAATACTGGCAGCTTCTATCCGCAGCTCGTTGCATATTGTAAGAGCCGCCGAACTGGGCGCCAACGTATGTACCTGCCCGTTAGAACCCATCTTAGGTTTATTAAAGCATCCTTTAACCGATATTGGCTTAGCCAAATTTTTAGATGACGCGAAGAAAATGCAGCACTGAGTGAGTAGTAAGTGGAAAGTGGAAAAGTAAGAGATTGTTGAATCCCGGGGTATACCTGGATTTTTTTATGGCTGCCCCCGAAAATATTCTCCTTTACTTCCTGGTTGAATACGCCGTAGTATCTATATTGCCGCGAAGGGTTCCCTTCAACCGCTTCCACCAGCTTTCCCTTTCTTTGATAGAAACAAAGTCCGGGTCAAAGGCCCGCTCAAAATGTATTTCAGGATCCGTCATTGCCGGCTCAATAGCTTTCATGGTATCTATTACCATTGGAATAAGCGCCATGTCTTTATTTACCTTCTTACGGATATAGCGTCTCAATAATTTTGTTTGAAAAGGATCAGACGCCAGCGCTACGCGTTTAAAACCCAATTGCTGCGCCCTTTTATACCCGTAATAAGCATTTTCAGTGCTATGCTCCGCTTTTGTTTCGGTATAAATATTTTTTGCCGGAATACCAATGGCTTTCGCATACAGCGCCATGATCTTCGCTTCATAATATGCAGTATAAACAGCCGAACCGGAGTATATGATATTTTTGGCAATTCCTTCATCGAACAGGTATTTGGACCAGTAAACCCTTCCTTTCATCGTACGATCCCATTTGCCGTTTTCAAAAGGGATGCCGGGAACAATAATTACATCAAACGGTCCGCTGTTTTCAGCCTTTTGCAGCAATTGCCGGGTAGCTTTAGCCGAAAACGTGCAGGATAACAGGCTAAGCATTATTACAGCGGGAATAGCGTATAAAACAATTTTAGGCATATACATCATTCAAATACCCATCCTGCCTGTGCACTTACAGGTATCCATTAAAGCAATTAAAATAATATAAAAGGGCGTTATTTACTTTTTAATTTTTTTATAATGCTTAATTTGCAAATTTAGCAATAAAAAAAGCGGTCTGAAATTACTTTTTCCAAACCGCTCTTCTACTTATAATAGCTTATTAATAACAGCCGGGCAGGTTTTCATATTTTCTACCCGTTAGTTGGATTGAAATTATTTTGACCGTACTATCGCGTTGTGGCTGATAATATTATTAACAATACTTACCGTTTCGTTAAGATAAATGTCTGACTTCAGGTTTTTGAGCCATTGCTGCTGCCGCTCCAGCTTCACTTCATCGTTTGAGAACCTGCTCACATCAGCGGGCAGCAATTCAACCGGATTGGCTTTATCTGTTTTGGTGAGCTTGTCAATTTGCCGTACAATTTCTCTTATCTGTTTCTGTTCTTCCTGGTATTTTTTCAGGTTGAGTGTATATACCTTATCGTTCAGTTCAGAAAGCAGGCGGGTATTTGCTTTGATTTGTTCAAAAGTGCTGTCACTTTTTATCCTTCCCTCTTCTGTTTGCTTTATAGTGCTAATGTCTGCGCCATTACTCCAGGGCGTATATTTTGCCCTGGCTATTTCGTCCCATTGCAACGCATCCGGGTTGTCTTTTTCCCGGTACTGCAGGTATTCAAACTGGTCGGGCAGCACAATATCCGGGGTTACCCCTTTGAGTTGTGTTGAACCGCCATTAATCCTGTAAAATTTTTGTAAGGTTAGCTTTACTGTTCCGAGGTTAGCGGAGGCGTCATCATTAGAGGCTAAAAGCCCGCTGCGGCCACCGTCTAGGCCTATATTTCTTTGAACGGTGCCTTTACCATACGTAGATGTGCTGCCTATAATAACGCCCCGCTTGTAATCCTGTATAGCCGCTGCAAATATTTCGGAAGCGGAGGCGCTGAATTCATTTACCATAACCGCCAGCGGACCATCGTATAAAACGCCTTTATCTTTGTCGCGCAAAACCGATGGAACCCCCTGCCTGTCTTTTACCTGCACCACCGGCCCTTCATCAATAAACAGTCCCACCATTTGTATCACATCAAATAAAGACCCGCCTCCGTTATTGCGCAGGTCTATTATAATGCCATCTATCTGCTCCGCTTTCAGCTTTTGAATTTCCTTAGCTACGTCTTCGGCAGACTTTGCGCCATTGGGTCGTTCCCAATCGGCGTAAAACTCGGGAAGATAGATGTACCCGATCTTTCTTGATCCTTCGTTAACAATAGCGCTCCGGGCAAAAGTTTCATCTAATACAATCTCGTCTCTTATCAGTGAAACCACTTTTGTGGTACCATCGGTTTTTTTTAATGTTAATCTTACTTCGGTGCCCTTCTTTCCACGTATGATCTTAACCGCGTCTTCCGTATCGTAACCCGCCATATCCAGCGGCTCTTCATTTCCCTGCCCTACTTTGGTAATGATATCGCCAACCTGTATCTGTCCTGATTTCCATGCAGGGCTTCCGGCTACTAAGGTCAAAATTTTTATATTGCCTTCTTCCTGCCGCAGCGAAGCGCCGATACCGTAAAACCTTCCGCTCATCTGTTCATCGAACGACCGTTTTTCAATAGGAGGAAAGAAAGTGGTATGCGGATCCATGCAGGAGGTAATGGTATTCACAAATTCATTGAAACGATCTTCTTCGGTAAATTTATTTCTCAGTCTTTCTGCTATGCGGTTGGTGGATTGAAGTACTTTTTCCCTTGCCTCCTTTTCCATCTCCACATTTGTTTTGGACTTGTATTCTTTCTGACCTTTGTTTTTTTCGTTGGTAGCCAGAAGGTCTGCATATCTTACCAGCACCTGGTATTTTAAGCGTTTACGCCAGATATCCATACGTTCTTTTTCAGTAGCAGGAAAATCCATCTTCGACTTATCATCCACCAGCGTTTCATCCACATCAAAATTAAAAGGCTTATCCAATATGCCTTTGTAAGCAGCCAGATATTCCAGCAGCCTTTTGGCATACACATCACTAATGGCCTGAAAAGATTGTAACGGAGAACCGTGGATCTCATCATCAATCTTATTTTCAAACTGCCTCAGTTGTGCTACATCAGATTTTAAAAATATTTGCTTTTCAGGATCAATAGCTTCAAGGTATTTTGAAAAAATTTCTTTTGAAAAGGCGTCATCAATTTTTTTCGGACTGTAATGTCCCTGCTCAAGCATTACGCCTACCTGTCTTAAAATTTTTTCGTATTTGGTAGCGGGAGGTTTGCCCAGCCCTATAGTTTGAAATGCCGCGAAAATGCCTGCAACAAAAATAACCAGTACTACCGGTAAAGATTTTTTATTAAACATAAACTTCAACACTTTTTGCATAATCAAAAATAACGGAAATAATACATTTATGTTGCCGGCAGCCCCAATGAATTAGCCAAGGATTTGCAAAATGTATATGAAAGGCAAAAGTTACTCTAAATACGATCAGCACATCTGCAGACACCGGTTGCCGGTATAAAATAAAAGCGGCATATATATGCCGCTTTTCATGAAATACTATGGGTGGCTAATGGGGCTCGAACCCACGACCCTCAGAACCACAATCTGATGCTCTAACCAGCTGAGCTACAGCCACCGTTTTACCGGGCTGCAAAAATAGAAGAAAAATACATGCATGCAAAATTTGAATAGCGCCATTCCTGATTTTGGCATGTTTTGTAAACTGCCGGCTATTGCCTGCAATAAAAAGCGCCGGAAAGTGCGGTTGCTGAACAGGAAAAATACCTTTAACGTTCATTAACCTAAATCCCTTACCAACACCCTCTTATAAGTGTATTTTTGCCGTTGATACCAATATAATAAAGCTTCATCATAATAGCTTGAATTTTGAGTTTCAAAAAACCGGCAGATCATTGATATAATGAGGTTTAATTATGTTCAAATGAGGCTGCAAGATTAAAAACACAATAACAATGAGATTTTTTTTATCTTTTTTACTTTGCACTATTTCGGTTGGTTTATTTGCGCAGCAACCCCAGCGTAGCGGTAATCGTGGCGCACAGGGAGCGGGCATGATGAATACAGGCAGATTTTACGGTAAAATTGTGGATGCCTCCACCAATAAAGGCATTGACGCAGCATCTGTTCTGCTTATTCAATCCAGGCCAGACTCTTCGGGCAAAAAAAAGGATGTTACCATTGGCGGGCAGCTCACTACAGCCAAAGGAGAGTTCAGCATGGAGAACCTTCCCACAATGGGTCAGTTCCGCCTTACCGTAACGGCTATCGGGTATACGCCTTTTGAAAAAACCGTGCAGTTTGATCCGCGGAACGCCGATAAAGACCTCGGCAATATAAAATTAGAAGCAGATATCCAGCAGTTGGGCGAGGTAACCATAGTAGCCACAAAACCCATGTTCCAGATGGGGGTTGACAGAAAAATCTTTAATGTAGATAAAAACATCACTACTACAGGACAAACCGCCACGGAGATCATGAAGAATGTGCCCGGCGTAAATGTTGACATAGACGGGAACGTTACTTTGCGCAATGCGGCGCCTACTATATTTGTTGACGGCCGGCCAACCACCCTCACCTTAGATCAGATTCCCGCGGATGCTATAGAAAGTGTTGAAATTATTACCAACCCTTCTGCCAAATTTGACGCTTCTGGCGGAACCGCAGGTATATTGAACGTGGTGCTTAAGAAAAACCGCAAAGCGGGTTACAACGGAAACGTAAGAGCCGGCATTGATTCAAGGGGAAGAATAAATTTTGGGGGAGATATTAATGTAAAGCAGGGGAAGTTCAACTTTTTTCTTGGATTGAATATGAACCAGCGCAAAAGCCTGAGTGAAGGCCATACCTACCGCGAAAATCTATACAGCAACAAATTGCAGAACACTATCCTGGATCAATCCAGCAACTCAACCAATACCGGTCAGTTTATATTTGGAAGAGTAGGATTTGATTACCTGATGGATAACCGCAACTCTTTTACATTGTCTATGGCCTTACCCAATGGTCAGTTCAACAATAATCAAACCGATAATATCCACATAGATACCATGTCTTCTCCTGTAAAAACCCAGGACGCTGTAAGAACTACCGTAAACAAGCGTAATTTCAGGAATTTTGGCCCGGCGCTGGGATATAAGCATCTGTTTCCCAAACAGGGACGTGAGCTTACCGCCGATTTTAATTACAATACCAGCTCCAATTCGGGTACCGGCAATTATACCACGCAATATTATAACAGCGATGGAAGTATTTTGGGCGATCCGGCTTTACAGCAGCTCATCTCTTCCGGAAGCAGCACCTACTGGACGGTTCAGTCTGACTATGCCAGCCCGGTTGGAAAAGGAAAGTTTGAAGGCGGTTTACGCGCCGCGGTAAGAGATAATAAAAACGTGAATGAAAATTCTGCGTTTAATTACATGCTCAACGAGTTTGTTGTTATCCCTTCCGCCAGCACCAATTATAAATACACCGACCAGGTATATGCAGCTTACTCTACCTATTCTAATAAGTTAGGAGAAAAATTCTCCTACCAGTTGGGGCTGAGGGCCGAAAGCTCGCAGTATAAAGGCACACTGCTCAGTACCGGCGAAACTTTTTCCAATAATTATCCTCTGCAGTTTTTCCCCAGTGTATTCGTAACGCAAACTTTAAGCCCGGGTCAGGACCTGCAGTTAAATTACTCCCGCCGTATTAACCGGCCTAATTTCTGGCAGCAGATACCGTATTACGACGTATCCGACCTGCTGAACATCAGCGTTGGGAACCCGGGGCTGAAACCCGAATTCACCAATTCTTTTGAGTTAAATTATAGCAAATCACTGGGCAGCGGGCACAGCCTCCTTACCTCTGTATATTTTAAACAAACCAACAATCTCATTACCCGCTATCAGAGCAGGCAATACGATGTTCCCCTGCCGGATGGCAAGCTCGATTCGGCCATGGTTATTTCCTATATTAACGCCAATTCAAGCCGGTCTTACGGTTTAGAGCTTACGGCTAAAAACCCGCTTGCCAAATGGGCCGATGTAACCACTAATCTTAATTTTTATAACGCCCGGATTGATAACAGCGGCTTAGACGAAGCTTTAGGTGTAAATGACCGCTGGGCTTTTTTTGGTAAAATGAATTTCAACTTCAAGCTCCCTTCCAATTTCACCATACAGCTTTCGGGCGATTACCAATCCCGTACGCTGGTGCCCCAGGGTGGTGGGGGCAGGCGCGGGGGCGGCTTCTTTGGCGGTTCTAACGGCGCCGCACAGGGATATATTAATCCAAATTACGGAGTGGATATTGCCATACGCAAAGAGTTCATGAAAGACAAAAAAGCGGCTATCACACTTAGTGCGAACGATATCTTTAAAACCCGGATATATGATGCGCATTCAGAGAACAGCGTATTTATCCAGGACATGTGGAGAAAAAGAGACGGAAGGATGTTCAGGCTTAATTTCTCTTACCGCTTCGGGAAGTTTGATGTATCGCTTTTCAAGCGCAAAAACAACAGAACAGGAGCTGACGGCGGGGATGATATGATGCAGTAAGACTGAATTGATATGAAAAACCATCATACAGTAAAGCCATTGGGTTTAACTCAATGGCTTTACTGGTTATTACCATTCCCGTTTGTTTTGCCTTCCAGCATAGGTACAAACGAAAAGAGATCGAATTTTTCTTCCGCCAGCGTTCCGTCGGCTCTTTTGGTAAGCCGCAGCATGCGCTGCGAACTGTTTTCATCAACAGGAATAACCATTTTTCCGCCGGTTTTTAGCTGTGCGGCCAGCTTTGACGGTATTTGCGGCGCGGCAGCCGTTACAATAACCTTATCAAAAGGCGCATAGGTAGGCAATCCTTCAAAACCATCGCCGTAAAAGAATTTTATTCCGGGGTATTTTTTCAGGTACATAAAATGCTTATTGCTGTCGAACAACTTTTTTTGCCGTTCAATAGTATATACCTGTGCGCCCAGCTCTGCTAATACCACGCTTTGATAAGCGCTGCCGGTACCAATTTCCAAAACCTTATCAAAAGGTTTTACTTCCAGCAACTGGGTTTGATAAGCTACCGTATAGGGCTGTGAAATGGTTTGTCCCTCACCGATAGGAAAAGCCCTGTCTTCATAAGCAATCTGGTCAAAAGCCAGGTCCATAAAAAAATGCCGGGGAATATTATTCATGGCATCCAGTACCTTTTGATCTGAAATGCCCTTTTTTTGCAAAGCAGCAATTAGTTTGCGGCGCAGGCCTTTGTGCCGGTATTCATCTTCATACTTTTTCATGTGTAACTGCAAGATAAAAAATTGATTGATTAAAAAAGATGATCTTTACCACAGCGGCAAACAATTCCGGCTTAATATGCTTATTTTGAATTAAAAACAAGCGAATATGCGCGTTATACTTCCCGTTGTTTTTTTTATTTTTTGTATGATGCCTTCTTCGCTTATTGCCCAGCACATAGAAATGCTGCAAAGCGGAACCGCTATTTCCATAAGAGGACTGAGCGTGGTGAATGATAAAGTAATATGGGCAAGCGGAACCAATGGAACCGTTGGAAGGTCTGCCGACAGCGGCAACACCTGGAAATGGATGCAGGTGAAGGGATTTGAAAAAGCCGACTTTAGAGCTATAGAAGCTTTTGATGCAGCCACCGCTATTATTATGGCCATTGCAGACCCGGCTTATATTTTAAAAACGAATGATGGCGGCAATAGCTGGAAAGTGGTTTTTGAAGACCGGCGTAAAGGCATGTTCTTAGATGCCATGGCGTTCTGGAATGAGCAAAGCGGTATTGTAATTGGCGACCCGCTGGAGGAAAAGCTATTTATTGCCAGAACTTTTGATGGAGGCGATACCTGGCAGGGCTTGCCGGATGAAAACTACCCGGTGGCCCAGCAGGGAGAAGCGCTGTTTGCCGCCAGCGGTACCAATATACGTTCGCTCTCCAAACAGGAAGCCTGTTTTGTAACCGGCGGAAGGGTATCGAGATTATTTATACGTAACCAAACAATTGATCTCCCTTTGCTACAGGGCAGGGAAACAACCGGCGCCAATTCCATAGCCGTATATAACAACAGGAAACAAAAGCCTGCGAAACACCTGGTAGTAGTAGGTGGTGATTTTAGTGCAGATACTGTTAGGGCACAAAATTGCGCGGTAAGCAAAGATGGCGGCAATACCTGGCAAACGCCCGAAATACCGCCAGGGGGATACCGCAGTTGTGTTGAATTCATCACTAAAAAAAGACTGATCACCTGCGGCACAACCGGTGTTGACGTATCTGAAAACGGCGGCATGCGCTGGAAACTGATCAGCAGTGAAGGTTTTCATGTATGCCACAAAGCGAAGAACGGGAAAATGGTATTTCTTGCGGGCAAAGATGGGAGGATTGCGAAGCTGGTATGGTGAAGGGGGATTAGCTTTCAGAGCCATGGGCTATCAGCTTAGGTTGTAGAGTATAAGGCGTAAGGTATAGGGTTGTAAGGTGTAAGAACCGCCTATCCCGGAATGGCAGAAAAGGAAGTACGCAAACGGCTTACCCAACAGGTACAACTCTCCCTTACCGTCATTAAACACAATCTTTTTGCTTCTTTCATTAGGAAAAATGCTGTTCTGCGATAGTACTGATGTCCAAACTTCAGAAAAACCATTTGCAAAGTTGCCATAACCATGGCAAACACTATTAGTTTAATAATTGTCTTCTTTAACTTCTTTCTTTTAGATTTTTCAACATCCACCTCAATATCTCCCAGTAGATCGGTAGCAGGTTTGGCCATATTTAAGCTTTCGTGTTCAAATCGGCATATTTTCACCCTAATCGCATGATCATGGAAATATTTTCACCCTAATAGTATGACAAGGTTACATCTGACTAAAGCGGGAAATTCAAAAAATATTACATTTGCATGATGAAATTCGTGGAAAAGAAGCCCGTGAGGGTTGCCATACTTGATCTGTATGAAGGCGTAGCTAACCAGGGCATGCGATGCATCAGGGAAATATTGAACCAATATGGTGAAGCTAATTTCCTTGATATGGAATGGGATGAATTTGATGTTCGCCGGCAATTAGAAGTACCCGATACCTCTTATGATATTTATATTTCCAGCGGCGGACCCGGAAGCCCCTTAGAAAGCAAAGGCAGCAACTGGGAGAACGTTTATTTTCGCTGGCTGAACCAGGTAGAAACATGGAACAATAATCCCGGCAACCTGCAAAAAAAATATGTTTTTTTCATCTGCCATTCCTACCAGCTCATCTGCCGCCATTACCGGCTTGCAGAGGTGAGTAAACGAAGATCAACCGCATTCGGTGTTTTCCCTGTTCATTTGCTGGATGAAGGAAAAGAAGAAGCTATTTTTGATGGATTGAACGATCCCTTCTACGCTGTTGACAGCCGCGACTACCAGGTGATCGCCCCCAATTACAACCGCCTTGAAAAAATGGGCGCTGTTGTGCTTTGTATAGAAAAAGAAAGACCGCATGTGCCCTTAGAAAGAGCCATCATGAGCATTCGTTTCAATGAATATATGATCGGCACCCAGTTTCATCCCGAAGCCGATGCCATAGGCATGAGCATGTACCTGCAGCGGGAGGATAAGAAAAACAGCGTAATAGCAACATACGGCGAAGCCAAATGGGCATCCATGATCGAACAGTTAAACGACCCGGATAAAATACTGTGGACCTATTCGCATGTGCTCCCGAATTTTCTTAACCAGGCCGTAGCGCATTTACAAACAGCGGAAGTATAATATATAATATTTACCTTGCCTGTAAACTTATCAGCCATGGTACCCCACTTACGAAAAGCATTCAACGAAGCATTTACCCCGGGCCGGTATCAAACATTTTTAAACGACCTGGATAGCCTCCACCCCGGCGCTATTACATTCAGAGTAGCCGAAACTCCTGTATTTGCAGATAAGGCCTTTACACAAAAAATGTTAGCCGCCTGTGAAAGCATCATAGATATTATTACAACTCCCGGATTTAAAAGCATAACGGAAAGGGCTATCCCCCAAAATGAATACTTGCCCGCTGAAACGCCGCAAAGCCACATGATCGCTTTTGATTTTGGCGTTTGCATTAATGAAAACCATGAACTGGAGCCCCAGCTTATAGAAATGCAGGGCTTCCCTACCCTGTTTGGCTTCCAGGCTTACTACCCCGAAATAGTAAAGAAACATTTTCACATACCCGAAAATTACAGTTACTATTTAAACGGGTACAACCAGTTCAGCTATTTGGCCATGCTTAAAAAACTGCTGCTGGGTAACCATGCCCCCGAAAATGTAGTGCTGCTTGAAATAAAGCCCCATGAGCAAAAAACAAAAATAGACTTTTACTGTACACAGGATTATACCGGTATTCGGCCCGTTTGTATAACGGAACTGATAGCCGAAGGACAAAAATTATTCTACCTGAACAATGGTAAAAAAACGCTGATCAAAAGAATATACAACCGCGTAATTTTCGATGACCTGAAATCGCAATCCGGCCTGAACAGCATAGATATTACAAAGGAATGGGATGTGGAATGGATCCCTCATCCCAACTGGTTTTACCGCATCAGCAAATTCACCCTGCCTTTTATTCAGCATCCTTATGTGCCCAAAACCTATTTTTTAAACGAGGTTAAGCAAATACCGCAGGATTTGGAGAACTATGTTTTAAAGCCATTGTTTTCTTTTGCAGGACAGGGGGTGATCATAGATATTGAGCCGCCGGATCTCGCCAAAATAAAGGATCCCGAAAACTGGATACTGCAACGCAAAGTAAAATACGCAGATATTATTCAAACTCCGGATATACCTGCCAAAGCCGAAATAAGGTTAATGTACCTGTGGCCCGATGGCGATGCCCGCCCGCATGCAGCTATTAACCTGGCGCGCCTGAGCAAGGGAAAGATGATTGGCGTACGATACAATATAGACAAGGAATGGGTGGGCGGCTCCGTATGCTTTTTCGAAACTTATTAACCTTATTTAACCTTGCAAAACAAAGCCGGCAGCATTTAGGTCGTAGCTTTGATCTACAATCTTTTCGTATGAAAAGGGCAACAGTAGCTTTAGCTTTATTTACAGTTTATGCCATTACAGGCTTTGCACAGCAAAAAACAGTTGAGCGTGCCATTGTAAAATCCAAAACGTCCATCACTTTTCCTCAAAATGTAAACAGGAACGCCGGGGGAGATGAGGATGGTAATACCGGCTTTGGCGCAGCCGGAGGCATGGAAAGCAAAAGCACAGTGTACTTTAAAGGCGATATGATCAAGACCTATAATGAAAGCGATTTTGGAAATACTACGGTGATCATTGACAAAAAGAATAAAAAGACCACTACGCTTACGGAAGCTATGGGACGTAAAACCGGCTTTTACAGTACCGAAGCAGATGAAGCGGCCATGCGGCAGCGTATGGATTCGGTAAGGCAGGCACGCGAACAGCAGGCAAACAACCAGAATAATACCGAAGCACCGGAAGCCAGGATCATTAATACCAGTGAAACCAAAAAAATTGCGGGATATACCTGCAAAAAAGCAATTATACAAACAAAAAACAGGCAGGGTGCAATAACTGAAGCCGTTGTATGGTACACACCCGATTTTAAAATGTCTCCCGGCTATCCTGTGGCGGGCAATACCGGCGGTGGCGGTTTTGGCAGGGGAATGCGCGGGCAGGGAAGTGGCGGTTTTGGCATTGCAGGATTAGATAAAATTGACGGTTTTGTGATGGGATACGAGGTGAAACGACCGAATGGCTTTGAAATGAGTATGGAAGTAACCAAAGCAGAGCTTGACCCGACTATAGATGATAAGGTTTTTGAAATCCCTAAGGGATATGATGTGAAGCCCATACAAGAAATGCGGGGCCAGTTTGGACAGGGCGGCAGGGCAAACCGGAATGCAGGGAATAATAATTAAGTTAGTTTTGGGGCTATTTATAATCAGTAAGGACCTTCAGCAATGAAGGTCTTTTGCTTTAAGACAAATTTATTATTGGCCTGTTTTGCTGTAACCCGGTAGATCTAAATTTCACTATCCGGCAATGAATAGCGTGTGTATCATTTTTAGTACCCCGCCGAAAAATGAGAGAATTACCCCGGTAAGAAAAATCTTTAATGTTTTTCTATAATATGCGTTTGCCTGATCCTGGTCATACCTGTTATTTAATATCCGGTATAAAGCAACAATCAGCAATACGATACCCACCAGGATAGAAAATATAACCAGCAGCACCATCCCTTCATTTTTGCTGTCGCGCTTAACCAATGCAGCAACAAAACTTAAAACGAATCCCAATATAATACCTGCGGCCGTCACTAATGGCTGCCTGAATTTAAAAAGTGGGTCATTTTCCATCTGAGGGTTTTTTACATTAAAAATGATCGAATTAACGTTAGCAGGATGCTGATTATTTTCATCAGGTAAGCTTATGCTCAGAAATGCGTTATCCTTTGTTGATTTGTCTTGTGTCAGCCAATTCATTTGAGCATGTAGCCCAAGATAAGTAAAAAAAGATTTCGGTTGCTTCTGTCTTTTGGATGTTATTTATTTGCGCGTTAGTTATTGTCAGCCAAAATCGCTAACTTTTGACATATGTTTTCATCTTTATTTTACCGAAAGTATCCGTATTTGTGCATAAAGCTGATGATTGAATTGCTTATTGTGATAAACTGTACAAATAAATACGTTCAGCTATTTTATCATTAAAAAATATACCAATGCGGGCATTAATTTTTTCAACGTTGCTACTTTTAACGGAGGCTGCGCTACCGGCATGGGCACAGCAAATTAACCGGGAGCAGATATTACTGGAGAATGTCCGCGTATTTGACGGGAAGTCGCAGGTACTTACGCCACCTGTTCACGTATTGATTTCAAAAGATACTATCCAAAAAATCAGCGCTGCTCCTATTGCTGTGGAGCAGCATGTGCTAAAAATAAATGGTGATGGAAAGACCCTCATGCCCGGGCTGATTGATGTGCATGTACACATGACCTTCGGCGCGCTTACCATGGAGGAGATGATGTCTCCCGGTTTTTCAGAAAAAGCATTAATGGAAAAGGTGAGTGTTTCAGCGGAAAAAATGCTGATGAGAGGATTCACCAGTGTAAGAGATGCAGGAGGTCCGGTGTTTCCACTAAAAGCAGCTATTGACGCTGAAAAGATTAAAGGGCCCAGGATATGGCCCTCCGGTGCTACTATTAGCCAGACGTCGGGGCATGGAGATTTCAGGACGCCTGATGAGCGGTCGCGGCGATTTTTCGGAGAACCATCCAGGGCTGAAAAACTCAATGCTACTTTTATAGCCGATGGCCGCGATGAAGTATTAACCGCCGTGCGGGAAAACCTGCGGTTTGGAGCAAGCCAGATAAAGCTGATGGCAGGTGGCGGCACTTCATCTGCATATGACCCGGTAGATGTAACACAATATACGTTAGATGAGATGAAAGCGGCTGTAGCGGCCGCAGAAGATTGGGGCACTTACGTAATGGTACATGCGTACACGCCAAGAGCTGTGCTACGTGCTATTGAAGCCGGGGTGAAATGCATAGAACATGGGCAACTCCTGGATGAAAAAACTTTGCAGTTAATGGCTCAGAAAAAAATCTGGCTGAGCCTTCAAAACCTGAGAGATACCACACCGGATATGGCTGAGCTCAGGAAGCAAAAACGTAAAATTGTATTGGAAGGTCAGGAAAAAGTGTGGTCTTTAGCGAAACGCTATAAAGTGAAATTAGCCTGGGGTACCGACTTTCTTTTTGAGCCCGATTTAAATGATCAGCAAAACGCCTACATCCTCCATTTGCAGAAATGGTTTACCAATGCTGAGATCCTTAAAATGATCACCCACGACAATGCCCGGCTTCTTCAGCTCTCCGGTTTAAGAAGCCCGTATCCAGGTAAATTAGGCGTAATTGAAAAAGGCGCGCTTGCCGACCTGCTATTGGTAGACGGCAACCCCTTACAGGATATGTCATTGGTTGCTGACCCTGAAAAAAAATTCCTGGTGATCATTAAAAACGGGAAACTGTATAAGAACCTGTTGCAAAATCAGTAAGGCAGGTGCTTAAAACCCGGGGATAGGTTAACGCCTGAGGGTGCATTATCTTTTTCGGAATTGAGATATATTTTGATTTGTGATTGGGTTCCCGGCGCTTTCCCGTTATCCTACATCAATTAAAAGTAAAATGCAGCTATTTTTAGCAGGCTGTAGCTGTTATTGAGTGTATGGTTGTTTCACGTAGATTTACCGGAGCATGATGAAAATACGCACAGACCTCATTTGCGGCATATGTGAAAATAACTGTACCCTATACATTTATGCATGAAATTATGCAGCATACAGCAGTTTAAGGGGAAAGCCTTAACGGCATTGCATCGTAATTATCCGCTGCTGTAGAAGAAGAATGACCGATCAATGGTATCAAGCACTATTTTTTAGCAACCTGAAGTGATGTTTCTTTGTGTAACAAATCCAATGATCCCTATCCAATATCTGAATCCGGTATCCTGAATCCAAGTATCCAAACAGATCCGATATCCGTGATGAACACTTACCTTATCCTGTAAAAAACCACGCTTAACCAAAAGCACCCGATCCAACATCCTAAGCGAAGACCGGCAATGTGTTTTAACCGTCCGTTTAAAGCATTGCAACATCAGGCAACAGAAAATGGTGTGGCGCAAAGCGCCACGGATTAAACTAATCCCCTTCATAACCTTAATCTTTTTTCCATTTTCTGTTGCTTTTTTCTTTTTGCTTAATGCATCTGCCGTTACCTCCGGTGTAATTTTCTTTTCTACATCTCAGTATTCTTCCCTATCTCCCCCGGCATTACACCCCATTCCTTTAATAAAGTATTAAACCGGGGCTCCGGTAAAGACTGCTGATCATAATGACCGGCCCTGCACTTTTGCCTGTAGGCTTCATAAATGGTAACCGCACAGGCCACTGAAATATTTAAGGATTTTATAATGCCAGCCTGCGGAATAATAAAATTACCGTCTGCCAACACCCTTATTTCTTCGCTTACGCCATCGTGCTCATTACCAAATACCAATGCAAGGGATTGTGTAAAATCTATGTCGTATATTCCTGCCGCATCGCTGCTCAAATGCGTAGTTAATATTTTATCATAGCGCTTTCTCAGCTCATCAAAACAGGTTTGCACATCGGCAAACTGGTGTACGCTGAGCCATTTGGACGCACTGGATGAACTTTTCGCTCCCCATTTTTTATGCCTTGGTATTTTACTATTCAGCACATAAATGTCCTGTATGCCCACCGCATCGCAACTGCGCATTACAGCAGAAATATTATGCGGGTCAAAAACGTTTTCCAGCACAACAGCAAGATTATTTTGACGTTTATTGAGCACCTGAAGCAGCCGCTGATATCTTTCTGGCGTCATATTTGTAAATTTTAAAACAGCCTGAAATATAAATAGTTATTTTCGGGCGTGAACGTATTTAAAAAGACAGGAAACAAGTTATGTTAAAAAAAATTGCAAAAATAGCAGGCATTGTTCTGATTGTGCTTATCCTTATCGCTTTTATTCTTCCGTTTACATTTAAAGGCAAAATCATGGAGATTGCCAAAACGGAGATCAATAAAAATGTGAACGCAGATGTGGAGTTTAAAGATATTGACATTTCCCTGTTCCGGCATTTTCCCCGTCTTGCGGTTG
>CAYVEI010000002.1:24282-76911 GCA_964450515.1 uncultured Terrimonas sp. | reverse complement strand
TAGATGAACCCACTAACAACTTAGATATTCAGAACATTGAAATACTAACGGCGGCCATTAACGATTACCAGGGCACGCTCATCGTTGTTTCGCACGATGAATATTTTTTAACGCAAATAAATGTGAAGCGGGTTATTCATTTGGAATAGCACCCAAAATAGCAGTGTTTGCAAGTATTTCGCCGTAGTTGCATATAACTCTTCGTGTCTGTTCGCGTTTTTA
Organism: uncultured Terrimonas sp.; assembly: GCA_964450515.1. Classification (GTDB taxonomy): domain Bacteria; phylum Bacteroidota; class Bacteroidia; order Chitinophagales; family Chitinophagaceae; genus Agriterribacter. The sequence continues at coordinate 76,689 of CAYVEI010000002.1, read as the reverse complement.
CCAACCTGATTGTTAAACGGCTTCGCTATTTTCTGTTTATGTATTCTTTCGCTGTTAAAATTGGAATACTTTGTTTTTTAAAATCTCTTTTATTTCGTGTTATTATTAAATCCATATTGTTTTCAAGAGCAGTATAGTACTGAATAGCATCTTCAAAATCTTTTAAGTCAGAGGCTAAAGCTAAATCAATGATTTTGTGATCTAAAGATAAAATCTCAACCAACACTTTAAACTTTGCCAAAATTTTTCGGGCATCATTGGAATTGTAGTGTCTTGATAATAAATAATGAGTGTTTGCTATAGTTAACGAAGAAATATAAAGTTTTACTTTCTTCTTGTCTGCAAGAGTAAAAAGTTCCTGAGCTTCTCCATAAAACTCTTCGCGTTTTTGAAGTAAATCCAATACTATGTTAGTGTCAACAAAAAGCTTTTCCATTATGAGTATTTTTTGTTCAGATAATCATAATAGTCTTTCTTGTATTCTGTTTCCTCTTCCTTTGGTATAACTCCGGTTAAACTCTCAACTAAAGGGCTTACCTTAATTTCTTTTTCTTCTTTTTTAGTTAAAGAGTTCAAGTAGTTCTCAATTAATTGAGATAAACTTACTTTATGGCTTTTTGCATAATCCTTTGCACTCTCAATTATGCGCTTGCTCAGGTTTAATGTTAATTTAGTGTTCATTATCTCAAAATTTGTTACGTGTAAAATTAAATAAAGTTTACGTAATAAGCAAATTGCAGGAAACTGCTTGGCCGGCTATTGGCTATTGCTTGTAATGGGTATTCGCACCATTCAAGAGTGGTAATTAATTTAACAATAGGCAATAATGATTTTTTTTAAGTGCAGTATACTGTTCCCAAATCATTTGCCGTAACACTATTTATTCTCCCGCCCCAGCATGCTCAAATATTTGATAAGATCTGCCAGTTCTTCCTTTCCGACGCCATCCAACAAACCAGCGGGCATTAAGGAACCCTCTTCCTCAAAATGTTTCAGCGACTTTTTACTGACACTCACATTTCCGCTGGTGGCCGTTTTAATCTGGATATTGTCCGCATCTTCAGCCAGTTTGATCCCCTGTATGATCTCCCCGGTCGCTGTTTCTGCCGTTACGCGGCTATACCCTTCTTTAATGTTTTGCGAGGGCCACAATACTTCAATGGCTATTTCCTCCGGCGACAAGCCCCTGCCCAGCGCGGAAAGATTGGGGCCGATATGCCCGCCTTTGCCATTAATGGTATGACAGGAAGCGCAGGAGGAAAGGCGCAGGTACAACTGCTCTCCCCGTGATGCATCACCCCTTTCCTTCACTGATTTTATCAATTGACTTATATAATCACTATCGTAACCGGCAGGAACGGTAGAGATTCTTCCTGCAATTGCATTTAACTGGGCGCGCAAACCCGGCGCTTCCGTTCCCCTATTGGCCAATGCTTCCAGCATAAGCCTGGCAGCTTCAGCAGAAATGGTTTGTTCTTTTACCTGGCTTGTGATCAATGCAACACCTCCCTGTTGTTCTATAACAGGTGAGATGATCTCCAGCATTTCTTCAACCGTTTTTGCTGAGCGCTGTATTTCATCAACCGTCAGACCGGTTGCCAGTTTTAAATCCAGCGCACTCAGGCTTTTAAGCGCTGCCAGCTTTATTTCGCGGGGACTATCCCCGGTACTCACCTGTGTTTTTAACAACGGCACAGCGCTGACCCCTTCCAATTGCGCGAATGCCTGTATGGCTGCAGCCCGTATTTTACTGTCCTGCGATTTGTTTTGCACAAGCTGACCCACCGTAGCACCCGCCTGTTTGATCTGCCAGTGCCTCACCAGTTTCATTACAGCTAATTTAAGGGGTGCTGCATTCGCCGGACTCAACAGTTCCGTTAAATAACCTGCAGCTTTATCTGAAAGCGGCTGCGGGCCGAGCGCAGATAATTTGTCAAGCAGCACCGCGTCTTTTAATTCGGTTCCGCGTTGGATCACATCGTTTACATAAGCACCGTTGTCTGCCTGCGCCAATGCCAGCAACAAGCCTGTTTTTTCTGTTGCAGGTACCTCTTTTAACGCTATCAGTTGGGTAAGCCGGTTTGCAGGAAACCAGGCCGGCGGGTCACCGGCGATTACGTGGGCCAGGTGAGCGGGTTTGCGGAAACGTATATTTCCTTCGCGCAAAGCTTTTTCCCATACAGGATGCAGCGCGTATACTGTTTTCTCCCACGCATAATGAATGAACCTGTCTGTGGGATGGTCGAATATTTCAGCGGCTATCGCTATGGACTGCTCTTCCTTTATATAACTTAAAGCTACCAGTGCGTGTAGCCTTACCCGTGGGTTACTATCGTTTATCAACAGGCGAAGCGCATGCAACGGATCTGCCATACGGTCGTACCATTTTGAAATCACCTGCGCCGCATAGGCTCTTGCGCCGGGTTGTTTCCCCTTCATCAAACGGGTAACGAGGCTTTCATTTACTGTATCGTGACTTTCGAGCACACCCGCTGCTTCCACCAGGTGATGCTCATATGCGATATCGTTCGGATCAAGCTTTTGGATCCATGCATTTACTGCAGCAATAACCGTATCCTTTGGGGCAGCGGCAAGTAGTCGTTTTACCTGGTAGCGTACCCAAAATTCGCGTGACTTCAGATGGTTAAGCAGTTCGGCAACAGGCTGATTTGCCAGTTGCGGCTGTTTCATAAGCGGCCTGCCTTTGGCTGTAATGCGCCAGATTCGGCCACGCAGCTTGTCTCTGTCGGGATGCCGTAAAGATGCCTGGTAATGACCGATGATCGGATCATACCAATCCAATACATAAATGGCCCCGTCGGGGCCCACATGCACTTCTACCGGGCGAAAGCTCCTGTTGGCGGATATGACCAGCGGTTCAACAAGCCGGGCTTTGAATCCTGAAGCATCGTCACTTACCTTCATGCGCTCTACCCGGTTATTGTAATAGCCGGCCATTATAAAATCTCCCTGCAGATCTTTGGGCATATGCCCGGTACGAACGATCGCCAGGCCCGAGCCTTTGATCTCAAGGCTCCCTATTTCCGGCAGGTAAGTACGTTTGGAGTTTTCAATCAATCCCGGAACCGAATAATACAGCGGTGGATCATTGGCTTTGTGAAACATATTGCCCCAATCGTCAAAATTCATTCCCCAGGGGTTAACACTCGCGGTAGACCAGTCGAAGAAATTATCTAACTTACCTGTATACGGACGGTATCGCCATATCCCTGCCCGGTTCTGTCGTTTTATTCCCCAGGGCGTTTCAATACGGCTGTAGATATTATGACCCTGCGAAAAAAACAGATCGCCGCCCGGACTCCAGGTAAATGAATTGATCGTTTGGTGGAGATCGCCCGTGCCGAACCCGGAAAAGATCACCGACCGCTTGTCGGCTTTCCCATCATTATCGGTGTCTTCAAGAAATATCAGCTCGGTTTGTTGCCCCATATATACGCCGCCATGGCCGAGCTCAAAGCCAAGTGGAATGTTCAGGCTGTCGGCAAACACGCTTGAAGTGTCCGCTATTCCATCGTTGTTCCTGTCTTCAAGAATAAAAAGCTTGTCGTTTGGTTTTTTCCCCAATTCCGGGTGGGGATAGGTGGTAGTACACAAAACCCAAAGCCTGCCGCGTTCATCCCAGCGCATCGCTACCGGGTTGGCGATACCCAGTGATTCTGATGCGTATAATTCTATTTTGTAACCATCGGCAACTTTAAAAGACGCCAGCTCCGCTTCAACCGAATTGTCTGTTTCCGACGGCGCTACCGACATGATATTTTGTGGTGGTACAGGATCCGGTATTTCCGCAGCTTGCTGTTTACCGGGCACGGGAGCCTGCCCCGGCTGTTTGCAGGAGCCGGTGCCAATTATTGCAGCCAGCAATAACAGCGTTGCAATGTGGGGATACAGCACCCGGTTGTTTTTTAACCGGGTTGTTTCAGCAATATAATTCATGTATGCTTTTGCGTTATAATTTGTCGCTTTCCTCCCGGATACGCTGCTCCGCTTTTTCGAGATACGATTCCAGCGCGGTTCTTTCTTCCGGCAGTATCCTGTGGTTCCTGTCCTTCCAGTCGCGGCTGAAGGGTTGCACCAGTTCACTGCCGTAAATAAATGCCCAGTTACCTGCCCTCCAGTACTGGAACCATAAACTGTTCATATCCTGCACCCGTTTGCGCAAAGGCTCATAAGCGGCTTTGTAAACAGAAGGCAAATTCAGTTCCTTCATAATAAACGTTGCCGCCAGTTGCTGCGCCTTTGCAGTAAGCTGTATACCATCTGTGGTATAGTGTTCCTGCAGACCGGGTACTCTCATCCGGCGAAATAAATCTACATACACATAACCTTCCTCTTCAGCCATCTGTTTAATGGCCATGGCGTATTTATCTACAGGCGCCTGAACTACAGGTATACTCTCTGCCCGTTCCCCGGATAATTTAAGCGCTTTGGCTTCGAATGGAACAGGAGACACAACAACGATCTTCCTGACGTCTTTACGGGCGCTATCCAGCAGGCGTTTGTAATCGCTGATAAAGCCCGGCAGGGAATCTTCTCCCTGTATAGATTCCATTTGACCGAACTGAACAAATAACACATCGCAATGAACACTGTCCAAGTTGCTTTCCCATCCCCCAAAGCCTGTTTCGCGGTATTGCTCTGCCGCTACATCTCCTTCCCAGGCCATGTTACGGAAATGCAGGGCTTTGCCGGGGTTGGCAGCGATCAATAAGGTTTCTAAGTAACCGCTCTTGCGAAAGTTGGCCATATTGGCGCCCCCTGTAAAAACCACCACATCATTATTTTTAAGTTCTAATTTCCGGCTGCCCAATGCTTTTCCGTCCGGAAGGTTCAAAGGCGTTCGCAGCTTTTCTTCCAATTGCTTTTCATTAAAACCAGCCAATTCTATTTTGGGATGATGCACCAGCTTATTAAAGCGGTAGTGCACTGTTATGGGAGGACCGCTATGTATTTGTACCGCGATCCGTCCTTTTTTTTCACCGAAGGGATCTTCTACCGCAACGGACAGAACGCCGTTGACAGCCGTCCATATCCGGTTGCCCGATGCCAGTATTTCGTAGTGGTTCCATTCTCCCGGGCGTACAGCCTTTTCACCCTCGTCGGGCCAGTCTATATAAGTGCGGTCATGCTCATGGTAAAGCCTTCCCCACACATCTTTCCCTACATCTGCCTGGTAGCCTACTGCCTGTCCCGATTCATCGAACTTTTTTGAGCGAAACTGGATGCCTGCATTACCGTTATCGGGCTCAAGCTTAACGTCTACGCTCAGGTAAAAATCAGTCACTTCTGTGTTCGACCATAGAAATTCATTTCGCTTCACTTCGTGAGCGGAATGTCCTGCAATAGCGCCCTCTTGAACCGACCAGTAGCTGGTGTCGGAGGCAGACCATCCATCCAGGCTGGTGCCGTTGAAAAACCCGGGATCTGTTTGTGGAGATGTGTTACACCCGCCGGCCAGTAGTATTATCCCTGCGGCACAGAAAAAACGGTATATCAAAAAGGAGTGAAACTGTTTACTGAATATTGGCCATTGCATGATTATCTAAATATTTTTCTGAGCATTCCGGCTCGCCTCAAATTAATCATTTTTGTTGTGTTAACAGGTCTGAAATATTAGCGGATTGATCTAAGATATTAACCAACATGGTGTTTTGCAAAGACGGGCCTTTGTGTGAACGTCATTACGAGACCCTGAACTGGTCTGAATGATGCGTAATAATTTTTTAAGGGTCGAAGTAACTACCGATTGGGATACGATTTTTTTAATTTATAGTTTATGGTTGCATTTGGCTTCGGATTTTTCAATTTATGGTTTATCGTTTTTAGTTTACCGTTGGGATTTTCTTCGGATTTAAAATTTAATATTTGAACTTTATTTGGTTCTTGTGATTTGGTTTTTGGTGCTTTGTATTCTCTTCGAATTCCGGCTTCGGGTTTAAATTTTATAGTACAGATAATCAACCTTTCATAAACGTTATAAGGGTCGAAGTAATCTCCCAACATCGGAGGCGGATTATATTTTTTTGGAAAGGCTTCCTGCACATAGGTTGTTGGTGATACCGTACTGTTATTACCGCACACGAATTCCATAATGAATATTTGTCTGCATACTTATTTCAATTTTTTCATCGCATTATTTTCCACTAATGATTGCATTTGGGCGATAGCCACCTTATTGAGTTGAACCAATCTTTCGCTTTGTGATAATTCCTGCTGAATTAATAAAGCATTTATGCTTTCCATATTACTGAGTACCACTAATTGCTCTAAACCTGCGTAATCACGGATATTACCTGATTTACCGGGATTAACGTCTCTCCATTCTTTAGCTGTTATGCCAAACAGTGCCACATTTAATAAATCCGCTTCACTGGCATATACGATACCTGCCTGTTGTTTTGTAACCGCCTTCGGTACCAGGCTTTCTTTTATTGCATCGGTATGAATACGGTAATTGATTTTTGAAATGGCCCGTTGTAAATTCCACTCTAATTTGCTCTGGTTATTTTCCTCTTCTTTTAACCGTTGAAATTCCTTGATAACATACAACTTGAATTCAATGGAAATCCACGATGCAAACTCCAAAGCAATATCCTTGTGGGCAAATGTTCCTCCATATCTTCCGGATTTTGAAACAAGACCGGTAGCATTTGTGCTTTCTATCCATTTTTTGGGGGTCATTACAAAGCTGTTTAGTCCGGCTTGTTTTCTAAACCCGTCGAATTCGACGGGTTTAAAATTGGGGTTGTAAATGCTTTCCCAGAAACCCAGCAGTTCAATGGTATTTCGATTCCGCATCCAGTTTTTAATAATATCATCCGTATTGGCTGTATCCTTGTAACGGGCAATATCCGTTAACGAAATATAATCATCCAATTGACCGGAAGTAATGGTTATTTCCGTTCCCTGCACCTGGATTTTCTTATTCTTTTCCATAACACGAGCTTTTATGATAGGGTAAATTTATCAATTTCATCGCTCAATACTTTACAATGCTTCTCCAGGATTACCTGGTCTCGGGTTAATATTCCACTAAACCTTTGTATATACGAGGCACTAACGGGTGATTCCATTTCCAGATTGATTCTTGTAAAAATTGTGGGTGCCGGTCGGGGCGCTTTTTATGGTTGTTCATAAAAATATAGCCCACATATCTATAAGAAAAGCTTCCTGCATATAGGTTGTTGATGATGCCTGTCTGCTATGGCTGTACACGAACATCAACAACGGCGGGAACAGTATCAGGACAAAATCTTAGCATTAGGTCGCATGGCTATGTATATTGCCTGAATGCAGACCCCGGCACGACACATAAGGGCAATCTCAGTCTTTATCATCAGGTCTTTTATCAACTGTCGTTTTAATTAATTCACCCGTTTCACTAAATTGTTTGAATTCTCCAGTTGCCTTGCCCTGAACAAATTTCCCTTCTTGTTTCAATTGTCCATTTTGATAATAAAATCTCTCATACCCTTCTAACTTTCCTTCTTTATAGGTTTGTTCGTAATAAATAATTCCATTGTCATAATAACCAATTGATTTTCCGTCAAGCCCTCCGTTTTTATAGTTTACAATTCTTTGAGGCTTGTATATTGAAGGGGATGCATAATAAACAAATTCTCCATCTCTGATGCCGTCTTTGTAGTTTTGAACTTCCCGGATTTTATTGAGTAATTGTAACCCTGTAATTGAGTTCTCAGGAATCTGTTTGTCATCTCGCAGTCGGGTAACAATACTTTCCGAAGGATAGTATGTTATCCTTTTACCATCATATTTCCCATTTTTATAAAAAGCTTCTGATTCTGTATATCCGTTGGTATAGTAATACCTCCAGTGTCCAACCGGCATGTTATTTCTCAATTTACCAACAGCAATTAAATTACCTGATTCATTTCTCCATTCATATGTCAGCGGATTTGATTTGAAATATTTGAGAAACTTTAAATCGTGTTCCGATACATGTTTTTTCTGTCTGCTTCGTGTACACAAATTTGTTGTTATAACGTTATTTTGTAAATAGGCCCATATTATCCATTCTTCATTCTCCTTAACAAATAACCCACATGATGCGTCACTCAACGATGTATAAATCATTACTGTCTTCGATTCTATTTCCCCTTTATATATTTCATCAACCTGAAATTCAATTTGCCTCTGCTTATCAAACGCTTCTTTTTTGTTAATCGTTACTTTTATTGCTTTGCCCGAAAGAATAAATGCACTGCCATTGTAATCTTTTATTGTAACAGTACCCCAAAAATTCCCGCAAGAACATGCTATAGCATTAATGGGAAGAGCCAATACTAAAATCAATAATCGTATCATTTTGGTATATCTTTTTCTTTATCGTGTATTTACCACAACGCATCACTTTGCGCAACCACTTTCATTTACAAATATTTTTAATCCCTTACAAATACTTACAGTCGTTTCTAAGCGCTTACAAACGTTTATTAACAATATGATTCCCTCTATCTTCTGCGCTCAAATAAGATTATAAATCGGAATATTAAACGGGTTGAATATTGGGGTTATATATGGTGCAGACTGAAAAGGTTATCAAACCTATTCATTTATTTTTAAAATTGAAAAAGTTTTCGGGGTTTATGCCTGTAATTTTCCGGCAATGGACTTTGATAAAATAGCAGCTTTAAAGTTTTTCCCGGGTTATACCTAATACACATTCGATTAGCTCCAAAAACAGTACCAGAACAAAAATCTTAACGCCGGGGTCGCATAGCTATGCCTATTAATTGAATGCAGACCCCGGCGCGACACAATGTAACAATGTACACAAGCCCGCCTAAACATGCAAAATAATAAGCACAAAAGCTAAATGATTAACGTCAAGCTTAAACTGAAGTTGAATAGCGAACTGTAGCCGATGATTTGCATGTCGCCCCCTGTTATTCAATGCACCTGTTGTGCGTTCGGCATATTTGTTAGTAAGCCAATTTTTTATTGTTCAGTTCTACGCTAAAGTTCACTTTCGCACCCAAAGCGTCAAATACTTTCAGAATGGTTTCAAACCTTGCATTTTTTACGCTGTTTTCAATCTTTGAGATTTGAGCTTTCTGTACTCCAACAAGGTCGCCTAATTGTTCTTGTGTCAGGTTACGTTCTTGTCTGGCTTGTTTAATAGCTTGTCCCAACAAGTCAATTCTCAATTCATTTTCAAACGCCTCACGTTTTTCAGTTCCACGTTTGCCAATATGTTTGTCAATCATTGTGTCAAGCGAAACAGTTTTAAATTTATTCGTTGCCATAATTATTTATTTTTTGTCTTGTTGTCCAAATATTGTTTTCTGATTTCTTCCGCTTTCTTAATTTCTTTGGATGGTGTTTTCTGTGTCTTTTTCAAAATTCCGTGTGTCGCCACAACCAAAGTTTCCTTTCGGTTTGTTGTGTCCCAAAATGAAAAAAGTCGGTAAGCCTTGCTGTTATACAGAGTCCTAAATTCCCAAATGAAGTCATTAAGTTTTTTAAAGAGTTCACTGTCATTCACAAATTGAGCTTTCTTGATATTGTAATAAATTTTCTCTCTCGTTTTGTCGTCAAGGTTCTCTAAAAACTCAATTGCTTCGGGCAATAATTCAATGTCAAAGCTTGACTTCATTCGCAATTTTCGTCAAAGATACAAATTTCCCAATTGGGAAACAAGTGTTTTCTGTCAAACGTTAGAAAGGGGTATGGTTTTCGTCTGTTGATGTCTTGGAGGATAGTCGGAAATGCTGAGGCACAACTCATTGCTTTACGCAACCCACTTTATTTACAAATACTTCTAATAACTTACAAATACTTATAGTCGTTTTATGCCCTTACAAGCGGTTATTAACAATAGGGTTCGCTTTACTTCTGCGCTCAAATAAAATTATAAACCGGAGTATTAAAGGGATTGATTATTGGGTGTTATCAGGGTTCGCATGGATATGGTTTCCGAAATTATCCATTTTTTATGATTGTACCCCATTTTTGGCTAATGCTGGCTAATTCATATTCTGAGCTGCCGGAATAAAAATAATCTTTTCAACGGATTTTGAATTCCGGCTTCGGGTTTAAATTTTATAGTATAGATAATCAACCTTTCATAAGGGTCGAAGTAATCTCCCAATGCCGGAGGCGGTTATATTTCTTTCTCTTCCCGTCTCTCATCGCGCTCTTCGTTGCATTCCGCTTCGGATTTTGCTTGTCATGGTGAGGCACGAACCATCTGTATCTGTTTGGTTCTTGTTATTTGGCTCCTGGTGCTTTGTATTCCTTTCGAACTTTGGGCTTCAGGCTTCGTATTTGCGAGAACCATGCATTCCCCTGTGTGCTTCTCTGTGCCACCATGCCTCCGTGGTTCATTGTTTCATGGGGTAAACAAAAAACCGCTTTTCCAAAAAATCATTACATTCATATATGAGAATTGCCGCAACCATTTTACTCACCGTATGCATCTGTTCTGCGCAAGCGCAGCGGGTTGATAAAAAATTGCAAAACCGCATAACCGACGCCGTTAGCGGCTTTAATGGCACCGTGGGTATATATGTGCACGACCTGAAACACAACAAGGTGGCATACTTCAACGCCGATACGGTATTTCCCACCGCCAGCATTGTTAAGATTCCCATCCTGCTGGGCATCATGCAAAAAATAGAAACGGGTGAACTGAACTACCACCAGCGGCTCATGTACAGGGATTCGCTTTTTTATGATGAAGGCGATGATATTCTTTCGCGTTTTAAAGACAGCGCTACCATTGAGCTGAGCAAGATAATGATGCTGATGATCACCATCAGCGACAATTGCGCCAGCCTGTGGCTACAGGCACTTGCCGGTTCCGGAACGAGGATCAACGGGATCGTGGACAGCTTAGGCTATACTTCCACAAGGGTAAACAGCAGAACAGCAGGCAGGGAAGAAAACAGGCGCATATACGGCTGGGGGCAATCATCACCACGTGAAATAGCCGGCATTATGGAAAAGATCGTCCGCGGTGAAATATTCAGCAAAGCCGCAAGCGATAGAATGCTTCGCTTACTGGGCCGGCAGTATTGGGACGAGCAGGCGCTGTCGCAAATTCCGGCCGGCGTTTTCGCAGCCGATAAAACCGGCGCTGTAAACGGCAGCCGCAATGAAGTGCTGTATGTAAACGGGAAAAAGAATCCTTATATCTTCAGCATATTCACCAAAAACAATAAAGACCAAAGCTGGGATGAAAACAATGAAGCATGGATAATGACGAAAAAAATATCGGCACTCCTGTGGGAATATTATAATGGTAAGTAATTTACAGGATCAGGCACACAGGCCGGGTTCATGGATATGGGCTTTGCGAAAGGTAACCGGGAATTGATTGTTGCTATCAGACAATTTTTTCTTCGTTACTTTTTGCGGAAAAAGTAACCAAAAAAGCCCCGCCCGAACGATGTTCAGTCAGGCGGGCGCCGGAAAACGAATACCTCCCGTTTTCCGGTGAGTTCCCTGATATTGCTTTTGATTTTCAGGACTTAAACGACTAATTCTAATGATTCATTCACGCACTTATACGGGCTCGGATATATAACAGGAAAAGCCACCCCGGAGGATGGCTTTTGCAGAAAAAAATTAGCAGACCTATCCTATTCTTCCGTCAATTATTGCCTTATCAATAGCTTCTTCCTGCATGGATTGTTCTTTCAGCTTCCGGAGCTTCCTTCCGTAAGAGAGTTTGGTGATGAGCACAAACAATACCGGAACCACAAATATAGCCAGGGTAGTGGCGGCCAGCATGCCGCCAAATACTGTCCACCCAATGGTTTTACGGCTCTCTGCCGCGGCGCCGGTGGCAAAGGCCAGCGGCAGCACACCCAGTATAAATGCCAGCGAGGTCATAACGATGGGGCGTAAACGCAGTCTCACCGCCTGTAAAGTGGCATGCACCACATCAATGCCATGGTCTACCCGCTCCTTCGCGAACTCCACGATGAGTATCGCGTTCTTGGCGGCAAGTCCTATCAGTGTTATTAAGCCAATCTGCGCATAAATATTATTAGACAAGCCGGGCAGCAATATGAGGGTGAGTATGGATCCAAAGGCGCCGATAGGCACGGCAAATAATACCGAAAAAGGAACCGACCAGCTTTCATACAAAGCCGCCAGGAAAAGGAACACAAATACTAAGGAGATGGCAAAAATGAGCGACTGCTGGCTGCCCGCCGCTATTTCTTCGCGGCTCATGCCCGAAAATTCGTAGCCATACCCGGAGGGTAGCGTTTCCGCCACTTCCTTCAGTGCTTCAATAGCCTGTCCGCTGCTGTAGCCGGGTGCCGGCGAACCATTAATTTCAATGGTACGGTAAATATTGTAGTGCGATATTACAGCGGGTGCTTCAATGGTTTTGGTAGTAATCAGCGAGCCAAGCGGTATCATATTTCCCTGGCTGTTGCGCACATAAAATTTCTCAATACCATTCAGCGAGCTCCTGTAGCTGCTGTCGGCCTGCGACATCACACGAAAGTTCCTTCCATACAGGTTAAAATCATTGATATAACTGCTTCCGAGGAAAGTAGATAAGGTGCCATACACATCTGAAATGGATACGCCTAATTTTTTTGTCTGCTCCCTGTCTACATCTACCTGGTAGCTGGGTGTACGTGCGGTAAAAAAAGTATAGGCCATAGCTATTTCCGGCCGCTGGTTTACTTTGGCCAGGAAGTCGCGTGAAATCCTTTCGAAGGTATTGATGTCGTCTGTGCTGCTGATCTGCTGCAATTCAAATGTAAACCCTGATGTGGCGCCTAAGCCCGGAATGGCAGGTGGTGCGATAACCAGTATCCTGGCTTCTTTAATATCTGCGGTTGCAGCACGTATTTTATTCATTACATCCTGCGCGTGCTGCCCTGCGCCCTTTCTTTCATCCCATGGTTGAAGACTGATAAAGAGCGTTCCGGCATTAGATTTAGTGGAAAAGCTGATGATATTCAGTCCGGCTAACCCACCGGCCACTTTTACTTCCGGTATCTGGCGGATCCGTTGCGCGATGTCGCGCAGCATGTCAACACTGCGTGTGGTAGAGGCAGCTTCAGGCATTTCATAGGTAACCAGCAGGCGGCCTTCATCTTCAATAGGAATAAAACCTGTTGGCTTACTTTTAAAAAGAAAGAATAAGCCTACAAAAAGCACCGCCAGCATTACCAGCACATAAGGCGTTCTTTTGATCCATTTACCCACGCCAAGGGTATACCCGGTTGTTAGCCTGCCAAACACGCTGTTAAACCATGCAAAGAATTTTTCAAGCAGGTTCTTTTTTGCATCCGCAGGCTTGGAGGGCTTCAGCATTACCGTACACAAAGCGGGAGTAAGCGATAAAGCCACAAATGCCGAAATAAGTACGGAAACGGCAATAGTAATGGCAAACTGCTGGTACAATCTTCCTACAATACCCGGTATAAAACCTACCGGTATAAATACCGCTGCCAGTATGAGCGCAATGGCAATTACCGGTCCCGAAATATCTTTCATTGCCTTGCGGGTAGCTTCTTTGGGCGACATCTTTTCATGGTCAATATTATGCTGCACCGCTTCCACCACCACAATGGCATCATCTACCACAATACCAATTGCCAGTACAAAGGCAAACAGGGTGAGGGTGTTGATGGTAAAGCCCAGGGGACCAAATAAAATAAACGTACCGATGAGGGAAACCGGGATTGCCAGCACGGGAATAAGCGTGGCACGCCAGTTCTGCAAAAATAAAAATACCACCAGCACTACCAGTATCATGGCTTCCACCAGTGTAAACATCACCTCGCTGATAGAAGCTTTTACCACCGAAACGGTTTCTAACGGAATAATAAAATCAATATCCTTTGGGAAGCCGGCTCTCAATCCTTCCAGCGTTTTCATTACGCCCTCATAGGTATCCATGGCATTGGCGCCCGGCGCCTGGTATATGAGCAGGAAGGCCGCAGGCTTGCCGTTGGCAAAGGAGCTGATACCATAATCAAAACGTCCCAGTTCCACCCTTGCCACATCTTTCAGATAAACGATGCTGCCATCGTTTGGCCGTGTGCGTACAATAATGTTTTCAAAATCTTCCATCCGGTTCAGGCGGCTGTTGGTGAGCACACTGTATTCAAAGGCCTGCACACCCGGCTGCGGATTGCCACCCACCGTACCTGCCGCCACCTGCAGGTTCTGCTCCTGTAAAGCGGCATTCACTTCCGCAGGTGTCATATTTAACGCAGCAAGCTTTTCGGGGTTCAGCCATATGCGCATGCCAAACTCATCGGCACGTGAAAAAACATCACCCACACCTTTTACACGGGTTATGGCATCTTTAACATAGAGGTTCACATAGTTACCAACGAACTTCGAATCGTGTGAGCCATTGGGTGAGTAAAAAGCCAGCGCCATCATAATGCTGGGGTTTCGCTTTCTAACGGTGAGTCCTAAACGCTTTACGGCATCCGGCAGCGTAGGTTCCGCTACGCTCACCCTGTTCTGCACATCTAATGTGGCAATATTAATATCGGTGCCTACTTCAAAATTCACCGTAATGCTGCTCTGACCGCTGCTGGTGCTGTTGCTGCTCATATAGGTCATGCCCGGCGTGCCATTTACCTGGGTTTCAATGGCAGTGGTGGTGGTTTGCTCCACGGTTTGCGCGTCGGCCCCCGTAAAATTACCGGAGATAGATACGGTTGGCGGAGAGATATCGGGATACTGGGCAACAGGTAAATTGATCATGGAAATAATACCAACCAATACAATTACTATTGATATTACCATTGCCGTTACCGGTCTTTTTATAAAAGTTTCTGCTATCATGCTGTTTGCTAATAATGAAAATTCAGGTACCGGGTATCAGCCGCCAGTTGTAAGCTGTCGGCCAATCCATCAAATTAAATTACTGTCCGCCACCAGGCGTCGCCGTGCTCACCACCGCGCCTTCTCTCAGGTTCTGGAGACCTTCCACTACAACTTTTTCACCCGCTTCCAACCCGTCCTTTACAATAATATCCGCACCTATCTGCCTGCTCAGATTTATTTTACGCTGGGTTACTTTACTGCTGTCGCCTACTACGTATACAAAGTGCTCGCCTAACTGTTCGGTTACCGCCTTATAAGGTATCAGCACCGACTGTTCCGCCGAAGTATTCAATACTTTTACTGTAGTGCTCATGCCTGCCTTCAATAATTTTTTGTCATTCGGAAAAACCAGGCGCACTTTAATAGTTCCGGTTTGCGCATCCACCGCCCTGTCAATAAAGCTGATGCTGCCTTTGTAGGGATATATATCTTTGCCGAAAGCAATGGTAAAAGTAGAATCGCCGGAGCGCTTTTTATCCTGCTGCAATTGCGAAAAGCGGTATATTTCTTTCTGATCCACGGTAAAATCTACCGCTATCGGATTGTCGGTAGACACCACGTTGAGCAGGCTTTGACCGGCCACTACCGCTGCACCTGTTTTCACCTGCGAGATCCCGATTGTACCATCAAAAGGAGCGGAGATAGTAGCAAAATGCACATTGGATTGTACGGCATTCACGTTTGCCCGGGCCGCTTCCACCTGCTTTTTAGCGGCTTCCAGTGCAGCGTCGGCGTAATCTACCTGCTGTTTGGCTATGGCATCCTGCCTGTCTAATTCATGGTAGCGGTCTGCATCTTTTTGCGCCTTCAGCAAATTGGTTTCCTGCACCTGCAAATTGGCCTGCGCCTGCTGTACGTTAGCACTGTATACCTGCTGGTCTATGGTATATAACCTTTGCCCCTTTTTAACCCTGTCGCCATCCTTAAAGTAGATACCGGTAATATAGCCGCTTACCTGGGGCCGCAGCTCTACATAGTTAAGCGCGGTAACAATACCGGGGTACTCATCGTAGTACACTGCATCACTAACCCTGGCTTCCGTAACGGCTACGGGTACTGCAGGCGGAGGCCCCTGCTGCTTTTGTTGCTGTCCTGCGCCGCACGACATCATGAATAAGGAAACGCTGATCGTGGAATAAGCTAAAACAGATTTATATATCATTGAGCTTTAAATTATATTTTAAAAAATTAAAAAAATTGAAGCCTGAATTTCGAAATCCGAAGGAAGCCAAATTTCAGAAACCAAATAAAACTTGCGATAGTAACCCTGTGAGGAATGCTCAACACCGAAGCAGCGCTGCAGTTCTGACAGGTTGCCGATTTCCACATTTTTCACATTTTCATATTTCCACATTAATATCTAATCTCTCCCAGCGCCTTCTGCACATCAATTTTACTGGCCAGCAATTCATACAAGGCATTATAGTAATTGATTTGCGCCGAACGCAAATCTGTTTCCGATGTAATTACTTCTAAATAAGTTTTTATACCGGATTTGTACTGTAACTGAATAATATCATATACTTCCTTTGCCAGCGCCATATTTTCCTTTGTTGCCATATAGCCGGCATAGTTACTTTTATAATTAGCCAATGCGGCATTGTATTCCGCGTTTACGGCATTGTGCAGGTTTATGATGTCAAGATTTGTTCGTCGCAACTGCCACTCTGCCTGCCGGATCTCATACTTTCTCTTCCCTCCCTGGAATATAGGGAAAGACAGTGTGAGTCCTGCATACGAGGCAGGATACGATTGATTATATAATTTACTGAAATCATTATTGAGGTAATTCAGATTATAGGCGCCGTTGGCGGAGAGCTGCGGCAAAAAGCTCCACTTGTTGTATTGCACATTCGCTTCCTGCAATTTTTGCTGCGTACTCAATAACTGGTACTCAATACGTCTTGTATAATCCGGAGCCTGTATGGTATCCAGGAGTATTTCCTTTTCCATCCGGGTACTATCATAAACTATTTGCAGGGAAGCTTCTACAGGATAGTTCATCTGCGCTTTCAGGTTTTCTATCCGGGCCTTTAATAATACCTCGTAGCTTCTTTTTGCCGCCGTAGTATTATTGAGCGCAATAGCCGCCCGCTTATAATCTGTTTTATCGGTTATGCCTGCCTGGTACTGGTTGTAGGCATCCTTATAGCTGCGTTCCAGGCGAACAATATTTTCATCCGACACCTTAATCTGCTGCTCCGTTGTAAGCACATCATAAAAAGCTTTTGAAACGTTGGCTGCCACATCAATTTTAACGCTCTCCGTATTTTGCTTCGCCTGCTGCCTCACATCAGCGCGGGTGCGGCTTGCCAGCAATACATCCCGGTTAAAGATGGCCTGGTTAAGGGTAAACATTAAACCGGAAGTATTATCAACCCCCAGCTTAACAGGGTTGCCGCCAATAACACTGGTTTGCACCTCGAAGTTATGCTGGAAAGTATAATTGAAATTAACCTGCGGGAACCATTCCGAGAGCCTGCTCTTAATAGCTTCTTCCGTTATTGCCTCATCTATCTGCGCCTGCTGTACAACAGCCTGCTTTTCTACAGCATACGCAATGCAGTTTTCCAGCGTGGCCTCCTGCAGTAAGGAATCAGTTTGTTGCTGTGCCCTTAACTGAAAGGAAATAAAGATCAGGCACGTTAAAAATATCGGAACCCCTTTTCTCATAAATATATTATATATACTGTCCGTTAGTGAAATATCATCCGGGTATAGTATTTATCATACCTGTATTATTCCCGGTTAATCCAATGTGCAAGCAATAGTAAAGTACAGGGAAAGGAAATCAGGCGGCGAAGTTAAAATTAAATCCATAAATAAATCAAACGTTTGTTTAATTTTTTTGTTAATGAATCATTAATGCAGTGGGTGGGGAAGCAGGTTACTGGTTTCAGGTTGCAGGGTGGGAGAGAGGTTACAAGGTACAACTTGTGCTGCGCCTTGTACCTTGTAACTTCCATCCACCCTATCTTTGCGCATGACCATTTATGAAGGTTGCCGTTTTGTTTGTGATGCATTATGTAATATATACGACCGCCGGGAAGCGGGGAATATTGCAGCAATGGTAATGGAAAAAATTACCGGGTTCGGAAAAATGGACCGCATGCTGTATAAACACCAAATCGTGCCAGAAGAGCAGGAAGCCCTGCTTACTTATTATACCGCATTACTGTTGCAGCACCGGCCTGTGCAATATGTGCTGGGTGAAGCATGGTTTTATGGTATGCCTTTATACGTGGATGAGCATGTGCTGATCCCCCGCCCTGAAACGGAAGAACTGGTGGAATGGGTGGTGAGGGATGAGAGGGAGAGGTTGCAGGTTGCAGGGAGCAGGTTACAAGTTACAGGTTACAGGGAGCAGGGAGCAGGGGGCAAACCTGTTATATTGGATATAGGCACGGGCAGCGGTTGCATTGCCATTGCCCTGAAAAAAAATATTCCCGGAGCTGAAGTATATGCGATAGATATCAGTGATAAAGCCCTGGCGGTTGCCCGTAAAAACGCTCAGGACCAGCAATGCAACGTTCAGTTACTGAACATGGATTTTTTAAATAGCGGGCAATGCAAAGCGTTGCCACAGTTCAACATCATAGTGAGCAACCCGCCTTATATTCCGCAAAAGGATAAAGCAGATATGCATAAAAACGTGCTGGATTTTGAGCCCCTTACGGCTTTGTTTGTGGAAGACAAAAACCCACTTCTTTTTTATTCGGCGATAGCCGATTTTGCCGGGCAACATTTACACTCCGATGGCTGCATCTATACCGAAATTCATGAAACAATGGGCGAAGCAGTAAAAAATATTTTTATCCGGGAAAGATTTGCGCATACCGTTGTGCGCAAAGACATGCAGGGGAAAGACCGTATGGTAAAAGCCGCGAAAGCTAATTAGCGCTTACAGAAGCTACGGCAGTTGCACCCAGTTTTTTAGCGGTTTGCAGCACTTTATATACATCGCCCCAATGCCCGGCCGTGTCGGCATTTACCACTACGGAAGGTTTTTCGGGAGCTTTGGACAATACAAGCTGCAGTTCACTTTCCAGGTCATCTAATGAAATTCTTTTTTGGCCAATATAGGCCTGGTTGTTTTTATCTATGGATATTACCACCGTTTGCTTCGATTGCGTATCGCTCTTTCCTTTGGGGGCCGAAACTTTTATAACATTAGGGTTAGCCAGTGTAGACACTATAAGAAAGAATAACAACAATATAAACAATATATCGTTGAGCGCATCGGTATGCACCCTGGCACTATCCCTTAATTTTTTTCTCAGATTCATTGCTTCTTTGTTGTTATGTAAGTTGGGCAAATTAAGCTACCCGGTTAAAAGCGGCATGTTTAATATTTCACACGCCATCAGCTATCAGCGAAAATCAACTTTCCAGACAGCAGTCTGACGACACTCCTTCGTCGTGTGCCGACCGCCACTATTTTCACATTCTCACATTTTCAAATTATTTAGTCGGCTCCTGCAGCACATCTATAAATTCGGCGCTGGCAGATTCCATCTGGTTTACATTTTTATCAATTTGCGCATTCAGGTAATTATATCCTACATAGGCCAGCAGCCCTATGATCAATCCACTGGCTGAAGTGATCATTTTGGTGTAAATACCGCCGGCGATGGTGTTGAGCGTATATTCACCTGTAGCGGAAATGCCGTAAAATAACTGTACCATTCCCACAATGGTTCCCAAAAAGCCAAACATTGGCGCTATACCCGCTATTAATGACAGCACCGAAAGGTTACGTTCCATTTTATAAATTTCCAGCTTTCCTACATTTTCCATGCTTTTTTCAATGGCTTCAATGGGTTTGCCTATACGCTGCAATCCCTTATCAATCATCCTTGCCACAGGGTTAAATGTGTTTCGTGCCAGCGATCTTGCCGCTGTAACATTGCCTGTAACAATATGGTCGCGGATAATGCTCATGAAATTATAGTCTAACTTACCGGCATTACGAATAGCGATCAGGCGTTCAAAAAAGAAAAATATGGCTATTACAAATAGTAAGGCCAGGGGCAACATGATCCAGCCGCCCGCCAGGAGCAGTTGCCAAAGATTCATTTCGGTACCCGGCTCGGGAATGCCATGCTGGCTGGCTAACGCTTTATTAAGAGAATCGGGAGCAAGCTGCAGGAAAAATAATCTCATATTATAGTATTATTGAAAGTGCGACAAATGTAATGACAAATAAACAAATTTATCAGCCCGTTTGCCGAACGTGAAAATAGTGTGATTATTTTCTTTATAAGTAACCGGCATGGTCTATTAACAATTTATATAGAAAGCAAATGATCATGCGCCGGTCATAAGCTGCCGCGCTTCATAGCGCAACGCATCCAGCACAATACTATGTAATGAAGTTTTAGGGTCGGCATCCAGCAGTTCTATGATACGTTTGCTCAAATCCGCACCTGTGGCTGTTTCAGGCAGGGTGTGCGCCAACCGGTGTAAAATAAAAATATTCTGTTCTTTAAGATTGGTTACCGCCTGCCATGCCTGGGCAGATACATATAATTGTTGTGAAAGGTTGTATTCATATTCCTGCTTAATGCTTTCTACCAGCAGCACGTGGTAAGCCGAAGCCTCCATATGGGCAGGCGAAAATCTTGATATGAGGTTTTTCAGGGAGATGCGCTCGGCCAATATGGTGAGCCGTTCGTAGGCCTGCAACTGCAGCGATGCATCGTGAGCGGGTTTTTTCCGCTCCTTTTTTGCTCCTCTTGTTTCACGGAAATAGAATAAAAAATACACCCCCAGAACCCCTACAATAATTGCAATAGCCAGAATGATGCTGTTGTTGTTGTTCATGCTGCAAATTTGTACTGCTTATAAAACAAAAATAAACGAATTGTGTTGTGTTACAGAAAAGAAGAAATAAAAGTAAATCTTTTTAACTGCTATGGGCTTTCAGCCGTCAGCCGCCAGCCGTGAGCCATCAGCTAATACAGGGACAAAATAATCAACCACCATAAACTAACCAATCACCAATCAACTACTTACCACTCACCACTTATCACTCTAATACACCATCTGGTGCGTTTGTTTAACAATCCCCATCACAAAAACACTCTGAACGTGTCCGATATTCTCGGCCTCGCTTAATTTGTTTACGTGAAAATCATAATAAGCGTTCATATTCTCCACCATTACTTTCAGCATAAAATCGAAATCGCCCGAAATATTATAACATTCCACCACTTCCCGCATGTCCTGAATGGCTTTAATGAATCTTGCTCCCGCCATTTTATTATGCTGTTTGAGCGATACATAACAAATTACGATCAGTTCTCTTTTTATTTTGGTATGATCGAGTAAGGTGGCATACTGGCGGATTACTCCGGCTTCTTCCATTCTTTTAATCCGTTCATGCACCGGCGTGGTGCTCAGGTGTATGGCATCCGAAATTTCCCGTACCGTAATCCGGGCGTTTTGCTGCAGGAGCCGTAAAATGGCGATATCCTTATCATCTAATAAAGGAACCTGTACAGGCAGTTTTTCTTTTTGCTGCGTTTTTTTCATGCTACACTATATAAATATCCCTTAAAATTAAAAAAAACATGCTTTTTCCCCAAATATGAGCCATGTGCTAATATTCTGTTCTATAAGTGTAGTTTTGCAGCATTCATTAGCACATAAGCAAAAAACATATTCATTCATACATTATTAAATCATTCAACACATGTCAGCCGTTTCCAAATCCATTGATTTTTCATTGCCGAATAAGGTAAAAGATATCAGCCTTGCCGCATGGGGCCGTAAAGAAATTAAATTAGCTGAGGCGGAAATGCCGGGGCTTATGACCATTCGTGAAGAATACCGTGCACAGCAGCCTTTAAAAGGCGCCCGTATAGCAGGTTGCCTGCACATGACCATTCAAACCGCGGTATTAATAGAAACATTGATTGAACTGGGTGCGGAAGTAAAATGGAGCTCATGTAATATTTTTTCAACACAGGATCATGCCGCCGCGGCTATAGCGGCAGCAGGCATTGGCGTGTACGCATGGAAGGGACAAACCAATGAAGAAGCGGAATGGTGCATTGAACAAACTTTATTTTTTGGCAGTGCCGACCGCCCGCTGAATATGATATTGGATGATGGCGGCGACCTGACGAATATTGTATTTGATAAATACCCCGAACTCATACAGCATGTAAGAGGGCTGAGTGAAGAAACCACAACAGGCGTTCACCGTTTATATGAAAGAATGCAGAAAGGCACATTGCCCGTTCCTTGCATAAATGTAAACGACTCTGTTACCAAGTCGAAATTTGATAATAAGTACGGATGCAAGGAAAGCCTTGTGGATGCTATACGCCGCGCTACGGATGTAATGCTGGCAGGTAAGGTGGCTGTTGTAGGTGGTTATGGCGATGTGGGCAAGGGTTCCGCTGCCTCCTTATCGGGTGCAGGCTGCCGTGTGATCGTTACCGAAATTGATCCTATTTGTGCTTTGCAGGCTGCTATGGATGGCTATGAAGTGAAGAAAATGATAGACGCGGTAAAAGAAGCCGATATTATTGTTACTGCCAGCGGCTGCCGCGACCTGATAACAGGCGAACATTTTAAATTAATGAAAGACAAAGCCATTGTTTGCAATATCGGTCATTTTGATATTGAGATTGATGTGGCCTGGCTGAATAAAAACTATGGCAGCACTAAAGATACCATTAAGCCGCAGGTTGACCTGTATAGTATAGGCGGCAAAGACATTATTTTATTAGCGGAAGGCCGCTTAGTAAACTTAGGTTGCGCCACCGGTCATCCCAGCTTTGTAATGAGCAATTCTTTCAGCAATCAAACACTGGCGCAGATTGAGCTTTGGACGAACTATAAAAACTACGAAAACAAAGTATATGTGCTGCCCAAGCATCTCGATGAAAAAGTTGCCCGCCTGCACCTTAAAAAAATAGGTGTTGAGTTAGACGAGCTTACCACAATGCAGGCTGAATATCTCAGCATACCCAAAGAAGGCCCTTATAAAGCGGAGCAGTACAGGTATTAGGAGGAGGTGTGAGGTATGAGGTATGAGGTGAGATAGCAGGCACTTCACACCTCCTGTATCAGGCACGCATATTTTGCGCTGCTATATCTTCCATATAAATAGCATAATGACTTTGGTGATATATGCATTCGCTGTTTTGAATAAGCAATACCTGGGGCGATTCGTGCCGCACACCCAGGTCTTCCGCTATCTTGTTGGAAAGCGTGCGGAAAGCAATGAGGTCAAGAAAATGAAAATCTATTGCAGGCGGGATGGCTGACCGTTCCAGCCTGTTCTTTATCATGGTGCTGGTACCGCAGCGGGTAGAATGTTTATAGATTAATTGTGGCCTTGCCTTTGATTTTTCGAGCAGCTCAGTTAACTGAGCTTCGGTGGTGAGCACATTCCAGTTCATAATTACTGATTTGAAGTTGAGTTTAGGTTCATACAAAGTGCGAAAAGAAATGAATGCGCAAAGGTAAGCTAAAAAAAATCCGGAGATCAATCCGCGCATAGGCGTTCAATCTCCGGACTGGAACTATTCTTAATTAAAACATTTTAATAGCTGTCGTTCTGCTCCAGGTATCCCGGCAGGTTCGATGCCCCGTCAATGGCGTTTTGCGGGATCGGGAATATCCTTTTCTTCGGATCTGAATTGGTTTTTTCCGTCCATGTGCTTTCGTATTTTCCAAAACGGATCATATCGGTACGACGAACGTTTTCCCAGTACAGCTCAAACCCTCTTTCACGGTATAACAAATCTAAGTTCATTTCTGTTAAAGGGGGAGGAACTATTCTTGCCGTTCTGGCCGCACGAATAGTATTTACATCACTGAGCGCCGCGGCTTCGTTACCTGCGCTCTTACGCAATTGGGCCTCGGCACGCATCAGGTAAACATCAGCCAGCCGTAAAATAACAATATCGTGTTCTCCAAAATTTCTGCCGCTTACAGAACCGCGGCTGAATTCATATTTTTCTACCCGGTAGCCATTGTTATAATTGCTGAAGTCTGAAAAGTTGATTTCCTCGGTAAAGAAAACCGGCAGGTCGGGCCTGTTGCGGGTATTATTGTACAACTTGCCCACTTTCATATCTCCATTGGGGCATGTTTCAAACGCACCTCCTGTTCTTATCAATCCATACTGCTGACCCCTTAATATACCGCGGTCTATATGAAAATTGTTACCCGGAATACAGGTAATCGTAGTATCCAGGTTTCTTTTAAGGAATCGTCCATCCATATCGGCCGGGTCGTTGGGTGCATAGGCCTGTTCCCAGGTTTGATAAAAATCAGAGGTAATGCCCGGTCCGTCTGTTCCATTAGCTCCGGGGTATGCAGCCAGGGGAAACTGGTCACCGGAAAGAGAAAAATATGCCATCCGGTTGTGCCCATTCAGGTCTGCCCGCTGGTCAATTGCAAAAATCAACTCTTTATTGGTATGGTTGGCATCATCAAATATTTCAAAATATTCGGGCGACAATGCAAATTTCCCTGAATTGATGATCTGGTCGCAGTATTGAATTACCTTGTCCATATCATCGGCGGTAAAGCTGAAAGAAGAGGCATAAATATCGCGGTATACAGCAGCCTGCAGGTGCAGCTTCGCGAGTAATCCCCATACTGCCTGTTTGGTAATTCTGCCGGGGCCTGTATCATCTCTCAGCAAAGGTTCAATAGCCAGTAGTTCCGATTTAATATATTCTATGGCATCATTACCTCTTAAAATCACAGAGTTGGTCTGGGGGTCATCTTTTTGAAATGCTATGCCAAATAAATCGAGGCAAAGCAGGTTGTAATAAGCACGCATTCCCCTGGCTTCGGCCAGGAACAATGGTGCATTAGGATCGGTACTGGAAGGCAGCGCGTTAATTGCCAGTATGGCACGTGAAATACCCTGTGTTAAGTTATTCCAAACATTTCTTACGTTGGGATCGGCACTGGTAGTTTCATGCCTGAGCAATGAAATATAAATACCATTATCTCCCCAATCGGTACCCCCCCTGTAAGGCAATATTGCCTGATCAGTAGAAATTTGCTGCAAAGCAAAATACTGTGTGTGCTGAAATAATCCCGGCAAAATGGCATATACAGGAGCGATCAGCCCTTCGGTTACTTCTTTTTCGGTAGAACCGGTACTGGAAGTTTCATCCAGCACCTGTTCATGCAGCTTGGTGCAACTGCCGGCAAGCGTTGCTACAGTATATAATGACAGTATATAAAATATCTTCTTAACCATAACAATCAGATTTTAGAATGATAGATTTAATCCAAAAATTATTGACCGCGCTTTCGGGTAATTCAGGTAGTCAATACCATAAGAAAGTGCTCCGTCAATAGACCTGTCGGCATTGATTTCCGGATCATAACCATCATATTTGGTAATTACAAAAAGGTTTTGGGCAGTTACTGAAATGCGCAAATTGGAAACCCAGTTTTTTACGCCCAGTTTGTCGGTATTAAAATTATAAGCCAATACTGCATTGTTCAGTCTCAAATATCCTCCGTCTTTCAGGTACCTTGTGCTGATGCTTGCGGCATTATTGATAGACTCGTTGGGATACTGTATGGCCTCGGTTGTTGTGTTTAAATTTTTTGCAATTCTGGCTCTGTAAAAATTACCGGTGGCCGTGTTATCATAAATTTTGTTGCCGCTTACGCCATTAAAGTTTATACTAAGATCAAAGCCTTTGTAATTAACGTTACCCCAAAATCCATATACCGATTTTGGTACTGCTGATCCGGCAGAGATACGATCCTTAGGCGTAATAATACCATCTTTGTCTGTATCGGCGTACTGGCTTGTTCCGTCACTGCCGATCCCGGTAAATTCAAGCATATAGAAAGTGCCGATAGGCTGACCATTGACATAGCCATTGATAGTGGCGCTGGTTAACCCTGAACCACTCGCAGAGCCTGAAAATATTACCTGGTAAGGAGATCCGCTAACCCTGTTTTTAATAAATGCGGCATTACCACCGATTCCGAAACCAAGATTGGGGGATATTTTTTTTCTGTAGGACAGATCCAGCTCAATACCACTGTTTTTAATAGACATGCCGGGGATATTGGCATAATATGTGGCGCTTGGCTGAACAGGATCCTGTGGGGGAATGGAAAGTAAGATGTTATCTGAAACTTTTTCAAATACGTCTATGGCACCGGTAAGCGCTCCATTCAGCAAGCCGAAATCAAGCCCCAAGTTTGTGGTTTTGGAAGATTCCCACCGCAGATCAGGATTTGCCAGGCGGGAATAAAACGTGCCCGGGGGGTAGCTGCCTGTAGGATACAGGGGATAGCTTACCGAAGCGTTCACTTCGGTTCTGAAAAGAGGTTGGGTAAGTTTAGGGCCAATTTCCTGGTTACCGGTTATACCCCAGCCTCCTCTTAGTTTAAGTACATTAAAAGCGGAGTTTTGCATAAACGATTCTTCAGCAATATTCCATCCTAAAGAAAAGGAAGGGAAATAACCATATTTGTTGTTTTCCCCGAATTTGGTTGATCCATCCATTCTGAAGTTTACCGTTACCAGGTATTTGTTGTCGAACCCATAATTAATACGGGCAAAATAAGACTGGATTTCGTTGATATTGGCGTTACCATAAGGGCGGTTATTAGCCATGGTTAATTCCTGCCCGATACCCGGATTGTATATGGGATCCAGGTCGTTAAGCGGCAGCTTGTTAATGCTTGATCCTCTGAACTGGTACAGGATATTCTGATAAGAATGACCTGCCAGCGCAGCAATACTGTGATAACCAATATCGGTAGTATAGTTAAGATAATTTTCGATGATCTTGTTACGTACCAGTGTTGACTGTGTTTCGAACCTTCCATCGCGTTGCGGTACCTCGTTGGCGTAATTAACATAATCGCGGGTGCCGGTTGCGTTATCAATACCAAAATTCAGCTTATAGGTAAGTCCTTTTATAATTCTTAAAGTAGGTGTAATATTCCCCAGCACACGATTGATGCTGGCAACATCTTTATACAGTTCCAGTTCAAGCAGCGGATTGCTAACGTTCTCAAATTTTGCCGGGTTGCCGTCTGCATCGCGTGCCGGTAATGTTGGGTTATTGGAAATAGCGCTGCCGATCATACCATCAATGGGTGGCCTGCGGTTGCCGGTATTGCTGGCAGTAAGGTTAATATCAATGGAAAGGCGATCATCCCATAATTTTTGGGTAGCGTTAAAACGACCGGTATACCTTTTCAAATTGCTGCCTTTCAAAATGCCATCCTGGTTTAACGCATTTAAAGAAGCGTAATATACCAGATTGGTGGTGCCTCCGCTTAAAGTAAGGTTATTATCATAAGTGTTGGCGGTTCGGAAAATTTCATCCTGCCAGTCGGTAGAAGCTCCAAAATCTTCCAGGTCGCCACCCACAGCTACTACTTGTTTTTTAAACTCTTCAGTTGAAAATATGGGCAGCTTGTTTGCCGGGCTGGCAATACCTACAGAAGTGCTATAATTAAGTGCAGAAGTACCGGCCTTGCCACGCTTTGTAGTAACAAGTACTACGCCGTTTGCACCACGGGAACCATAAATAGCAGTAGCTGATGCATCTTTCAGCACGTCCATTGACTCAATATCCTGCGGGTTTAAAAAGTTGAGGGGGTCACCGCTACCGGTTCCGGCATTATCAAGCGGCACACCATCTACTACAAAAAGAGGTGAGCTGCCGCTTCTAACGGTGCCCGACCCGCGAATAACAATATTCACGCCTGCCCCGGGCTCGCCGCTGGTAGAAGTAATATTTACACCGGCAACCTTACCCTGTAGCAATTGTTGTGGATTGTTTACGATCCCTTTGTTAAAAGCCTCGGCTTTTACAGATTTTACGGATCCGGTAACATCTCTTTTGCGTTGGGTGCCATAACCCACCACTACTACATCTTCAAGGCTTTGAGCAGCTACTTTTAGCACAACAGCCAGTTGTAAGCCGGTATCTCCTAAGGTACCGGTAAGCGTTTCATTGCTATAGCCTACATAGCTTACCGTAAAAGTATAGCTGCCATGGGCAAGGCCTGAAAAAATAAATACCCCTTCCTCATTGGAGGTAACGGTTGTTTTTGATTTATTGGAGGAATTTTCTGCTGTTACGGAAGCGCCGGCAACAATATCGCCGGTTTCTGTTTTAACGGTTCCGGTAACGCTTCCCTGGGCTTGCGCCGAAAGATGCAGATACGATGGTAATAACAATACCATTAACCATAGCAATCGTTGTCTCATAAGCGTAGTTAATTTTTGGGTTGTATAAAATTATATTACAGGTAAACATAGTACTGTTTTTGAACTTAAACACATATCAAAGTTGTGCAAACGTTTGAAATTTTTTCCGTTGTAACTATGGTACTACCTGTTCGTATTTACATTCAGACAAGTTGCAGCAGGAAAATGATGCATCTCAGTGGGAAGCGGGAAGTGGTGAGTGGTGAGTGGTGGTAAGTGGTGAATGGAGGCAACCTGTAACCTGCAACCTGTAACTTTCCACCTACCTGCCGAGTGCGGCTATCGCTTTTTTTACGCTGCCATGCTGCAGCAAAATGGCTTTGGCATTATCATAATCCTTCAACCCTGCTTTTTCCATCAATATTTTTACTGCCCGGTCGGTGATCTTATCATTGATCAGTAATACGTTTACCATGCTGTTATCTTCCACCCTGCCCAGGCGTATCATAGTAGTGGTGCTGATCATATCAAAGATCATTTTCTGTGCCGTACCGCATTTCATGCGGGTACTGCCTGTAACGAACTCCGGGCCGGTGATCACTTCCGCCGGGAGGTTTGCTGCCGCTGCAATGGGCGAGGAGGGATTACTTACTATACAGCCGGTAGTTATGCCTGCAAGCCGGCATTGTTTTAAAGCTGCCAGTACAAAAGGGGTTGTGCCGCTGGCAGAAATACCCACCACTATATCTTTATCCGAAACAGCATAAGCTTTCAGGGCATCCCACCCCGCTTCCGTATCATCTTCTTTTTCTTCTGGCGCTTCAATAAGATGCTCCACGCCACCGGCCAATACCACGTTTACCGTGCCTTTGGGAATACCATAAGTGGTAGGCAATTCAATAGCATCCAGTACTGAAAGCCGCCCGCCGCTGCCGGCGCCTAAGTAAAACATCCTTCCGCCCGCCGCTAATTTTTCTACAATCGCGTTTATCAGCTTATTGAGCTGCGGCAACGCTTTTTCTATCGCCGGCGCCACCTTTTTATCTTCATTATTGATATGCGCGGTAAGTTCTTCTACGGTCATCTTTTCAAGGTGCCGGTATAATGAAGGCTGTTCTGTAATTCGTGTCATAGTAATGTTAAGTCAATCAAATTATGCCTGTATGTTATCATTGAAAGGAAAGCCCGCCAGCCTGCACGACTGAGCCATTCAGGCGGGGCTGAACACCGTTCGGACGGGGTGAAAGAGTGTTTCACTTCTCACGTTTCTCTTCTCACATAACAGCAGCATAGGACCAGGTTTCAAATTTAATATACCGTTCATTTTCCAGAGCAATTAAATGGTGGCTGATACCCATTGCCATCTGGTAGTTTATTAAAATAGCTCAGGCTGCTGGTTATCTTCCGGCTTTCTTTTCTCCCATTCCATTTCGGTGCTTTTTGTAAAATCGGCCAGTTTGGCGCCAACGGCTTTCCAGCCCATTACTTCCACCACTTTGTTCACCTTAATTTTAGCTTTCCTGATCTGTGCGCCCTTTCCGCTCTGCATAACCAGCACGGGGGTGGCTTCGGTAGTAACCGCTTCCAGCAGGTTTCCTTCTCCTTCCTTTATAAAGAAAAACTTATTGCGCAGCGTAGTAGTTTCAATTTTAAATCTTTTGATATTGTATTGCAGCTTTTCTTTATCTAAGTACACTGCTGTTATTACTTTTTCAGGATCAAATTTTTCAATCAGCACTACCTTGTCCCCGTTAAAGCGCTGGCTTAGCTCCGTATCAGAAATTTCATAGTTACCATTATTGTAAATGATCAGTAACCGGTCTTCACTATCGAACATTCCCAGGTATTGCCCTTTTTCTTCCGCATTAAGCCTCCCAAAGGTATCATCAAACCATAGCTTTCTTCCGCTCAGTGTTGAGCGCCCGGCTTCCTTGAACTTCACAGATTTAACAGGATATTTGGTTACCTGGTTGCCCATGCTGCCCCTGCCTTTGATCTCTAATTCTTCAAAATAAAACTCAAGTTCCTTGTTGCGGGCGGTTGACGAAGGGCTGAGTATAATTTTAACAGCTTCCGCTTCCCCATTGGGGTTAATGGAAAAATAATGTACTTTACTTTTGTCTGAGCCTTTGGTCAGGTCATACTCCTTATCACGGGTAATGCTGGTAACGTTAAACCGTTTGGCGTAGCTGATCCCCGTTTTTCCATCCATGTAGATCATGTTATAAGTGGTACGCTCATCGTTTTTCTTAAAAACGGCAACATGCAGAATGTCTTTTCCGATAAACACTTTATCGGCCACCTTCACCACCTTCATTTTACCGGCTTTGGTAAAGGCTATAATATCATCTAAGTCTGAGCAATCATCTACAAATTCATCTTTCTTTAACCCGGCGCCAATAAACCCTTCTGAGCGGTTCACATATAGTTTGGCATTGGCAATGGCCACCTGCTTCGCCTGTATAAACTCAAAGAGCCTGATCTCTGTTTTGCGTTCCCTGCCTTTACGGTATTTTTTTAAAAGGTTATCATAGTAGGCTACAGCAAAGTCTACCAGATTTTCCAGGTCGTATTTTACCTGTTTAATTTCCCCGTTAATATTTTTGATTTGCGCATTCAGTTCATCAATATCCAGTTTATAAATTCTGCGTACCGGCTTTTCCGTTAGCTTAACAATGTCTTCTTTGGATATTTCTCTTTTCAATTGTTTTTTAAAAGGAACAAAAGCCCTGTCAATAGCCATTAATACCTTTTCCCAGGTTTCATGCTTTTTTTCTAATTCTTTATATATTTTTTCTTCAAAGAATATTTTTTCGAGTGAAGTATAATGCCATTTTTCCTGCAATTCCGCCAGCTTAATTTCCAGTTCCTTCTTCAGCAGCTCTTTGGTTAAGTCGGCTGATGAACGGAGCAGGTCGTGCACGGTTATGAAACGTGGCTTTTGTTCGGCGATCACGCAGGCATTGGGCGAAATGCTTACCTCGCAGTCGGTAAAAGCATACAATGCATCAATGGTAATATCGGTAGAGATACCAGGGGCCAGGTCAACATGCACCTCCACATTGGCGGCCGTATTGTCGGTAACCTTTTTGATTTTAATTTTCCCCAGGTCATTCGCTTTTACAATAGATTCCATCAGTTGCTTGGTAGTTACGCCGTAGGGCACGTCGCGTATGATCAGCGTTTTTTTATCTAATTCCTCAATATGTGCCCGCACTTTTACTTTTCCGCCTCTTTTGCCTTCATTATAGTGCGTTACATCAATCATGCCCCCGGTTTGAAAATCGGGGAATAGCTCAAATTTTTTGCCACGCAAGTGTTTAATAGCCGCTTCAATGATCTCGCAAAAATTATGTGGTAATATTTTGGTTGATAAACCCACCGCTATCCCTTCTGCTCCCTGTGCAAGCAGCAAGGGGAACTTCATGGGAAGCGTTACCGGTTCATTTTTTCTTCCATCGTAGCTCAGTTGCCATTCGGTGATCTTGGCGTTAAAAGCCACTTCCAGCGCAAATTTGCTTAACCGGGCTTCAATATAGCGGGGTGCTGCCGCATTGTCGCCTGTGCGCACATCACCCCAGTTGCCCTGCGTTTCAATGAGCAGGTCTTTTTGTCCCATATTTACCAGCGCATCGCCAATAGAAGCATCTCCATGCGGATGGTATTGCATGGATTGCCCGATAATGTTAGCTACTTTATTAAACCGCCCGTCATCCATTTCCTTCATGGCATGAAGGATGCGGCGTTGTACCGGCTTTAGCCCGTCTTCAATTGCCGGAACAGCCCTTTCCAGGATAACATAGGAAGCATAATCGAGGAACCATGTTTTATATTGGCCATGGATGCCGGATTCGTTTCCATGAAAATTGTCTTTACTCATATAAATATTTCCACAAACTTATATTCTGAGATAATAAACTGTTTTTAAATCATGCTGTAACCCTTAATATCCGCACTGCTATTTACCGCCTTCCTGCTTTCCTATTGGGCCAAGATGCGTAAATTTAAAGCCTGAAAAATACTTTAATCCATAACCCAATGTTCTGTCCATACAGGAATGCCCGAATAATACGATGCCGGTAACCTGCAAAACCCAGCTACCGGATAACCATCCTGCAATAAAAAATACAGCGGCAATACCTTTATGATGAAAAAGGTTATACGAAATGGCGCCGGCTCTGTTTCCCGCAACATATCCCAGCATGCTGATATCCGGCCCTAAAAACAATAGCAGGTATACCCACCATTGTACCTGCATATCGTATAAGGCATATATGCTCAGCACCAATAAAGCCAGCTCTTCCCATTTTAAAATGAATTTCATCTTGTTTCATTTACCTGTTCTGTAATAGCGGCTTTGCGCCTGATCTCAAAATCTTTCATATTCTTTAATTCTCCCTGTATATCATATTCTCCGTTGGTTATTATTGATTTCAGTCTCCATAACAGGTAAGCATCACCGGTAGTATGCTTATTTTTTGATAAAAACTGGGCGATGATCTTACCCGCCTTTTGCCAGTCTTTTGTAATGAAATTTTTCAGATCCGCGTCATAAAAATCATAATCATACTGCACTAATTTTTTTCCGCCTTCCAGTATACGTACGCCTTTATTTTCATAGCAAAGCCTTATCCATTCATCGGGATCAATTTCAAATTCGCTTAATGTAATGGGGCGTGCCAGTTTTTTTGCTTTTAAAAATTCTTTTGGAGGAATGGTATGCAGCCAGGAGGGATAAAAAATGC
Organism: uncultured Terrimonas sp.; assembly: GCA_964450515.1. Lineage (GTDB taxonomy): Bacteria > Bacteroidota > Bacteroidia > Chitinophagales > Chitinophagaceae > Agriterribacter. The sequence goes on along the minus strand of CAYVEI010000002.1, from coordinate 43,917 downwards.
TTCCTTTTTCGTTGAAAAAGGGGAGATTATTCAGATAAAGGATGAACACCCTGCCCTGGAATTCTTTTAGAAAATGCAGGAGCCAGTAATAACCGCTCACATCATGCTTATTCTGCGCGGCCCAGATCCATACGATCTCTTCGGGATTACGGCGCAATTCACCCACCAGCTCCGCTATGGTTTTATAATCGTCTGCTGAACCGTCTTCCGTTTTTCCATCATAATCGCCGCCGGCTAATACCTGCGTCCACCAGGTCTTTCGCGCTGCTATACCTTCGCCAATATATATGTTTGCTAAAGGACCAACAGCATAATCATCTTTTACCTGTACCACTTCGCCCTGAAGGGTTTCGTCCAGATCAATGGCCTTTTTTAAAACGGCTGTATCCGCTTCATTAAAAACAATATGTATCATGTAACTGTTTTGGAATTAAACCTGTTGTTATAGTAATGATCATTATGCTGTATCTCATCGTGAGAAGTGAAACGGGAGAACTTCACGCGAAAATCCGGCACTTCTTACCCGGCTTTCGCATCCTCCGCAATATCTATTTCTACCCGCAAATTATCTATAATAAACTCCTGCCTGTTCTGTGTATTTTTACCCATATAATATTCCAGCAACTGCTGCAAATGCGTTTCGGGCATCACCATTACCGGCTGCTTACGTATATCGGAGCTGATAAACCGCCCAAATTCATCCGGTGAAATTTCGCCCAGCCCTTTGAATCTCGTAATCTCGGGCTTGGTCCCTAATTTTTTAACAGCAGCCTGCTTTTCCGTTTCATCGTAACAATAAATTGTTTCCTGTTTGTTACGTACCCTGAACAGGGGTGTTTCAAGAATATATACATGCCCGTTCTTTACCAGGTCGGGAAAGAACTGTAAAAAGAAGGTAAGCAGCAGCAGCCTGATATGCATGCCATCCACATCGGCATCTGTTGCCACCACTATATTATTGTATCTTAACCCTTCAATGCCGTCTTCAATATTTAAGGCGTGCTGCAACAGGTTGAACTCTTCGTTTTCATATACCACTTTTTTAGTAAGCCCGTAACAGTTTAAAGGTTTACCCCTCAGGCTGAATACGGCCTGTGTTTCCACATCGCGGGCCTTGGTAATGGAACCGCTTGCCGAATCGCCTTCCGTAATAAAAATAGTGCTCTCTAACTGGCGCTCATGAAAGGCTTCCCTGCCCTTATTGTTTGGCGGATCATCATTTAAATGGATACGGCAATCGCGCAGCTTGCGATTGTGCAGGTTGGCCTTTTTTGCTCTTTCGTTAGCTAATTTTTTTATGCCGGCTAATTCTTTGCGCTCCCTCTCACTTTGCTCAATCCGCTTTTTTAAGGCTTCCGCCACCGCCTGGTTTTTATGCAAAAAATTATCTAACTCCTTAGAAAGGAACTCATGCACGAAATTCTTCATGCTCATGCCGCCTTCCTGCATATACTGGGAGCCCAGTTTGGTTTTGGTTTGACTTTCAAATACGGGTTCAACCACTCTTACCGCCACGGCAGCCACGATGCTTTGCCTGATATCAGTAAAATCATAATCTTTCTTATAAAAATCACGCACCACTTTTACAAAGGCTTCGCGAAACGCCTGGTGATGGGTTCCGCCCTGTGTGGTGAACTGTCCGTTCACAAAACTGAATATCTCTTCGCCGTAATCGTTATTGTGCGTTATAGCCAGTTCAATATCGTCGCCTTTAAGATGAATGATAGGATAGCGGATCTCATCGGTATTTGTTTTGCGCTGCAGCAGATCCAGCAATCCATTTTTGCTGACGTACTTTTTGCCGTTGAATGTTATTATTAAACCGGCATTCAGGTAACAGTAGTTCCATAGCAGGTTATCAATATATTCCGGCTGAAAATGAAAGTTGCGGAATACCGTATCATCTGGAATAAAGGTTACCAGCGTACCATTGGTTTCATCTGTTTTCGATTCTTTATATTCCTTTATCAGCACCCCTCTTTCAAACTCCGCCGTTTTTTGTTTGCCCTCCCTGACCGCCATCACCTTAAAATAATTACTCAGGGCGTTTACCGCTTTGGTTCCCACACCGTTCAGTCCCACCGATTTCTGAAAGGCTTTGCTATCGTACTTGGCGCCGGTATTAATTTTGCTCACTACATCTACTACCTTGCCTAACGGAATGCCTCTTCCAAAGTCGCGAACCGTAACCGTTTTCCCTTCCACCACAATGTCTACCTGCTTTCCATATCCCATCATATGCTCGTCAATGCAATTATCCAGCACCTCTTTCAGCAACACATAAATGCCATCATCGGGGCTGCTGCCATCGCCCAGCTTTCCAATATACATCCCCGGACGTAACCGGATATGTTCGCGCCAGTCTAACGATCTTATTGAATCTTCTGTATAGTCAAACAGGTTTTGTTTTGCTTCAGCCATATATTATTCTATATTCAGCGTATCAGAAACGCGCAAAGGTATACTAATTATTTTAGTAATTACAGGACGCCGCAAATATAATAAAACGAAATCAGAAGCCCCCAGGCAGAATATGCACGCCTGTGTATAACCCGTCGGATATTAGCCTTCAGCGATCAGGTTTTACAGGCCAATACTTCTCATCCTACATACTATCTTCTCACCCTATACCCTATACCTCACACCTTATACCTGACGCCTCATACCTCATATCCGGGAACTGACAACTAACTTCTACCTTTCTGTTAATATACCTTAACATGGTGTCTTTCTATTTTTGGCATAGTAGTTGTTTTAAGAAGCGTATCCCACCTGATTCGTATATCCCCTGGAATAAGATAAAGTAGTAACCAATTACAAAATCAATAAATTCCAGCATTATGAAAAAAGCAAGGCTCACATTAACGGCATTAAGTATTGTTGCCGCAGGATTATTCGCGTTTAACGTGTTTACAAACGGTTCAGTTAAAGGTACAGTTAGCCCGGCGGATGCTGCTGTTAGAGCATGGGCCATTTCAGGCACCGATACGCTCAAAGCAGATATTGCAAACGGCGCGTTTGAAATTACTGATGCCAAACCAGGAACCTATAATGTAATCATCGAAGCCAACGCTCCTTACAAAAACGCATCTAAAGAGGGTGTGGAAGTAAAGGAAGGAGAAGCAACAGACATCGGTGAAATTACTTTAGAACAGTAGGCATAAATTACTCATTCTATTTATTGGATGTAGTAGTAGTTTATACTGCAAAAATTACGGGAGCGGTATGCATAGGCGTACCGCTCCTTTATTTTATTGTTGCGGATAGTATCACTATTCCGTTTTCTTTTAATCATCCGCGTTACTTTACGAAAAGCAGGATCATAAAACACGAAACAGAAAAAATGTGATCTATAGATTATATTTGGCCGGTATTTTAAAAATATTAAAATAACGATACCTAAAACAAAGCAAATGAAAAAAATAATTGCTATTATCGCCATCGGCATTATTGCCGGCGCCGTTATTTCAGCCACAAACAAAGAACAGAAAATGCTCAGACACGTTGTTTTATTTAAATTTAAAGATGACGCTACTGCCCTGCAGGTAAAAGAAGTAGAAGATGCATTCCGGGCATTGCCATCGAAAATCAAAGAAATTAAAGCATTAGAGTGGGGCACCAACAACAGCCCGGAAAACCTTGCACAGGGATTTACGCATTGTTTTTTTGTTAGCTTTAAAAGTGAGGAAGACAGGGCGGTATACCTTCCGCATGCTGCGCACAAGGCCTTTGTAGACGTGCTGACACCTCATTTAGACAAGGTTTTGGTAATAGACTACTGGGCAAAAAACTAAACGGGTATATCGTTATCTATTAACACGCTGCTTAAATGAATATAGAAAATAATAAAAATGAAGATGTGCTTAAACTGGCATTAAGCCAGGTAAAGCAGGAACGTGAGATCATTTATGCAGGCGGCGGCAAAAAAGCAATACAAAAGCAAAAAGAAAAGAACAAACTGCTTGCACGGGAACGTATTGAATATTTGACGGACACCGGCGCGCCTTTTGTGGAAATTGGCGTTTTTGCCGGCTATGAAATGTATGAGGCATACGGAGGCTGCCCCGCAGGCGGAACGGTTGCCGGCATTGGCTATGTAAGTGGAAAACAATGTGTAATTGTAGCCAATGATCAAACCGTAAAAGCCGGCGCCTGGTTTCCGGTTACCGGTAAAAAAAATCTGCGCATGCAGGAAATTGCTATGGAAAATAACCTGCCGGTAATTTACTTAGTAGACAGTGCCGGCGTTTTTTTGCCCATGCAGGATGAAATTTTTCCGGATAAAGAACATTTTGGCCGGATATTCCGCAATAATGCACGCATGAGTGCTATGGGTATTACCCAGATTGCGGCGGTTATGGGCGCCTGTGTGGCAGGCGGCGCCTACCTTCCGGTAATGAGTGATGAAACGCTGATCGTAAAAAACCAGGGCTCTATTTTTCTTGCCGGACCTTACTTGGTGAAAGCCGCCATTGGGGAGGAGGTAGATGCGGAAAGTTTGGGCGGCGCGGTAACCCATACCGAAATAAGCGGTATAGCCGACTATAAATTCGACACCGAACAGCAATGCTTAGATGAAATAAAAAAGATATGTGCTAAGCTCGGCACAAAAGAAGTGGCAGGATTCAACAGGATAAAAAGCAAAGCTCCAAAAAAAGATCCGGCAGCCATATATGGCATTCTGCCTTCCGATGCAACAAAGCCCTATGATATGCTGGATATTATAGAAAGCATAACCGATGATTCGGCTTTTGACCAGTACAAACGCGATTACGGACAAACGATCTTATGTGGGTATGCCCGTATTGAAGGCTGGGCAGTTGGCATAGTGGCCAACCAGCGTAAAATAATTAAGAACAAACGGGGCGAAATGCAGATGGGCGGCGTTATTTATAACGACAGCGCGGATAAGGCCGCCCGTTTTATCATGAATTGCAATCAAAAAAATATTCCCCTGGTTTTTTTGCAGGATGTAACGGGGTTTATGGTGGGCAGCCGCAGCGAACATTCGGGCATTATTAAAGACGGTGCTAAAATGGTAAATGCCGTAGCCAATTCCGTTGTACCCAAAATCACGATTATTATTGGCAACTCCTACGGAGCCGGCAATTACGCCATGTGCGGCAAAGCCTATGATCCCCGCTTTATTTATGCATGGCCCTCTGCAAAAATAGCCGTAATGGGAGGCGAGCAGGCCGCTCAAACCTTATTGCAAATACAGGTGAACGCATTAAAGGCGAAAGGTGAAACCATTGATCCCGCAGCAGAGAAAAAATTATTAGATGACATAAAGGAGCGCTATGAAAAACAAACTACCCCGTTTTATGCCGCCGCACGGTTATGGGTAGACGATATTATTGATCCGGCAGATACCCGTAAACTGATTGCAGAAGGAATAGCTGCGGCCAATCATAAAAAAAATGCGGAGGGTTTTAGCCTTGGCGTATTTCAGGTATAGCTTTCAGCCGTGAGCTAATACAGAAACTAAACAACTAACAAACCATCCATCTTCAAATGATCGTTCCTATATACCAGGCGGATGCATTTACACAACATATTTTTGGAGGAAATCCCGCAGCCGTATGTCCGTTAGAGGAATGGTTACCGGATGATCTTATGCAAAATATAGCGGTGGAAAACAATCTTGCTGAAACCGCGTTCATTGTCCGGGAAGGTAATGATTATCATATCCGGTGGTTTACACCCACCGTTGAAGTTAACCTGTGCGGACATGCTACGCTTGCCGCTGCGCATATTTTTTTTAATCATCTGCAGTACAAACAAAAAGAGATCAGCTTTCATTCAAAAAGCGGACTGCTGAAAGTGATGCAACAAAAGAACGGGCAGCTTACATTGGATTTTCCACGCGATCATTTTGAAAAAGCAGCACATATACCGCCGGCAATAGGCCAGGCACTGAAGATAGCTGTAACGGAAGTATACAAAGGAAGGTTTGATTACATGGTAGTTACAAACAGCCAGCAAACTGTTGAAAAGCTACAGCCCGATTTTAAAACACTGGCCACTATTAAAAGTAGGGGAGTGCTGGTAACTGCACCCGGCAAAGAATCGGATTTTGTTTCGCGCTGCTTTTTCCCGCAAAGCGGTATTGATGAAGACCCGGTTACCGGTTCGGCGCATACCTTACTTACGCCCTATTGGGCCGGGGTGCTTGGCAAAAACAGGCTTACGGCCATACAGCTCTCTGCAAGAAAGGGATATTTGGATTGTGAACTGTCGGGCAACAGGGTATTAATGAGCGGCTATGCCGTTACGTATATGAAAGGAGAAATTATAATTTAAAATACGAAGCTGCAAATTTCGAAATTCGAATTTATCACTTCGGGCTTTAATAGTAAAATGACTCAACCAACACTAATTATTTATACTGATGGCGCCGCACGGGGTAACCCCGGTCCGGGAGGGTATGGCGCCATTCTAAAATGGGGCGCCGCCAAAAAAGAATTATCGCAGGGCTACCGGCTTACTACTAATAACCGCATGGAGCTGATGGCTGTAATTGCGGCCCTGGAAGCATTAACCAAAAACAACATGTCTGTTACCATTTATTCCGACAGCCAGTACGTGGTGAGAGCCGTAAAGGAAGGCTGGCTGAAAAAATGGATCGCAACCGATTTTAAAGGCGGCAAAAAAAATAAAGATCTCTGGAAGCGCTATTACCAGCTTTCACAAAAACATAGTATACAATTTATATGGGTAAAAGGCCATGCAGATAATCCTTACAATAATCGTTGTGATGAACTGGCTACAGCAGCGGCAGACGGCAAAAACCTGGTAGTAGATGATATGTATGAAAATGGAATCAATGACTGATTATAATTAAATAAAATAAATTATGTATAAGCTCACGGGCAAAGTACAGCACTATGCATGGGGTGGAACAACATATATACCACAACTGTTAGGTATAAATAATACCACGCAGCAGCCCTATGCCGAATACTGGATGGGTGCACACGCCAGCGCGCCTTCCCTTGTTGAGCAAAATACAAAGCACAACATTGCCCTGAATGAACTGATCGCGAATAACCCTGCACAATGGCTGGGCGAAAAAATTGCCGCCCGGTTTGGCGGGTTACCCTACCTGTTTAAAGTATTAGATGTAAAAGATATGCTTTCTATACAGGTGCATCCTTCCAAGGCAGAAGCGGAAAAAGGTTTTGCCAGGGAAAACGAAGCAGGAGTTGCGCTTAACGCACCACACCGCAATTATAAAGACGATAACCACAAACCCGAAGTAATGCTGGCATTAAGCGCGTTTTGGCTATTGCATGGTTTTAAGGAAAAGAAATTACTGCTCCAAACCCTGCAGGAAACGGAAGCTTTTCAAACTCTTACGCCGGTATTTGAAAGGGAAGGCTATTATGGATTGTATAAGCAGGTAATGGAATTGCCTCAGGCTGCTGTGGATAATATGCTCGGACCTTTGCTTCAAAAAGCTGAACCCTTATATAAGTCCGGCCGGTTATTAAAAGCCGACCCGGCATACTGGGCATGTAAAACGCTAACATTGCAGAATAGCAGCTATACCGGTATTGACCGCGGGATATTTTCCATTTATTTTTTCAACATTGTACAGTTGCAACCCGGGCAGTCCATCTTCCAGGGCGCAGGCGTGCCCCATGCCTACCTGGAAGGACAGAATATTGAGCTGATGTCTAATTCTGATAATGTACTGCGCGGCGGATTAACGCCTAAACATATAGATGTGCCTGAGCTTTTAAAGCATACGTTGTTTGAAGGTATTGTTCCGCAGGTCATGAATGGAGAAAAGAATGGGGCGGAAACCGTGTATCATTGCCCTGTACCGGATTTTGAAGTAAGCAGCATTGCGGTTAACCAGCTAAGCACATACCGGCACACCGCATTTTCTGTAGAAATATTATTGATTACAGAAGGCGAGGCTGATATTACAACCCCTGAGCAAACGCTTCATTTAAAAAAAGGAGAAGCGGTGTTGTGCGGCGCCGGTGAAACCTATTCTATAAGCACCGGTGCAAAAGCCGTATTGTATAAAGCGGGCGTACCGGAGCAAATGCAGGCATAAACCATATAGGAAGGGAAGTAATCTGCAAGCGCGGCTAACAGCTTTGCCGCCTGTGTTTCCTGCTCAACATTTGTTTTGAGTACTTCTACCAACTGTTCTATTTTAAAAAAAACTACTGCATCCTCACTGACAATCTGCAAAAAGAAAGTGTTGCACGGGGGAAAACTTCTTTTGGTATTGCTCCTTTTCAGCGTATTTTTGAAATAAGTACAAATGTATGTACATATAAGTTTTTTGTTTAACTTTGGGTTAATAAGCCTAATGCAGCGATACCTGTTCAGGTTCAGAGGGTTTGTAGACCGGTATCGTTCACGGGGAGGAAAAGCGCTTTTAGCACCTGCATAAATCTTTATGATCATGCTAAAAAACCTGACTGTATACCGGGAAGATTTCTGTAACTTTAAGCACATCTTGTAAAGCACCTGTTCTTACCATGATAATTCATCCTTAAACAATATCAATTAACGAGCGCCCCTGCAAAGGTCTCTCTTTAAACGACTTACTAAACCGGGTTTTTAAACTTGCATTATGAAGAAGCTTTATATAGTTGCGCTGTTCTGTGTGGCGGGTGCAATAGTGTTGTTCACTTTCGGGTACTTTTACAGCGAAAAAACGGGTAAAGATGGCAATGCAGAAACCGTTAGCTATAATTTCCAGGTTCGCCCTATCCTGTCCGATAAATGCTATGCCTGCCATGGCCCCGATGCCAATAAGCGGGAAGCGGGTTTGAGATTAGACATTGAGTCGGAAGCTTACAAAGCGCTGAAAGACAATCCACAGGCACATGCCATAGTACCGGGCAAACCAAACCTGTCTGAGGTTTACCTTCGTGTTTCCACTACAGATACCAGCATCATGATGCCTCCCGCATCAAGCAATTTACCCACGCTCACCGAAGCGGAAGTTCGTATTATTAAAAAATGGATCGAAGAAGGCGCCAAATATGAGCCGCACTGGGCTTTTGTGCCCCCGCAAAAAGCTGCGCTTCCCGGAATAAAAAGAAAAACATGGCCCAAAAATGAAATTGATCATTTTGTTTTAAGCAAGATGGAGGAACATGGGCTTGAACCTAATGAGGAAGCCGATAAAGAAAGGCTGCTCCGGCGTATTGCATTGGACATTACAGGTTTGCCGCCAACACCCGGTATGATAGACAGCTTCGTGAACAGCACAGACCCCGATGTATATGAAAAAACGATTGATGCTTTGCTACAGCAACCGGCATACGGAGAGCGCATGGCCATTCCCTGGTTAGATGTGGCCCGTTATGCCGATTCGCATGGCTACCAGGATGACAATTACAGGTCGCAATGGCCATGGAGAGACTGGGTGATTCATGCATTTAATGAAAATTTACCTTATGATAAATTTGTTACCTGGCAGTTAGCCGGCGATTTAATTCCGGATGCTACCAAAGAGCAGATACTGGCCACAGGCTTTAACCGCAACCATAAAATTACCGAGGAAGGGGGTGTAATTGATGAGGAATACCGCGTGGAATACGTGGTAGACAGAACCAATACGCTGGGTACGGCCATACTGGGCATGACCATTGAATGCGCCAAATGTCATGACCATAAATACGACCCCATTTCACAAAAAGATTTTTTTGAGCTTTCGGCTTTCTTCAACAGCATTAAAGAAGTAGGACTGGAATCTACCGTTGGCGGACATGAAACTTTTGCCAAAAATCCGCGGATAGATATTACACAGGAAGATCTGAAAGGCGTGCTGAACTTTATTACCAGTTCCGATACGGTAGGGTTGCAGGTATCGGTAATGAAGGATATGGACACGGCAAGAAAAACCTATATTCTTTCCCGCGGCGTGTACGACCAGCATGCAGAAGAGGTACAGCCTGGTACGCCCAAAGCCATCATGGACTTCCCTTCAGGGCTTCCTAAAAACCGTTTGGGATTATCGGAATGGCTTTTTGATGCCAAAAACCCGCTTACCGCCAGGGTTTTTGTGAACCGGGTATGGCAGGAAATTTTTGGAAGAGGGATTGTAAAATCATCCAATGACTTTGGCATGCAGGGAGAATTGCCTGTTAATCCTAAATTATTAGACTGGCTGGCGGTTGATTTCCGGGAAAACGGGTGGGATATCAAAAGATTAGTGAAGCAAATATATATGTCGGCTACATATCGCCAGTCTTCTGTAATAACACCCGAAAAGTTAAAAGCCGATCCTCAGAATATTTATTTATCCTATGCACCACGCATCCGTATGAACGCAGAAATGATCCGCGATATGGCATTAGCCAGCAGCGGCTTATTGCAACCCATCATAGGCGGACCAAGCGTTAAACCCTACCAGCCGCCCGGGCTGTGGGAACTGGCAACATCGGGAAGAGGTTTGCTGGCCACCTACAAGCAGGATCATGGCAGCAAGCTGTACAGGAGGGGCATGTATACCTTTATTAAAAGAACGGTTCCCCCGCCTGCAATGATGATCTTTGACGCCAGCAACCGCGATCAGTGCGAGGTAAAGAGATCAAGGACCAATACGCCTTTGCAGGCACTGATCATGATGAACGATCCTACTATATTAGAAGCCTCGGTTGCACTGGCAGATCAATTAGTACAAAAGAACGAAAAATCCGAAGCCGCCGTTACCGACGCTTTTTTACGCATCATTAACCGGCGTCCCGATAAACAGGAACAGGCTATTTTATTAGAATATCTGGGTGAGCAGCAAGCCTGGTTTAAAGCCAATCCTGCCACCATAGAAAAGGTTACCAAAGTAGGAGAATACAAAATGAAGAGCACCCCTGCCCCCGAAGTAGCCGCCCTTGCGCGCCTGGTGCAGGTAATATATAATATGGATGAAGCAATTACAAAAATCTAAAGTGTGATGGATAAAGAATTATTACAACACGGGCTGAATATTAACCGCCGTAAGTTTTTATCGCGTATGAGCATCGGGCTCGGTAGCGCTGCCCTCGGCTCCCTTCTCATTCCGGGGCTTTTTGACGGAGCCGCGGAAGAAGAAGCGGGGTTTACGCCCGGCATCCCTCATTTTGCGCCTAAAGCAAAAAGAGTGATCTACCTGTTCCAGAACGGGGCTCCTTCCCAATTAGAAACATTTGATTATAAGCCCACGCTCAATAAAATGATGGGGCAGGATCTGCCCGAATCCATCCGGCAGGGGCAGCGGCTAACGGGTATGACCTCCGGGCAAAAATCATTTCCGCTGGTAGGCTCTTACTATAAATTTAACCAGCACGGGCAATCAGGTGCGTGGGTAAGCGAAATATTCCCGCACATGGCCGGGGTGGTAGACGACCTTTGCATCGTAAAGTCCCTGCATACCGAAGCCATCAACCACGATCCGGCTTTAACCTTTTTTCAAACCGGCGCACAGCAGGGAAACCGCCCCAGCATGGGTTCATGGGTGAGCTACGGACTGGGAACGGAAAATAAAAACCTGCCGGCGTTTTGTGTGCTGCTGTCCCGTGGTAAAGGAAACGGTCAGGGCGTGTATTCGAAATTATGGTCGAACGGATTTTTAGATTCCATTCACCAGGGCGTACAGTTCAGCAGCGGTGAAAACCCCATTTTATATTTGCAGGACCCCGACGGTATGAACAGGGAAGCCCGCCGTAAGATGTTAGACAAGGTGGCTGCGTTGAATGAAATACAGCTCAAAAATTTTGGCGATCCCGAAATCGCTACCAAAATACAGCAGTACGAAATGGCTTACCGGATGCAAACCGCTGTACCGGAAATCATGGACGTATCAAAAGAATCGGACGATATTGTAAAGCTCTACGGATCGGAATGCCTGGTACCCGGTACCTATGCCGCTAATTGCCTGCTGGCACGCAAGCTGTCGGAAAACGGCGTTCGCTTTATACAATTATATCACCAGGGATGGGATCAGCATGGCAATCTGCCTAATGAAATGAGAGGGCAGGCGAAGGATGTGGATCAGCCGTCTGCCGCATTGATCACCGATCTCAAACAAAGAGGATTATTAGATGAAACATTAGTAATATGGGGCGGTGAGTTTGGCAGAACGAATTATTGCCAGGGCGCCATGAGTGAAGATAATTACGGCAGGGATCATCATCCCCGCTGCTTTACGATCTGGATGGCCGGAGGCGGCATTAAACCCGGAATGGTGTATGGAGAAACCGATGAGTTCGGATATAACATTGTTAAGAATCCCGTACACATCAACGATTTTCATGCTACCATTTTAAACCAGTTGGGCTTTGATCATGAAAGACTTACCTACCGCTTCCAGGGAAGAAGGTACAGGTTAACGGATGTGTCAGGTACGGTGGTCAGGGATATTATTGCATAGCAATCGTTCTATAATTATACTTTAATTTATTTTTTACCCCTTTATGAACAGAAGAAAATTTTTAAAAAACGCCGGGTTTGCCGCAGGCGCCATGGCTATTACCAATGATATGTTTGCCAGAAAAAATGATCCCGTTTACGGGCACAATGATATGCGCTACCGCATGAATGTAAAATGGGGCGCCTTAAACCCCGAAAAATATCCTGTAAACGACTGCCACGAAATGATACAGGATAAAAAGGGGCGTATTGTTTTACTTACAAATGAAACAAAAAACAATATTCTTATCTATAATAAATCGGGCAAATTAAAAGAAAGCTGGGGGCATGAATTTCCGGGCGCGCACGGGCTAACACTGCATCGTGCCGGTGGAGAAGAGTATCTTTTTATTACCGATACCAATAAGCACCAGGTATATAAAACCACAATAGATGGTAAGCTGCTGTTTACTATAGATTACCCGGAAGAAACCGGCGTGTATAAAAACAAAGAAGCATTCGTTCCTACAGAAACAACAGTGCTCGATAACGGAGATTTTTATATTGCCGATGGATATGGCGCGCAATATATAATGCACTATGATGAAAAAGGGAAATTGAAGCATTTCTTCGGAGGCAAAGGAGATACAACGGCCAACCTCGACAATGCGCATGGCATAACAGTAGACAGCAGGCAGGGCGCCCCTACTTTGCTGATCACCGACCGTACCCGAAACTGCTTTAAAAGGTTTTCATTAGACGGAAAGCTGATAGAAGTAATTGAATTGCCCGGCGCCTGTGTTTGCCGGCCGGTTATACACGGCGATCACCTGTATGCCGCGGTATTGCGCTCACCCGACTTAAATGCCCCGGGAACCGGCTTTGTAACCATATTAGATAAAAACAATAAAGTGGTTTCCAATATCGGCGGAACAGCACCGGTATATAAAGACGGAAAATTACAGCCCATGTTGCAGGAGGAAAAAATATTTGTTCATCCGCATGATGTATGCGTTGATGATGAAGGAAGCATTTACGTGGCACAATGGGCGTCAAACAAAGTATACCCGTATAAGTTCAGCAGGGTGTGATGGTAAGTGGTAAGACCTGAAGCGTGAGAAGATAAATGTCAGAAGCTGGATAGCGAGGGCGTGGAAGTGAAAGGTGAGAAGTGAAAGAAGAAGGTTTGCTTTTCACAATATGAGAGTACCAGGTCAGTTAAATAACGCCTGTAGATTTTAGTGAAGAAAAGGCAATGGTGGATAGGCCCGGTGTTAGCTTACCGCAGCTTAAAGCCGATTGCCGAAAGCGGATAGCTCATAGCTCAAAGCGGATAGCCTGGTAGGTGAGAAAACAAAACAAAACAAACTGCTTTTACTATATACAACGATTATTAAAATTATAGCAACATACATGCAAACAGTTAAAAGAATTGGTGGTGGGGTATTATTCGGCAGCATGGTCTTTCTTCTTTTTTTAGTAGTATTTGAAAGTTTCCTGCAGATCCCCTCGTGGCTTGCCGTAGCAGGCAGATTGCATCCTATGTTCCTTCATTTCCCTATCGTTCTGCTGCTGATCTCTTTTTTTACAATGTGGATCCCCGTTGGTAAAGGAGCGGAAAATGAATGGCTTGCGCTGTTGCGGCTTGTGGCGGCTTTATCGGCAGTAATTACCGCTATATTAGGCATGTTATTATCGCTGGAAGATGCCGGCGAAGGCAATGTATTACTCCTGCACAAATGGGGTGGTGTAAGCATTGCTATACTGGGATTTCTTTTTTACTCCTACCATGATTTCCTGGTAAAGTATGTGGTATTTACGAAGCTGTTTACCATTGTTGCCACTTTTACCATTATCATAACAGGGCATTGGGGCGCTAACCTAACCCATGGAGAGAACTATGTGCTGGCGCCTATTCAGAAGCAGCAAAGAAATTTAACGCCGCCCGATAAGGCGGTTGTGTTTGCCGATGTAATACAACCCATCCTGGAAAGCAAATGTACAAGCTGCCACAGCACATCAAAACTCAAGGGCGAGCTGCTGCTTGAAAATATAGAGGGTCTGCTGGCAGGTGGTAAATCGGGACCATTGTTCATCCCCGGTCAGCCCGACACCAGCCTGCTGATCCGGCGCCTGCATTTACCAATGGACGACAAGAAACACATGCCCCCCGCTTCCAAACCGCAACTAACGGAAACGGAATCCGCGCTGCTATATGCCTGGATCAAAGCAGGCGCGGCAACCGAAGATAAATTATTCAGCCTCCCAGAACAGGATACCTTCCGCGTACTGGCTACCGCTTATTTACAGCCCGCAGGACCCACACAACCTGTATATGATTTTAAAGCGGCGGATGAAAAGAAAGTACGCGCTTTAAACAATAACTACCGCGTAATTGTGCCCTTAGGAAAAAACTCACCGGCGCTTTCGGTTAATTTATATGGCCGAAATATTTTTACTTCCAAAGCATTGGAAGAACTCCTGCCGTTAAAACAACAAATTGTTGAATTGAACCTTTCCCGCCTGCCGGTAAAGGATGAAGACATGAAACTGATCGGGCAGCTCACTAACATAGAGAAGCTGAACCTTAATTATACAGATGTTACGGCTAAGGGAGTAGAGCAATTAGCTACCTTAACTAAGCTGCGTGAACTAACGTTATCGGGCACTGCTGTTACGGCCCCGGCATTGGAAAAAATATTACCGCTCCCGGAACTGAAATCGGTATTTGTATGGGATACTAAAATAGACAGCGTGCAGCTTCAGCCGCTTAAAGCTAAGTTTTCAAACGTATATATTGAAACGGGTTTCATAGACAAAGGAGATGTAATGGTAGCGTTGAGCCCTCCCGTTATAAAAACGCCGCAGGGCATCTTTAATAAAACAACAACGATTGATATCCGTCATCCTTTTAAAGGAGTGGACATAAGATATACTTTAGACGGAACGCCACCCGACAGCGTGAGTGGTTTGTTATACACCGAACCTATTCCTGTTAACGAATCGGTTACGCTGATTGCAAATGCCTACAAAGAAGGATGGTACGGAAGTACCACGGTGCAGGCCGCTTTCATTAAGCAGGGATTTGCGCCCGACTCCATATCCTTTATTTCCAAACCCGATCCGAAATACAGTGCAGAAACGCCCGGTTTGCTTACGGATGGCGTATTGGGTGATTACGCTAATTTCTCTAACGGGGAATGGCTGGGTTATCAGAAAAATGAAGCGGCCTACTATCTGTTCTTTAATAATAAGATTGCTCCCAAAAATATATTGCTGCAGATGCTGCAAAATACAGGTGGTCATATTTTCCCTCCTGCAAAAGTTGAAGTATGGGGCGGAATGGATGAAGGCCATATGCAATTACTGGGTAAACTGGCTCCCCGCATACCCGAAAAAAATGAACCCGCTAAATCCTTACAGGAAAACATTCCGTTAACAACGGCAGAAGTGCACTGTCTTAAAATCATACTTCATCCCATTGCGTCACTCCCTCCATGGCACAATAGCAAAGGAAAGCCCGGCTGGATATTTCTAAGCGAAATTGTTGTGAATTAGCGAGGCAATATAATATTAACCACAAACAGGGTTGAACACCCCTATGCTAAGCTATATTATAGCAGATTAGTTTCACGAATAAGATAACTTTGCGGGCTAAAAATGTAAGCCCGGCTCGCCGGAAGAAAACCTTATACACTATAATCATGATGTCTTTCCAGGATAAGAAGCAGTATATATTTTTATGCTTTATTCTAAGTATCTGTTATATTTTGGGACTGTTTGTTCCCCTGATGAACGGCGATGCATCGCACCATGCCAATATTGCCCTTCACATGTACCAAAACAATAACTACGTAGATCTGGTAGACCGTGGAAAAGATTATTTAGATAAGCCGCATTTACTGTTCTGGCTGGCCGCAGCCTGCTATCATTTATTTGGTGTAACACCCTTTGCTTATAAACTGCCTTCCCTGTTGTTTAGCATTGCCGCTGTTTGGGCCAGCTACAAAACGGGCAAACGCCTGTACAATGCAGAAACAGGAAGGCTGGCAGCGTTAATACTGGCTTCGGCCCAGGCCTTTATCCTTGCCTGTATGGATGTGCGCATGGATGCTATACTCACCGCCTGCATCATCCTGGCTGCCTGGCAATTGCTGGAAGCCACTATAACAAAAAAATGGTATAACCTAATAGCAGCAGCCTTATTTATGGCATTGGGTTTTTCAACCAAAGGCATGGCCGGTATTATTATTCCCTGCGCAGCCTTGTTTTTTTACCTGCTGTATAAACGCAATTTTGCCGGCATGTTTCACATGAAATGGGTAGTTACAGCGTTGCTTACCCTTGTGTTCATGCTCCCTGTACTGTATTGCTACTACCTGCAGTTCGACCTGCATCCCGAAAAAGAGATCAGGGGAATGACCCATATTTCGGGTGTAAAATTTATTTTATGGGGACAAAACATTGAACGGCTGGATGGGAAAAACTGGGGCGGCGGTAAAAAAGATTATTTCTTTTATTTTCATACGCTGCTATGGGCATTCCTGCCCTGGTCGCTCCTGGCTTACTATGCCGCCGGCAGCCGGTTAAAAGATTTGTGGAGAACCCGGCTGGCATTCCTCCGAAACACCGAAGTTTTTACGATAGGAACTGTTGTGTTTGTTTTTATAGTGATCTCCGGTTCACAGTTTCAGCTTCCGCATTATCTGAATATTCTTTTTCCTTTTCTTGCTATATTAACTGCGGCTAAGCTGGTGAAGCTGGATGTGCAATCCCGCAACAGGCCTTTACGCATTATTACCCGGCTTCAAACCGTCATTGCTCTGCTTATTGTTGTTCTCGTGGTTATTTTATGCGTATGGAGCTTTGCCGTCAATATTGTTCTTACGGGCTTGCCTGCCCTTGCAGCCGTTTTGTATATAGGCTGGTGGGCGCTCAATAACAAGAAGCCCCTAATGAAAATTACCACGGTTAGCGTTACCGGAATTGCATTGGTAAACTTTATACTTTTTTCTTTCTTCTACCCGCAGTTGCTGCGGTATGAAGGAGGCCTGAACCTGGCTGCTATTGCAAAAGAAAAACAAATTGACCTTTCAGCAACTTACTTTTACAATACCTATAATTTTGCATTTGATTTCAGAACCAGGCACCTCTCTCCAACGCTCTTTTTGGATGACATTAAAAACAAACAAGGCAATCCATTTTGGCTGCTTACAGATACAAAAGGTATGGATTCATTAAAGCTGGCCGCTATTCCCACCGGCGAAATATATGAGGGTAAGCATTTCCGCATCAGCCGTTTGAAAGCATCGTTTCTGAACCCGGCAACCAGGCAAAGCCAGTTGGACACCTTATATCTGCTAAAGGTTTCACATTAAAATACAGTTATGACACCTGAACTTTCTATAGTAATAACGGTTTTGAATGAAGTAGAAAATATCAGCCGCCTGGTGGAAAAGCTCCGGGTTGACTTATCGGGTATTGATTATGAAGTGATTTTTGTGGATGACGGCTCTACGGATGGCACGCAAAAAGCGATCAGAACCATAGCCGATGAAAGGAGCACCTTAATTGAACTAAGGAAAAATTACGGGCAAAGTACCGCCATGACAGCGGGAATAGAGCATGCCACAGGCAGGTATGTGGCATTATTAGACGGCGATATGCAAAACGACAGCAGCGATATTCCGCATATGCTCCATAAACTCAAAACCGAAGACTGGGATGTGGTGGCAGGCAATCGTAAGAACCGGCAGGATGGATTTCTGTTACGTAAATTACCCAGCCGCATGGCTAATTACCTGATCAGGAAGCTAACCGGCGTGCACATTAAAGACTATGGCTGCACATTAAAAATATTTAAAAAAGAAATAGCAGACGACCTGGGCTTATATGGTGAAATGCATCGCTTTATACCTGTTCTGGCAAAGCTGCAGGGCGCCAGTATTGTGCAGGTAGATGTAAAGCATCATCACCGCCAGTTCGGGAAATCGAAATACGGGCTGGGGCGAACCTTTAAAGTGATGTCTGATTTAATTACGATGGTGTTTTTCAGGAAGTATATTCAAAAGCCTATGCACCTTTTTGGTGGTATTGGTTTTGTTATGCTTTTAATCGGAATGATAACCAATATCTATTTGCTGATTTTAAAGTTATCGGGGCATGATATATGGGGGAAGCCTTTATTGATTTTGGGTTTAATACTTTTGCTGGGCGGAATACAGTTAATAACCATTGGCTTTCTGGCTGAGATCAGTATCCGCATATATTTTGAATCAGGAAATAAAAAAACGTACCAGATCAGGCGCATTGTACATGGACAAAAAAAAGATGTGGAATACCGGTAAGCTCTTTTTAAAAATAGCGGTTACCGGCATTACTTTATGGGTGGTTTATACAAAAATAGATTTGCAGGCATTATCCCGCATATGGGATAATGCAACGGTATGGCTGTTCGTTCCTGCACTGTTGTTTTTCGCCGTTTCCCAGGTTATCTCTTCCTTTCGCTTATTGAATTTTTTCAGGAATATTCAACTACCCATACCCGTTAAAGGCAATATCATATTGTATATACAGGGGATGTTCTATAATATTTTTTTACCCGGCGGCATTGGTGGCGACGGATATAAAATACTTACCCTGAACAGGCAATACAATAAACCGCGTAAACAGCTTTTCAGTGCTGTTTTCTTCGACCGGCTGAGCGGATTATGGGCACTCGCCTTCCTTCTCATAATGCTTTCACTAACAGTACCCCTGTTTGGCGGTTATACGTGGCTGGTAGCCGGTGGTTTTGTTGCAGGTACGGTATTGTACTACTTCGTGATCCGTTATTTTTTTAAGCTGCATAGCGCACGGTTCTTTAAAACACATTTTTTGGCCCTGCTGGTGCAAAGCTGCCAGTTGGTTGCCGTGGCCTTTATTTTAAAAGCCCTGGGTTGCCAGGAATCATATCCCGCTTATTTTACGATATTCCTGTTGTCTGCGCTGGCTACCCTTTTCCCTTTCAGCATCGGCGGGTTGGGCGCCCGTGAAATTGCCATTGTTTGGGCGGCTTCCATATTGATGCTCAATAAAGACATGGCGGTTTCCGTAAGCCTTTGCTTTTATTTCATTTCAGCCATTCTTTCTTTGGCGGGTATATTCGTTGTGTTTTATTCAAAGAAACCTGGGGATTGATCCAGGTTGCAGGATCCAAGTTTCAGGGTACAAGTTGCAGGTCTCAGGTTGCAGGGAATATCGTTTCAATCTGAGCTTATCGTTTATTTACCTGCCATG
>CAYVEI010000002.1:19370-24182 GCA_964450515.1 uncultured Terrimonas sp. | reverse complement strand
CAGGTTGCAGGGAATATCGTTTCAATCTGAGCTTATCGTTTATTTACCTGCCATGACGAATTTCAACAGCGTTCCCCTGATCAATAAGGCAACTACACTGAGCGTCTTTACGAGATCCTAAACTGATCTGAATAATGCGTAATAAATTTTAAGGGTCGAAGTAATCCCCCAATGGCGGAGACGGATTATATTTCTTAAGACGGGCCTTTCAGGTGTCAGTCGTCAGATTCTGTGTTAAACTTCTAAGGATAGAATGAGTCTTCCTTCGGATTTTGAACTTTCTGCTTCGGATTTTGCTTGTCATGGTGAGGAACAAACCATCTGTATTTTATTTGCTCCTGGTATTCCAACTCATTTTGTATTTCCGGCATAAAAATTATACCTTTTCAGGATAAATAAATATTAAAAAACAATGAGTCCGGCAGCAACTGCTGCTCTTAAGGATAAGAAAAATAAAATATCAGCGATTACCACTCATGAAAATACAAACAGGTGTACAGGCATCGGAGCTAAGCGGTAAACTAAAAAAATTCTGGGAAATTTCGGGACAGAAGATCGCCCTTATTGAAAAAAATTACGACGCATCCAAAGGCTCACCGGTCTTCACCATTAACGGCGGCTACACTACCAGGGGATGGACGGAATGGACACAGGGCTTTCAATATGGCTCCGCTATATTACAATATGATGCTACCGGGGAACAGCAGGTGCTGCAACTGGCGCGAAATAAAACAGTAGCGGTAATGGCGCCGCATATCAGTCATACCGGCGTGCACGATCACGGCTTTAATAATGTAAGCACCTACGGCAATTTACTGCGCCTGATGCACGAAGGCAAAATACCGTACAATGAATGGGAAAAAAATTTCTACACACTGGCGCTCAAAATTTCCGGTGCGGTTCAGGCGGGCCGGTGGACGGTCATTAAAGACGGGGGATTCATTCATTCGTTCAACGGGCCGCATTCTCTTTTTGTAGACACGATCCGTTCTGTGCGGGCACTGGTGATCAGTCATTGCCTCGGCCATTTTTTGCAGGCTGAAGGCGATCAAAAGATCAGCTTGCTGGATCGCGCCATTCAGCATCTGGCAGCCACCGCCAAATATTCTATATTCTATAATGAAGGGCGTGATGTATATGATGTTTGGGGACGCACGGCTCATGAAAGCGTTTTCAATATAAAAGACGGTAATTTCCGCTGCCCCAATTCCCAGCAGGGTTATACTGGCTTCAGTACCTGGACAAGAGGATTGGCCTGGGCCATGTGCGGCTTTGCAGAGGAGTTGGAATGGTTTGATGCCGCAGATAAAGGGGAGTTTCCCGAAAAACAAAGCATTATTGCAATGCTGCTTAAAGGCGCTAAAGCAACCTGCGATTTTTATATTAACCATACTCCCGCCGATGGCATTCCCTATTGGGATACCGGCGCCCCCGGCTTAGATCATATAGGTGATTACCTGAACAAACCTGCAGATCCTTTTAATGATTTTGAGCCTGTGGACAGTTCGGCAGCAGCTATTGCAGCACAGGGATTGCTAAGGCTGGGCAAATACCTGCAGGGCAAAGGAGATACAGCAAACGGTAACCGCTACTGGCAGGCAGGACTAACAGTGCTGGATACCCTGCTTGATGAGCCCTACCTCAGCATAGATCCAGATCACCAGGGATTGATCCTGCATTCCATTTATCACCGTCCTAACGGGTGGGATCATATGCCCAAAGGCAGCAAAATTCCATACGGAGAATCGAGCATGTGGGGCGATTATCACGCCCGCGAGGCCGCTCTTTATTTACAAAGAGTGATCAATAACGAAACGTACCATACTTTTTTTAATATTCAATGAGTATACAGGAACATACCGGTCTTTCCCGTTTGTGCATACACACTATTACTACCAAACCCTGGTCTATAGAGGAAGCAGCAAAACATTATTCCGCTGCCGGCGTTAAAGGCATTACCGTTTGGCGTGATGCGCTGGAAGGAAGAAATATCAGGCAAACAGGCAATATGCTTCGCGGGCATGGCTTATCCGTTGTATCGCTTTGCAGGGGAGGTTTTTTTGCCGATACAAACGCGGGAAAAAGAAAGCTGGCGATAGACGATAACAGGAAAGCGATAGCGGAAGCTGCAGAATTGGGAACGTCGCTCATTGTGCTGGTTTGCGGAGCCCACCCATCCCAGTCTTTAGAAGAATCCAGGAAACAGATCCGGGATGGCATTGCTGCTGTAGTTCCCGACGCGTCAGCCGCCGGCATAAAGTTGGCCATTGAGCCGCTTCACCCTATGTACGCCGATACCCGGTCTGCCATTAATACTTTGGCGCAGGCGAATGATATGGCAGAAGCGTTGCATTCTCCCTGGGTGGGTGTGGCGGTTGATGTATATCACCTGTGGTGGGATCCACAGCTTGAGCAGGAAATAAAACGTTGCGGACAGAACCAACATCTGCTGGCATTTCATATCTGCGACTGGCAAACGCCTACAACAGATATGCTGTTCGACAGGGGCCTGATGGGCGAAGGCTGCATCCCGGTGAAACAGATCAGGGCATGGGTGGAAGCCGCAGGATTTAATGGATTCAATGAAGTGGAAATTTTTTCCAATACTTTCTGGAAAGCAGATCAGGCGCAATTTTTAAAGAAGATCATTAAGGCATACAGGGAAAATTCGTAAAGTGAGTAGTGAATAGTCAATTGTGAAAAGAGAAAGGTGAGAGGTGAAAAGTTGAATCAACTCCTTACCAAACCTATGTGAACCTATGCTCCTATGATCCTGTGTGTTAAATAGCATAATCCCTCATATAAATACAATAGAAACACAACAGATAAAACTAAAATATGAAAGTGCATAACATAGGCATCATCATGAACGGCGTTACCGGGCGCATGGGTACTAACCAGCATTTGCTGCGCTCCATTGCGGAAATCATAAAGCAGGGCGGCGTAAAAATTGGCCCCGGCGAAACCATTATGCCCGGCCCGGTGCTGGTTGGCCGTGATGAAAACAAATTACAAAAGCTTTGTGCCTTAACCGGCATCCGTAAAATGAGCACCAACTTAGACGAGGTTCTTGAAGATGCAGGCAACATTATTTACTTTGATGCGCAAACTACCGGCCGGCGTGCAGACGCGGTTCGAAAAGCAGTAAAAAAAGGGAAACATATTTACTGCGAAAAACCCATAGCAGTAAACACGAAAGAAGCGATGGAATTATATGAGCTGTGTAAACGCGCCGGTGTGAAGAATGGCGTAGTACAGGATAAGCTGTGGCTGCCTGGTATCGTAAAACTTAAACGCCTCATCCAGCAGGGATTTTTCGGTAAAATACTTTCCGTACGCGGCGAATTCGGCTACTGGGTATTTGAGGGTGATAGTATTCCTGCACAACGACCCTCATGGAATTACAGAAAAGAAGATGACGGCGGTATTATTGTTGACATGCTTTGCCACTGGCGTTATGTGCTTGATAATGTATTTGGGAAAGTGAAAGCGGTATCCTGCCTCGGCGCCACGCATATTCCGGAAAGAATTGATGAGCAGGGCAAGCCGTATAAATGTACTGCAGACGATGCGGCCTACGCCACCTTTGAGCTTGAGAATGGCATCATTGCGCAATTCAACTCATCCTGGACGGTAAGGGTAAGGCGTGATGACCTGCTCACACTCCAGGTGGATGGTACCAAAGGTTCTGCAGTGGCGGGTTTACGAGAATGTTATATCCAGCATTACGGTAACACACCCAAGCCGGTATGGAACCCGGACATAGCTCAACCGATTGATTTTTATGAAGGTTGGTCGAAAGTACCCGAACAGGAGGTGTACGATAATGCGTTTAAGATACAGTGGGAACTGTTTTTAAAACATGTAGTAAAGGACGAACCTTTTCCCTGGAATTTAGGCGAAGGAGTGAAAGGCGTGCAGCTTGCAGAAAAAGGGCTGGAGAGCTGGAGCAAAAGATGCTGGGTAACTATTCCGGAACTTTAATTGTTCATTATAATGAAAAAGGTAGCATTGGTAACAGGAGGCAGCAGGGGTATTGGTTTGGGCATTGCCACCCAACTGGCAGTAAACGGTTTTGATCTGGCCATTAATGGCATGCGCCCTGCAGAGGATGTGGAAGACACGATAAAGCAATTAAAAAGCTATGGCAATGATGTGATCTATTGCCGGGGAAGCATTGCTTCTGCTGCCGGCAGGGAAAGTATGATCAGCGAAGTAAGAAAGCACTATCAAAAACTTGATGTGCTGGTAAACAACGCCGGTATGGCGCCACGGCAGCGCAACGATATCCTGGAAGCAACGGAGGAAAGCTATGATGAGGTGATGAACACCAATTTAAAAGGCAGCTATTTTTTAATGCAAAAAGCCGCAAACTGGATGATTGAGCAAAAGAAAAATGACGCGGCATTCAGCGGATGCATCATCAATATTTCTTCTATGTCGGCCACAGTAGCTTCTGTAAACCGTGGCGAGTATTGTCTTTCAAAAGCCGGGCTTAGTATGGCCACTCAATTGTTTGCCGTAAGACTGGGCGCATTTAATATTCCTGTTTTTGAAGTGAGACCTGGCATCATCCGTACTGATATGACAGCGGGTGTGAAAGAAAAATACGACAAAATGATTAATGAAGGCTTATGCGTGCAGCAGCGCTGGGGTGAACCGGAGGACGTGGGTAAGGTAGTGGCAGTGCTTGCAAAAGGAGATTTCCTGTATTCGACCGGGCAGGTAATTATGGTAGACGGGGGATTAACGATCCCGAGATTATAAATGAGAATAAAAAAACTAACCTATGTACCTATGATCCTATGTGTT
>CAYVEI010000002.1:17425-19270 GCA_964450515.1 uncultured Terrimonas sp. | reverse complement strand
GAGATTATAAATGAGAATAAAAAAACTAACCTATGTACCTATGATCCTATGTGTTGAAAAAAAATTAAAATCATATACTACTACATTTTTCTACAATGCAAAAAAGAATACAGACCATACAGATTGCGCTCTTGCTTTTGCTGTTTTTTTTCTGCTCCTGTCATCCGGGCTCATCATCGCATGGGGATGCGATCCCATCGGACTCTGCTGTGATTGCATCCGGCAAAACCCTGTTTAATCAATATTGTGCCGGTTGCCATAATATGCAGCAAAATGGCATTGGTCCAAAGCTGGCCGGTATAACCAGTGAGGTTCCCGTAGAATGGCTACGTCATTTCATCCTTGATCCTGAACAAACCATTGCATCGGGCGATGAACGGGCAACCCAATTATTTAAGGAATACAAAACCATGATGCCCTCTTTTGCCACGCTGAAAGATAACGATGTAAATGCCCTGATTGCTTTTCTGAACGTGCATCAGCCATCCGCCAAAAAGGAAACCAATAAAGGACTGGCAGATCCTATTCCTGAACGAATAAAATTCGATGGACTGGTGGTAAACCTTACGGAGGTAACACAATTTCCGGTTACCTCCGGTGATGGTAAAAAACCGCTGGCAAGAATTACCAAGCTCGACTTTCAGCCCGATACCGGTGATCTATTTGTTGATGACCTCAACGGCAAGCTATATAAAATAAAGAACGGGCAGCCTGTGCTGTATATGGATATGATTAAGCTGAAACCCAAATTCATTCATCAGCCGGGATTAGCCACCGGATTGGGCAGCTTCGCTTTTCATCCCAACTTTACAAAAAACGGTCTCTTTTATACCACGCATACCGAACCTCCCCGTACAGCGAAAGCCGAATTTGGCTTTAACGATTCTATTAAAGCAACAGTACAATGGGTGCTAACAGAATGGAAAGCAAATGATCCTGCTGCCGATGGCTTTGCAGGAACCAGCCGCGAATTGTTCAGAGCGGATATGGTGGGCGGCATTCACGGCGTACAGGAAATTACCTTTAACCCGCTTGCCAAACCAGGCGATGAAGATTACGGGCTATTGTATATTGGTGTGGGAGATGGCGGCTCTGTTGAAAACGGCTATCCTTTTTTAGCGCAAAGCAAAGAAAAAATATGGGGCACCATTCTTCGTATTGATCCGCTGGGCAGGAACAGCACCAATGGAAAATACGGCATTCCCGCAAGTAATCCATTGCTTCATAACTCAAAAAATAAAACACCCGGAGAAATTTACGCTTATGGTTTCAGGAACCCGCACCGTATTACATGGACGAAAAATGGCGATATGCTGGTCTGCAATATCGGCCAGCATCATATTGAATCGGTAAACCTTGTACGCCCGGGCAAGAATTATGGCTGGCCCATCAGGGAAGGCCGTTTCGTAATAGACCCCTATGGAGATATCAATAACGTATACCCGCTGCCGGCAGATGACAGCACATATAAGATCACTTATCCCGTTGCGGAATTTGATCACGATGAAGGCGTGGCCATTTCAGGCGGACTGGAATATTGGGGAGATGCTATTCCCCAGCTAAAAGAGAAATACCTGTTTGGCGATATCCCTTCCGGCAGATTGTATTGTTTGAACACCGCCGATATTCGGCAGGAAAAACAGGCAGCCATTAAGGAGTGGCGCATTACAATAAACGGTGCTTTAACCACACTTATTGAAGCCTGTGGAAGCAACCGTGTTGACCTGCATTTTGGCAGGGATGCGCAAGGTAAACTGTATATATTAACCAAAGCAGACGGGAAATTATATAAGCTAACAAGCGCTGAACAAACAAACGGATGAAAAGTTTATAGTTTGGAAGTTT
>CAYVEI010000002.1:2403-17325 GCA_964450515.1 uncultured Terrimonas sp. | reverse complement strand
TTACGGCTTCCTGTTTTGGTGGCGGCGCTTGGATACATGGTGGATATGTACGACCTGTTTCTCTTCAGCATTGTTAGGGTACCCAGCCTGAGATCGCTGAACCTTTCAGACGAAAGCATTTTGAAAGACGGGCTCATGCTGCTGAACCTGCAAATGGCAGGCATGCTCATTGGCGGAATAGTTTGGGGTATAATGGGCGACCGGAAAGGCAGATTATCCGTTCTGTTCGGCTCTATTTTAATTTATTCCTTAGCCAATATCGGTAACGGGCTGGTAACATCTGTAGGCGCGTATGCCGTGCTGCGGTTCATTGCAGGCTTCGGGCTGGCAGGTGAACTGGGGGCAGGTATTACACTGGTATCCGAAATATTACCGAACAGGATCCGCGGTTATGGTGCAACGTTAGTAGCCACGATGGGTGTAATGGGCGCTTTGCTTGCCTACCTGGTATCTTACTTTTTCGACTGGCGGATATCCTACTTCATTGGCGGCGGTCTCGGGCTGTTACTGATGGTTATGCGGATCAGGGTTTTTGAATCGGGTATCTTCCTGAAGCTGAAAGAGCAAAAAATTAAAAGAGGCAACGTGTTCATGCTGTTCAGGAACAAAAAGCGGTTATTCAAATACATCAATGGCATTATTATCGGGATGCCCATATGGTTTGTGGTGGGCATATTAATTACCTTTTCGCCCGAATTCGGGCAGGCATTGGGACTTGACCAGCCCATCAATGCCGGTAAAGCAGTGATGCTTGCTTTTTCAGGACAGGTGGCAGGCAACCTCGCCAGCGGCTTTTTAAGCCAGTATTTGCAGAGCCGTAAAAAAGCTATTTTACTCTTCATACTGATTTCTGTTTCCTTAGTGCTGATTTATTTACTGGCGCCTTTTCATACCGCTGCATGGTTTTATATCATTTGCGCATGCCTTGGCTTCTCCAGTGGCTACTGGACGCTTTTTATAACCGTTGCGGCAGAGCTTTTCGGATCTAACCTGAGGGCAACGGTTGCCACCACCATACCCAACTTTGTAAGAGCTACCGTTATACCGTTAACCGCGCTTTTTATATTGATGAAAAGCTATGCAGGAATTATTTACGGTGCATTAATCGTAGGGTTGATCGCTTATGCTTTGGCGATAGTGGCGCTTTTTTATCTTGAAGAAACGTTTAAAAAAGACATGAATTATAATGAAGAGGAATAATATGCAGGTGCCGCATTTATGGTAATGAAAACAACTACGATCACATTGAGAACCCTGCAGACGGATGATACCCCGGCTGCAATGAAGTTGTGTACGGCAGAAGGCTGGAACCAAACGGCAAACGACTGGAATTTTTTAATAGCAGATCCCCGGAATATTTGTATCGCCGCTGTATGCAAAGAAGAGATCATTGCAACAACCACTGCCATTAACTATTCCGGCCAACTGGCATGGATTGGAATGGTACTGGTAAATAAAGCATACAGGGGAAAAGGAATAAGCAAATTAATGCTTAATCATGTTTTCAAAAAACTGGAATCCTTTCCTTCGGTTAAGCTTGATGCCACAGCCCAGGGGCAGCAGGTGTATAAAAAATTTGGTTTCCGGGATGAGCTCCACATTACAAGAATGGTGAATACCACCGCAAAAAAAATAGCCATTCCCGGCACTGATGTTTTGCCTGAGCAAATCCGGTCAGAACATATTCCCGGGATCATTGCCCTGGACGAAGTTTCTTTTGGCGTTAACCGGGCTCCGCTTATTGAAATGCTGATAAAAACCTATCCTCATAAAGCATGGGTATTGGTACGGGATAGCCATATTACAGGATTCGCACTGGGAAGAAACGGAAGCAAATATCATCACATAGGTCCTGTAACAGCATCAGCGCCGTCAGATGCCGGTATACTTATGCTGCACGCGCTGGATAAGCTTAATGGCCAACCGGTTGTTGTGGATGTGTTGTGTGATAAAGAAGAGCTGATGCATTCATTAACTGCTACCGGGTTCAGTACGCAACGCCATTTTACAAGAATGTACAAAACAGAAAATCATTTCCCCGGAACCAGCACTACACTATATGCTATTTGTGGTCCGGAATTTGGATAGGTGAAAAATATAGCGAGTCTACTACTGCGGACAAGTTAATAGCGTCAGATCAACTGTAGGTTTCCGGATTGTTCTTCCCGCAGATTTCGCAGATAAACGCAGAAGCATATTAATAATCGGCGTAATCCCCGGAAAATACCCAGGCGATATCTTATCATGACATGACACTACTGAATTTCATCGCAGTCTTTCTTATAGTCGGTTACAAAAAAGATTCTATATACTATTCCGATTATTATCATCCGACCCTAAAGGGGTCAAAGGTCTATAACATTCTGTACAAATAACTCCTTCGACCCCTTTGGGGTCGTACCATACCATTCAATTTAGTACTGAGTTCATTATAGTGTGTCCCATTCCCCTGCCAGGGATAAAAGAAGAGAAGTAAAAGAACCGCTCACCTCTGCCTTCTCACCGCTCACAAAGAATATCAAACCTATTCTGATTAGCCTGACATTAGTACACTTTATTCCGTGCAAACGCAGTTTCAAGTGAATGAACGATAAAGTCGCAGTCATCTTTTGTAATAACCAATGAAGGACGCAGGGTTAATACATTGCCTTCGATCACTTTAAATGCAACACCCTGTTCAAGGCAATCGTACATGATCTGTTCCGCATATTCAGTTGCCCGCTCCTTTGTAGCCGGATCTTTAACAAGATCAATACCGAGATGCATCCCTTTGCCCGCCACATTACCCATAACAGGAAAGCGCTTTTGTAATTCAAGAAGCTGCTCCAGTAAATAATCACCAAGCGTTGCCGCATTTTTTACCAGTTCATGCGATTCCATATAATGAATAGCGGCAAGTCCTGCCGTGGCCGACAAAGGATTTTTTTCGTGTGTAAAATGTCCTATGGAACGGTGCTGCAAAATATTATATTTTTCTTTGGTTACAATGCCGGCAAGGGGCAGCAATCCTCCGCCAAGCGATTTACCCAGCACCAGCACATCGGGTGTTACATAATGCTCACAGGCAAACCATTTGCCCGTTCTTCCCAGTCCCTCAATAATTTCATCAAAAATGAGGAATATGCCATGGGCATCGCAAATTTCCCTGATCTGCTGCCAGTATGATCGCGATGGCACTACCGGTGTAGCAGAAATGGGTTCGGCCACAATAGCGGCTATGTCGGGATTTCTTTGCAGGATGATCTTCAGTTGGCGCAGGTATTGTTCATCAATCGCCTCTTCCGCTTCCAGTGCCCACGGGTTGCGGTAATAGTTTGGAAATTCAATATGAAATGCGCCGGGCATCATGGGGCCCATACCAGCAGCAAAATGCTCTTCACCACCGATGCTCGACGACTGGAATCCATTACCATGATAGGAATCCCAGTAAGAAACCGTTTTCCACCTCCCCGTTACATGCTTAGCCAAAGCAACAGCCATTTCAATGGCTTCAGACCCGCCGGGACAAAACAATACACGGGTAAGTTCGTCCGGTGTTACCTCAATTAATTTTTTTGCCAGCTCAACAGCCGGTATATTGGTATAACGCCGCGGGGTAAACGCCAGATGATGCTGCAATTGTTGTTGTACCGCCGCTATTACCTCAGGGTTGGAAAACCCCGCGTTATGTACCCCGTTGCCGTGCAGGTCGAGATAACGCCTGCCCTGCATATCCTCAATCCAGGCTCCTTCGGTTTTTACCAGCACATTCATTACCGGTGTAGATAAAGCCTGGTGTAAAAAATATTTTGCATCTTCTTCCAGCCAATGCCGGGTTGTTTCACTCAGCTTTTCTACATATTGCGATCTCAAGCTACCGGTATTCGTGTCGCCCTGTTCTTTTGAAACCTGATGATTCATAAAAGGAAATATTTACGCTGTTGCTATGAAAGCCAATTTACCATTTTAAAACTTCCGTGGGCCTGACAAATTAGGATGCATTCCAAATTACCGGTTACCTGATTGATCAGAAAACGCCCCTCACACCTCATACCTCACGCCTTCTCTACCATATCTTCGCTCTTACACTATCTGCCCGGTACATTTTATCGCCGGGTTGCACATCAAATGCAGCATAGAATTCCGGCATACTGGAAACGGAGCCATTTGCCCTGAACCTTTCAGGCGAATGCGGATCAAGCAGTAACCGCTCCTTCACGGATTCATCCCTGTATTTTGAACGCCACACATTGGCGAAAGATAAAAAGAAACGCTGATCCGGGGTAAGCCCGTCAACTTTTTCATCACTTTTACCCTGTGGTGTATTTTTAAACGCTTCATACGCAATCATCACTCCACCTATATCAGCAATATTTTCACCTAAGGTTAACTCACCATTTACATGCAAACTATCGAGCACAGTGTATGCGTTATACTGGTCAACAACCACTTTCGCCTTACGTTTAAATTGTTCAGCGTCATTTTCCGTCCACCAGTCGTGCAGGTTGCCATCTGCATCATACTGCCTGCCCTGGTCATCAAAGCCATGCGTCATCTCATGCCCGATAACCGCACCTATAGCGCCATAGTTAATGGCGTCATCGGCTGCATTATTAAAAAAGGGCGGTTGAAGAATTCCTGCGGGGAATACAATTTCATTGAACGATGGATTATAATACGCGTTAACCTCGGAAGCATTCATAAACCATTCGGTTTTATCAACAGGTTTATCCACCTTGGCCAATTCCTGCTGAAAGGCATATATTTTTAACTGCCTGATATTATTAAAATGATCGGCTCTTTCAATCTGCACGCCGGCATAATCTTTCCACTTATCAGGATAGCCTATCTTTTTTACAAAACCATTCAGCTTAAGCAACGCCTTCTGCCTGGTGCTGTCGCTCATCCAGTCTAAGCGCTTGATCCTGCTTTCATATACCTGCTGCAGATTGTTCACCAGGCTGAGCATCCTTTCTTTAGCTTCTGCCGGGAAATACTTCTGTACATATACCCTGCCCAGGAGATCACCCGCCAGGTTACTTACTGTGCCCGTGGCTTTTTTCCAGCGTACGGGTTTTTCCTGTACGCCTCTTAAGGTTTTAGCGTAAAACGAAAACTTCAGGTCTTCGAAAGGAGCGCCTAACGGGGCTTCTTCTATAACTTTCAGCTTTAATTTATTTTTCCACACCTGCAGTGGCGTTGCTTTCAATTGCCGGCTTAGTTCTTTGAAATAGCCGGGCTGTCCTGCCAGTACCGTATCCGTATTGGCGCCAAGGTCTGCGATAAATACCTGCCAGTTAATTTCAGGTGTTAATGCGCTGAGCTCTTTTACTGCAAACTTGTTATAGTTTTTTACAGGATCCCTCAATTCAACCGGTGTAGCGTGTGCCTTTGCCAGCGCGGTTTCGAGCGTAAGAATGGCGGAAGCATCTTTTGCGGCCGATATGCTATCCGCACCTATAGCTTTAAACATATCAGCCACATAACGCACAAATTCATGGCGGATATGTTTGCTTCCCTCATCATCTTTCAAATAATAATCCCTGCCCGGAAGCGATAAGCCATCCTGGTGAAACTGTAATTTATTAACCGCCGCATCCCTGTCATCCGCCGCCACATAAACGCCAAAAATATTTTCATCCCCCAGGGTATATTCATAAGCGCATTCCTTTACCAGTTCGGCTATGGAAGCTATTCCGTCAATACGCTTCAAATCATCCTCAACAGGCGCATACCCCTTCTGATCTATAGCTGCCGAGTCCATGGCGCCGGCATATAAATCACCCATCATTTGTTCGGGCGATCCTTTTTCAAAACCCCTGCCTGCAGCAAGCTCCTCCAGCATGGCGTGCAGCTTTTTCCTGTTGTCTTCATATAATACATGCGGGGTGCTCCATCCGGACTGGTCTGCCGGGATAACCGTGTTTTGATACCACTTGCCATTCGCATACGAAAAGAAATCTTCGCCCGGCTTTACCGCGGAATCCATACCGGTGAAGTCAATAAACGGACCGCCTTTTATAGGCGGAGTATTGTTTTTGCATGATGATACAGTCATCATGATCAACAGGAACGAAATGCCCCATACCAGTTGTTTGAAAATATGCATATAAATTGATTTTTTATGGAAGCACTTAAAGAAAAGACAATTATATTATAAATGCAATACCATACGTTACAAAATTATTCATCAGGACAATCAAAGTTCCCGGCTCCTGGAGCCGAACAGCAGGCTACCGATCCTGGCCATATTGCTTCCTTCTTCCATTGCAATTTGATAATCACCACTCATGCCCATGGAAAGGGTGGTAAGCGGCAGGTGGCAGGTGGTAAGTGAGCACTGATCGTATAATGCTTTCAGGTAACGAAATTCCTTTCTGATGGTTTCTCTGTCGTTTGTTAATGATGCCATGCCCATCAATCCTTTTACCGCTATATTGTTTAATCCGGAAAGATTACTGAAGATTTCTCTGAGCTCCGCTTCGTCCAGCCCGAATTTTGTTTCCTCGCGGGCTATATGCACCTGCAGCAATACGGGAATGGTTCTGTCGTATTTAAGCCCTTGTTTGCTGATCTCCGCCAGGAGCTTCCGGCTGTCTGCACCATGTATCAAATGAACAAAGGGCGCAATCTCCTTTACTTTATTACGCTGCAGGTGACCGATAAAATGCCAGCGGATATCACCGGGCAGTTGCTTTTGCTTTTCCACCAGCTCCTGCACATAATTCTCCCCAAAATCGCGCTGCCCCAGGTTGTATAAAGTTTGTATATCGCTAACGGGTTTGGTTTTAGATACGGCAACCAGCGTTACTTTTTTACGATCCAGCTCCTGTTGTATACTTTGATATGCTTCAATATTTACCGCCATGATTTTGTTATTGTTTTATGCTTTAATACCTCTTAACCTTACTGCCTGCTGTAAAGCTGCCAGGTTGTTTTGCGCCCGCATACCTGTGCCGGCAGATGATCAGCCGGGCTATAGCCAACTATCCTGCGGGAATATACATTCATAATGAACACAATGCAAAAGAACTTATCCTGTAAATGAAAGTAAGTAATATTGCTGCCCCACAACCGGTTGATGCTCTATATCTTAACCCTTCCGCCTACTTCACCCAGCTCACTCCGTAATACAATAACCGCTCTTCCATTTGTGCATACACTTTTTGTTTCAGGGTTGCTATATCTTTTATTGTTAAGCCGGTTACATCAATTTCTTTCATAAATACCGCCCTGCTTTTGCCCGGTGTAAGCGACAATAATTTTCCATAAGGCATCCTGTTGAATACATCAAGAAACAAAACAGGCTTAACGGGTGTTTGCGTTTCGATGGCAATACGAAAAGCGCCGTCAAAAAAAGATTTCAGGGCATTGCCCGTTTCATTAAATGTGCCTTCCGGAAAGATCAGAATGGAAATGCCTCTTCGCAGCACCGCTTTTAGTTTGCGTACGCTCATAGAGCGGTCTGCCGCATTATCCCGGTCAACGGTTACTATGGCGTTCTTATAAATATATCCAAATACCGGGATGCCGCCCGTTTCTTTTTTACCTAATGCGCGTATGGGTTGCCGGTAGGTTTTAACAATTACGGCGGCATCGAGAAAGGAAATATGATTGCTTACGAAAATGTATGATCTTTTTTTGTTGTGTGGTGATTCGTATATGTTTTTATGAAAAATACCTACCAGCGGAAACCACAGGTCGCCCCAGAACATGCAAATGCGGTAAATGGTATTTCCTCCCCATACCGGTCCTGCCAGAGAAGCAAGGATCACCAACGGAAATATAATAAGCATCAGCAATACAAACAGGAGTATAGCATATACATTGTAAAGCCAGCGAAGTATTATAGCCGGGAGGTTCATGAACGGGTCTGTTCTTTGTGAATAAATATTCATTCACTAAAAAATATATGCGAACGGGTGTTTCTTTTATTGCTCTCTTTTCACTCCCCAGCGTAAGATAGTAATTAACGGATATCTGTATCTATTTGCAGTTACATTGCCATTCTTCATTCATGTCTATACAGGTAATTACTACCATACCCCGTTTTGAAGGAGCAAAAATAATACGAACCTGCTGATTGTCGTGCGTAGTGCCTTCGAGCGCATATTTGGGATCGGGCTTTGCATGCAGGTCGCTTTTACTGTAATTAATTTTTCCTTTTTGCAGCACTTCGGCTATTTCGCTTTCGCTTATATGCCTGCAATCCATCCGGCAGCGGGCATGTCGGGTATAAATAAGCGGGGTAAGCGCACGGTTAAACTCATTGTTTATTGCTGCAGGCTGCTGCGTTGTATTGTTGCTGTAATAGAGCCAGCACAGGCTAAAGCATGCCAGCAGGGCAATAAGGTACCTGGTAAAACGGCCTTTCTTCATTTTGAAGTATTATGGTTGCGCATAACATCGGCGAGCGTAAGCAGTTCCGTTTGCTTATAACGGTTATCTTCCGTATCGAAGCATTTGGCCAGCTCTTCCAGTAAAAACCGGAAAATGAGCCTGTGATCCATAGGTTTAAAATAGGAAGCGGTAACGGGAACGCCTATCTTTTTAAAATAACTTTCCACGTCTTTATGCGTGTATACCTGGCCGTTCATGGGATCAATGTAAAAATGGATGTTGTTATCATTTTCTTTTTTCGGGTTGAAGTAATCGTAAGAATTATCAAAATAGGCAAGCAAGTACTGGCGCGGAATTTTAATGGCCTTTACAGGAATATCAAGCAGCCCGCAAAGCAACTGGTATATAATACCATTGATGATGGCATTGCCGCGTTTGGTTTCCAGTACTTTATTAATGAGGAACTCTTCGGGGTGCTGGTAAGAAACCTCAACCCCTTTAAATTTATAGTAAGTAAAAAAAATGCGGTTAATGATATTTACCTGTTCCAGCGCCGTAAGGTAGCTGTTGAGCTCAAGCCAGATATTGCGTTTTATTTTTTCTACTTCCTGGAATACAGGCGTATCCGCCATGTCGGGGTATTGGTATCTTGCTACCAGCAGCGCCCCTGCCAGCAGGTCAGGATGGGTGGATTTTGCGTATGCGGAAATGTCGGATTGTAATTCATGAAAATGGAGCCGGTGTATCAGCAATTCTATTTTTTCCTGGATTATTTCATCAGGCGTGTTCTCCCATAACTGTTCCAGGTTGGGAATGATCGGTTTGCCATAGCTTACGATCCGGTTGCTAACGGTATCAAATACCTCATGATCCGGGTCATCTATAAGATGCAGCAGCGCGTTTATTTCACGGGTTTCTTCCATGGGATATATTGAATAAGGTATAGACGAATGAATCCGCCCTTTATTGTAAAAGAATCGGGATAAATATCGGTTGTGCAAACGGATATATGCTATTCTTTTTTTCCACAGCAGGTGGACAAGTAGCAGTAAAGCGGAGTTCGTCGTAATTCAACTGCTGTATGGAATGCCGCTATTTTTGAAAAGTACTGGTGTTATAATACATTAATTTGATCGTATCGGCAGGGGCCGTTTTGCTGTTCCAGTGCGGATGCATGGCCAGCGCTGCCCCAAGAGCGGTTGCCTGGGCTATGGAAGCTGCAT
The DNA here is from genome assembly GCA_964450515.1 of uncultured Terrimonas sp. Classification (GTDB taxonomy): domain Bacteria; phylum Bacteroidota; class Bacteroidia; order Chitinophagales; family Chitinophagaceae; genus Agriterribacter. The sequence goes on along the minus strand of CAYVEI010000002.1, from coordinate 7,783 downwards.
ACACTTCAATATCCGGAAAGGCTTCTGCCAGCAAATGCATATATAGTGGGTTTTTACCAAACCCCCCGTCAACAAATATCCTTTTTACATCGGTACCTTCCAGCACCAGCGATGTGGCGCTGATCTGCCTGCTCATTATATCCAGCATCAACTGGTGATAGGCCTGCTCGTAGCTGGTAAATGCATGCAGGTCTCTTTCGGAAAACACCGTTACAGAAGCGGCATCTTTTGCACGAACTTCAGGCTGCAACCGCAATGCATCAATAATGTTTTTGCTGAACTTCACAGTAGTATAATGATCGGTTTGCTTGTTAAAATGCGCAGCCAGGCGTTTTACCTGTTGCTCATGCTCGTATCCTGCAAATAAACGTGAGGCTTTTACCGGACTGCCATGATAGGTTAAATAACACAGGCAGTCCTGCTGCAGTTCTTCCACCGTAAGAGGGCTGCTGTTAAACGGGTTGAAGCTGATAGACCATGTGCCTGTGGAGATCAATATAAAAGGTTCCCGGAAATTAGTGAGATAGGGGATAAGCGCTGCAGAGCTATCGTGTAAGCCAACGCCGGCCCTGATCTTCTTTCCTGAAAAGGTTATTTCTTTTACTACTTTATCTGAAGCAAAAACCGGCGGCAGCTTATCTATCAGGCCTTCCCGGTATACCCACTCGTGGTAATTGTGTTGCGGGAAATTCCAGAGGTTGGTATGGCAGCCAATGCTGGTAATATCAGAACAGGCTTTTGCCGTAAGCAGGTAGCTGATGTATTGCGGAAGATGCAGGGAGTATGCGATCTGGTCGAATACGGCTTTTTGTTCATATTTTAAACGGTATAACTGCATGCCGGAATTTAAGCTGCCCAGTACGGGGGAAGCGGTATGTATAGAAAGCATGATCTCTCCTCCATACCTGCCGTAAAATTTCTTCTTTAAATCTTCGGGGTAAGGCTTCAGGTAATTGTATAATGGCGTTAAGGGATTGCCGTTTTTGTCAATATGCACAAAGCTGGCGCCGTATGAAGTGAAATTAATGGCCACTATATGAAATACCATTAACCCGGCTATTTCGCTGAATGATTCCCTGATCCATCGCGTAAGCAGTTCCAGGTTCTCACAGGGGTACCCGTCCTCGTCTGTTGTTTCGGGCAGTGTGGTGGTTTTTTCATACACTACTTCGTAGGCTTCGTTAAACAGGAATATTTTTTTGTTGGTTTTGCCGATATCGTAAATAGCTATAACCGGCACACTATTGCTCATCATGACATAAAGATAGGAGGTGGTAACTGAACATCAAAAAAGGGATAGCGTTTATTTTATTGTGTTCTGCTCCGAATAAAAATTGGAAGTGAATGGTGAGAAGTGAATTGTTCTCCGCTAATTCAACTGACTACTCCCTATTTACCACTGACCGTTCACCACCCACTACTTCCCACTTTTACAATCCGGTGGCTACCGCTTTGGCTCCCCTGTTTTTGATGAGCTGTTCGCGTATATTTTCCCCGCGGAACAGCGCTATAGGGTTTAACGCGCCCCCCGCACGGAGCCTGGCTTCGGCTACTAACGGCCGTACATCGGTTCTGAAAGCGTGCTGCAATATTTCCTGTGCTTTTACTACATCGTTGTTCTGGCGGGCTTCCTGCAGGGCTTTGCTGTCGGTTAATAAAGCCTGCGCATAAGCGATGAGGATGGCCTCAACCGACTGTGCCAGGTCTTCCAGCGGATCTTTTACATTGTGCGATGCGTCAATCATCCAGCCAAGATCTGTAGCATGGTTCATGCCTTTGGCATCCATACCCTCTACCAGCTCATTAAAGATGAGAAACAACTGGTAGGGTTTAATGCTTCCTGTTGTAAGGTCGTCGTCTCCGTATTTGGAATCATTGAAATGAAAGCCACCCAGTTTCCCTTCCATCAGTAAAAGGGAAACGATTTGCTCAATATTAGCGTTGGGCAGGTGATGGCCCAGGTCAACCAATGTATAGGCCTTATTGCCCAGCTTGCTGGTATACAAATACGATTGCCCCCAGTCGGCAACGGTAGTGGAATAAAAGTTAGGCTCAAACGCCTTATATTCTACAAACATTTTCCAGTTTTCGGGTAATGCCTTGTAAATTTCCTGTAATCCGTTGAGTGTATGCTGAAATGCTTCCCTGAAATTAAGCTGCCCTGGAAAGCAGGAGCCATCGGAAAGCCATACGGTTAAAGCGGTAGAGCCCAGTTCCACGCCCTGCCGTATCACTTCTATATTATGATCAATGGCCTGTTGACGGATGGCTTTATTTACATTTTGCAGCGATCCGAACTTATAGCTGAGCTGCTGGCCGGGCTGATCCTGGAAGGTGTTGGAGTTCATAGCATCGAACTGTAGTCCGTGCTGCGCAGCCAGCGCTTTGATATGCGCAGGGTTTTCCGGAATGTCCCATGGAATATGAAGCGATATGGCGCCGCTTGATTTGTTGAGCGCATGCAGCAGGCCAATATCTTCTATTTTTTCTTCGAGGTTACGCGGCTCGCCGCCACCCGAAAATCGTCCGAACCTTGTACCACCGGTTCCCAAAGCCCAACTGGGAATGGCTACCTGAAAATTGGTTAGCTTTTTTACAATGCTTTCTGCCTGTTCAATAGCTGTGCTGCAATACGCAAATCTGCTGCTATGTGCTTTGAGCAGCGTGGCGTTATGATCGTTAATCCTGTTTTTTTCTATCAGCATGATTTTATTTTTATGGCATGTAAAAAACTTCTTTCAGCGGTATGCTTACCGGCGATGCATCATCATTCACCTCCATGATGTCCTTCATGTAATGCCACCAGCGTTGCATAACGGGTTGCTGTGGCAATGCCTCCATGGCGGCTTTATCGGCGATCCTTAAATAACCGAACAGGCTTCCTGTTGCTTCCTCCAGGAAAATTGAATATTCCGCTATGCCGCTTTCCTTTAATAACGCCTGCAATTCCGGCCATATCGCGTTGTGCCGCTTTTGGTATTCAGCTTCAAAACCTTTATGCAATTTCATTTTTAATGCGATACGGTACATACGGATTTGAGATTTGAGATTTAAGATTTGATTCTGCTGTGGGTTTTACCCGTCATTGCGAGGAAGCAACCGGATGAATAATGTTACCCCAAATACCATCTGACGAAGCAATCCCCTCATACCGGAGGCGGATTTTTTTAGTTTACAGTTTATTGTTTATAGTTTATGGTTGAATTCCGCTTCGGATTTCGCATTTCTGTTTTCGGATTTAGTTTTTCCGGCTTCGGATTTAACACTCCTATCTTACAAAAGCCATAGCAACACCACCGTCAATATTCAGCACATTGCCCGTGGTTTTGTTTAGTAAGCCTCCTGTAAAAGCAAAGCAGGCGTTGGCTATATCTTCAGGCAATATAATTTCGTTCAGTAAAGTGCGTTTGGCGTAAAAAGCCGGCAGCTCCTCTACGGTTATGCCGTATGCTTTGGCACGTCCCTGTGCCCATGCGCCCGCCCATATTTTGCTGTCGGAAATAACGGCATCGGGATTTACCACGTTAACACGAATATGATCTTTTCCTAATTCGGTGGCGTTTAAACGGCTTAAATGCAATTGTGCTGCTTTAGCCGATCCATAGCCTGCGTTATTAGGACCGCTCACCAGCGCGTTTTTGCTTACGATGTTAATCACATCGCCTCCCATGTCCTGCTTGCGCATAACGTTTACACCTTCCTGTGTAATGAGAAACTGTCCTTTTACCAATACATCGTACAGGAGGTCCCAGTCTTTTTCGGTATGTTCTTCCAATGGCTTTGAAATAGACAATCCGGCACAGTTAACCACTATATCAACGCCGCCAAAGGCCAGTGCTGCAGCCTTAAACGTTTTACGGATGGTATTTACATCGGTAACATCTAATATTTCTGCCGAAAAAACATCTTTACTGTAATGAGCGGCAAAATCTTTTTTCGCGTTGGCCAGCCTGTCTGCATCGTTATCATTTACCATTACTACTGCGCCTTCATCTGCAAATTTTCTGGCGATGGCTTTGCCAATACCCCCCGCGCTGCCTGTTACTAATGCAATTCTCCCCGATAAGGCTTTAGGCTTTGGCATACGCTGCAGCTTGGCTTCTTCCAATAACCAGTATTCAATATTGAAGGCTTCCTGGCGGGGCAGGGAGGTATATTCAGAAATGGCTTCAGCACCCTTCATTACATTAATAGCGTTAATATAGAACTCAGCGGCTACCCGTGCTGTTTGCTTGTCTTTTGCGAAGGTGAACATGCCCACGCCGGGGTACAATATCACCACCGGGTTGGCGTCGCGCATGGCAGGACTATTGGGGTGTTTACATTTTTCATAATACGCCGTATACATTTCCCTGTAAGCCTCAAATTGCGGCTTCAGCTTTTCTTTTACGGCGGCAACATCCGCTACACTTTCACCGGCAGTAAGGTTCAGCACCAATGGGCTGATCTTTGTTCTTAAAAAATGGTCAGGACAACTGGTACCCATAGGCGCTAATCTTTCCAGGTCGTTGGAATTGATATATTCCAATACCCTGTCGTCATCTGTAAAATGGCCGATCATTTTTATATTGGAGGAGCAAAATCCCCTGAGTATAGGCGCTAAAGCCGCTGCCTTATTCAACCTTTCTTCTTTAGCTAATGACTCCAGCTTAGTACCACCAAATACCGGTTTGATTTTTATATTTTCTTCCAGATAAGCCGCACAGCGTTCAATTACTTCCAGGGTATTCATATAGCTTTCAAAAGCCGTATCGCCCCAGGTAAACAAACCATGCGAGCCAAGCATTATACCCCGTATTCCCGGGTTCTCATCAAGGCATTGTTTTAATTTTAAGCCAAGGTCAAAACCCGGACGCTGCCATTCTACCCAGCCTATGGCGCCGTTAAAAAGTTCCTGCGTAATGCGTTTGCCGTCTTTGGCAGCAGCAATGGCGATAGCGGCGTCGGGATGGAGGTGGTCTATATGCTTAAACGGAAGAAAACCGTGTAAAGGCGTATCAATAGAAGGCGCTTTGGAGCTCAGATCAAAAATGCAATGGTTAAACAATTCCACCATCTCATCTTCATGGTCAATGCCACGATACACATTGGTAAGACTTCTTAAGCGGTTTACATATAAAGCGGCCAGCCCGCTTTTCTTTAATGTGCCCAAATCGCCCCCGGAACCTTTTACCCACATTACTTCTGTTTCTTTGCCGGTAAGCGGATCTTTTGCCATTACCTTACAGGAAGTATTGCCGCCGCCGTAATTGGTAAGCCGTAAATCGGCGCCTAATAAATTAGAACGGTAAATCAGTAACCCCACTTCATCTCCTGCTAGGGCGGCAGCTTTGGCATCATCCCACAAATAGCTCACGTGCTTAAATTCATGTGTTGTAAC
>CAYVEI010000002.1:0-2303 GCA_964450515.1 uncultured Terrimonas sp. | reverse complement strand
CAGCTTTGGCATCATCCCACAAATAGCTCACGTGCTTAAATTCATGTGTTGTAACAGAAGGCATATTTTTTATTTTAGTGTTTTAGTTAATTTATTTTAATGAATTGCCATAACCTACCAGCAAAACTGCTATAATTATCGTAACAATACCCAGGGTGATCATGGTTTTCGTTTTGCTACTCACACCTTTCCATTCTTTCAGCACAATACCCCAGAAGTTAGCTATTAAAATAATGAAGGCCATATGCAATATCCACGAACTGGCGCCATTACCCATCTTGCTTTCGCCCATGCCGTAAAAGAAAAACTGAAGAAACCAGGTAATGCCGGCCAAAGCGGAGAAAAAATAATTGGACAGAAGTGGTGTTTTTTTATTCGTATAATCTCCAAAGGTTTTATTGCGTGCATTTAAGATCATACACCAGATAAAGTTAGTGGTAAGTCCGCCCCATAGTATTACCACGAAAATTACATTGTTCTGAAATAAGAACTCACCCTGCCCGGGATGTGCTGTTTTCCATAATTCATTGGCAATATTTGCCATTGATTTTCCCGATTCTATACCAAAATTAAAACAGGCGCTTAAAACACCGGATACAATGGAAACCAGCAAACCCAGTCCAAACCTGTATTCGTTTTTTGTTTGCACTTCATGCGGGCCGGCGCCGGATATATTAAGCGCTTTTTCTTTCATTGTGCCCGCTTTACCGCAGAAAACAATACCCAGCACACACACCGCCAGCCCTGCAAGTACATACAACCCCCATTTTGAATGAATGAGCATACTAAACGTATCCTTGCCTTGTTCCGGGAAAAAATTATAGTATATGGAAGGTATGAGCGAACCAAATACCATGCATAACCCTAATATAATACTGGTACCCAGCGAAATGCCTAAGTAACGCACCCCCAGCCCATAAGTTAGTCCGCCAATTCCCCAAAGCACACCAAACAAATACGTAATGCACAAGATACTGCTATCGGTACTTTTAATAATTTCCGCGAAACCCGGAATGGTCAGATAAGCAGCCAGGGGCGGAACAATTAACCAGGAAAAAATACCTCCTGCGATCCAGTAGCTCTCCCATGCCCAGCCTTTAACTTTCTTAAATGGGGTATAAAAACTACCCGATGCAAAACCTCCTATAAAATGATAAACAATGCCTAAAATAACCTGCATTCGTTAGTCTTTTCTTATACTGTAAACAATCTGTGTTCAAAAGTATACTATACCCCTGTTAAAGCCGTCATGTGCTGTCATGTGCTGCCGGGGAATGACGTAGCGGCAAAAAAGGTGTGCGCAATATTTATTTTAGCAGGTTAGCCGGAAAGTTTTTTTAAAAGCTCATCCTTTCGCCGTGTGGAAACTTCTATTTCAGTATTGTCGGTCATAATCAGATACCCGCCTTTGCCTTTATGATAACTTTTTACAAAAGCCAGGTTTACAAGATGAGAGTTATGTGCTCTGTAGAAATCATAATCCGACAGCATTTCTTCAAACTCCTTAAGGGTTTTGGCTACCGTGATTTTTTTATTATCCTTTAAGAAGAGCGTGGTATAATTAATATCGCTGCGGCAACGGATGATATCTCCGATGGCTATATAGGTGATACCAGTAACGGTAGGAATGCCTATGCGTTTGGTGGCGCTTTGCTTGTTTGCCATGTTATCGAAAAGCGCGTCAATCTTTTTCGACATTTCATTTTTCGATAACCTTTGTTCCAGCTTTGCCACCGCCTGCTTCAGCTCATTGGCATCAACAGGCTTAAGCAGGTAATCAATGGCGCTGAACTTAAATGCCTGCACCGCATATTTTTCGTAGGCCGTGGTGAAAATGACCTCAAAATTGATGTCATTGACCTGTTTCAAAAGATCAAAACCTGTTTTATCATGGATCTGCATATCCAGAAAAACAAGATCGGGCTGCAAAAGCATGCTTCCTGAAACCGCATCATCCACGGTATTGAAACTATCGAGAATATTTACCGAAGAAGGGCAGTGCTGATCCAGCAATCCGGACAGCCTGTTAACACAATGTTGTTCGTCATCTACGATAATTGCATTTATCATACCGCGAAAAGATAATAACAATCGCGCAATTACCGGGCATTTTGGTACAAATAATAAATAAATACCTGCAAAAAATAAAGCTCAGTTTTATGTTTTAGCACATTGCGGGCTGGCATCTGCATAAAAAGAAGCGGTAAAAACCGATGAATGAAACGGGGCAGCGGCTATTCATTTTGAGTGTATATTTAGGCTGCAATTGTTGAGCATGCGAATATATTACCTGTTATGGCTAT
>CAYVEI010000001.1:0-102452 GCA_964450515.1 uncultured Terrimonas sp. | reverse complement strand
TGCTGGTGCTCACCGGGGCGGGACTGGGAAAGATCAGCTTTACCCAAATGACATTGGAGGAAAAAGCCGCTTTTTACGACAGGCAGGTAAGACTCAGGCATATGCGATATGGTTTGTATTGTGATGTGGCCAACTTAGAGAACGGCGATCTTTCCTCCGTAACATTAAGGCCGCGCGACAGCGACAATCTCTGGACTGCCATGTACCTCGGCAGCCAGTTGTTTAGGTACCTGGTTACGCATGAAGCGGAGGCGAAGCAAAATTGCATCGAATCTTTTGAGGCGATGGAAAGACTGTACACTATACATTCTATTCCCGGTTTTTTTGCCCGATCCTTTGAACGGCGCGGTATCATGTCTTTTAAAAATGAGTACCGCCCCTACCTGCAGCACTACTGGTACCCCGGTTACCAGAACACCATTAGCTGGCGACATGCCGCTGATGCGGAGTGGGACTGGAAAGGTGCGGCCAGCAGTGATCAAACCGTTGGACAAATGTTTGCACTCACCCTGCTTGCCCAATACATGGATGATGAAGGAATAAGAAAAAGAGCCATACAATTAATGGATGGGCTGATGTCGCATATTATTGACCATAAGCTCCGGCTGGTTGATTATGATGGCAGGGCTACACTATGGGGGATATGGCACCCGGAATATGTAAACCGTTTCCCGGAAATGGTGGGCGACAGAAAGTTATATTCTTCCAATATTGTAGCTTTTCTGCAAACCGCATGGCATTTTACGGGGAAAGAAAAATATAAACAGGTTGCGGAGGATTTGCTGTACCAGCACGGCTATCTCCAAAATTTAACGCGTCCCTTTGCTGCTATTGGAAAGGCCCCGCCTGAAGCGGACGCATGGAGCCAAGCCCTGTCGGGAGAATGGAACCATTCGGATGATGAAATGTACTTCCTGGCTTACTGGGGTTTGTATCCCTATGCACTGAACGACTCGCTGAAAGAACAATACCGAAACGCCATACGGGATCACTACGCAATAAAAAAGCCCGACAGGAATGCCCTCTGGAATTTTTGCTACGCCCTTACCGGCGCCGGTGATTTTAATTTGAGTGAAAGCATCTGGCATTTAAAAGAAATGCCGTTAGATATGATTGAATGGACGATGCACAACAGCCATCGCGCAGACATTACTTATATGGAAGAAAACTTCAGAGGACAAACCACTACCCAAGTGCTGCCTCCCGATGAACGGCCGGAACAGAAACACAACCGGAATCTTTTTACGTTAGACGGGCAAAATAAAGGGCATAGCGAACAGGGCGCCGGCGATACTTACTTATTGCCTTACTGGATGGGCCGCTACCTGGGCGTGATCAGCGCACCGGATAAGCCGTAAAAGAACGAAGAGGGAAGCTGCCTAACGTTCATCCATAACCGTTTTAATAAAACTTTATACATTCTTTTATACCACCGGCACAATTTTCGCGTTTTTTTCACTCCCCGTTCAGTTGATAAACAATTGAATGCTTTTCTTAAAGTACCAAACCCGAATGATGTTTGTATGAGCCGCCTGGTCCGGAATATATGCTTTTTACTTTTGCCTGGTGCACTTAACTTGTTGGCCGGCACTTCCGGAATAAGCCAAACAAGCCCGGCTACCCTGCATTTCAGCTCATTTGAGGCGGGCGTTTTTAATAAAAACGCGGTTCAGCTAAAATGGGTAATAGCAGGTGAAATAGCAGACAGCATTCATTTTATTGTGGAGCGCTCTGCTGACGGCATCCTTTTTCAGCCCCTCTCTAAAACAATGGTTTTACCGGAACCCGGTACTGCCCATTACCAGTATACAGATCACTTTGCTTTAACAGACAGCGCTTTTTACCGGGTAGCGGGATTCAGTGAAAAAGGTAAAGGACCGGTTTCGGAAGTCCGTAAAATTCAATTCCCCGGCAAACCCAAAACCGAAGTGATCATTATGCCTAACCCCGTTTTTAATAATGCCGCTTTAATTATTAATGATGAAAGCCTCGGTGATATTTCCTGCATTTTGTATGATATGACCGGGAAGAACATAAGGACCTACCAGATTAGGAAAACCACCGCCTACCTGCAGCAGATATTGGACATGTACAGCATTCCCAAAGGAGAATATATTTTAAGCATCCGCGGCGCTTCTATCAACGAGTCCAAAAGAATTCTAAAGCAATAGAAGGCTTATCTTTGCAAATATGATGAGCAAGAAGTCATTATTGGCTATTATACTCGCAGGGCTGCTTCCCTTAACCTGTTATTTTTTGCTGAAGTATTTTACCACGGAGGCCATTGTAATGCCTAAACGCTATTTTTACGATACCGTGCAAAACAACACGGCTTACGGTAAAACAACACCCGATACCGTTTGGCATAAAGTAAGAAACTTTACCCTTACCAACCAGTTCGGCAGGCCGGTTTCCCTCAGCGACCTGGAAGGGAAAATTATAGTAGCGGATTTCTTCTTTACTTCCTGTCCTGTTGTTTGCCCCACCCTTACCCGCAATATGAAACGTTTACAGGACGCTTTCAGCAAAACAGATACGATTGTACGGTTTCTTTCTTTTAGCGTAGACCCCAAAAGAGATTCGGCCGAGCGGTTAAAAAAATACGCAGATAAATATGGCATCAATCACGATACCTGGTGGATGCTCACCGGCGACAAGGATGAAATTTACGATATTGCCAAAAAGGAATTCAAAGCTAATATTGCCGATACCAAAGTAGACACCAACTTCATACATACCGAATATTTTTTTATCCTCGATAAAGACAGGGTAGTGCGCGGATGGTACAACGGTATGGACAGCATTCACCTGAACAAATTAGCCAGCGACGTGGTGCTGCTGATGCTGGAAAAAGATAAAAAGAAAAAGCGCAGGTTTTTCGGGAGCTAACCGCTGCTTAAAAATCATAAAATAAAAGAAATGGCAACAGAAAAGCTGCTTCCCGCTCTTATAAAAAAAAATGATCCTTTAGCCCGGTGGCTGATCAGCATTGTTTCCATCCTGATATTTACAGCCGTGGTATTGCTGGGCCGGATAAAAGCTGAAGCCCGCCTGGGGTTTGATGTGCATGTATTTGCATTGATCAATGCCGTTATCAATTCGCTGGTATCGCTTTTATTAATTGCGGGGCTTATTGCCGTAAAACGCCGGAACTATGTGCTGCATAAAAAAATAATGCTCAGTGCTATTGTGTTATCCGTGCTTTTCCTGGTTTCCTATATCTGCCACCATCTTTTTGCAGGGGAAACGAGGTTTGGCGATATCAATCACGACGGGCTGGTAAGTGATGCGGAAAAGGCAGCCGGTGGAACATTAAGAATATTTTACTACATTATTCTGGGTACGCACATTCCACTGGCGGGGGTCATTTTGCCTTTCATTTTATTTACCGCATACCGCGGGCTAACAGCGGAGTTCCCACGGCATAAGCAATTAGCGCGCATTACCTGGCCGGTTTGGCTGTATGTTTCCATAACCGGGGTGCTGGTATATGTATTAATAAGTCCTTATTACGGATAGCACAGCGTTCAGAAGAGCGCCCTGTTGAAATATATTCCCGTAAAAAAGATAACAGACCAGCCCTTACTATTGATAACTTTGAATTTCAATTGAAACAGGGATGAATGGGATAGGGAAAGCTCAGCACTCAGAAAATCCGGAGATTATCGGTACCGGCATTCTTCTTATCTTATCCAAATCAAATGAATATCATCTTCCGGTAAATTATGCGCTGTTATACGGGAGCGGGCAAACCCTGTAAAGCAGAAGGGAAGCGGGTTAACGGTGGCTTAACAATAAAAGGAGCGGCAGGCGGCATTATTTAAATAATTAAAAACATATTTGTGCCTATAAATTCTTCCAACCGTTTTGGTATGCGTTCCGCCACCTTAAAATGGATAGTGCTAACAGGCGCCGTTGTTATCGGCTTAATCATAGCCATGCAGTTGTACTGGCTAAACCATATCTACAAGTTAGAGCAAAAGCAGTTTGATACCAACGTAGTAAAATGCGTTCGCGGGCTTTTTGAAGACATGAACTTATCCGATAACCCCGGCAGTCATTTACAGCAAATGATAACCCTGCGGCCTTCATCCAACACTTTTGTTATAAGCATCAGCAATTTGCCGCCTCAGGATACGCTTGCCTTTTATCTTACCCATGAACTGATGGACTTTGACATTTTAACCGAATGCAATGTAGCGCTGTACGATAAAACAAAAGGGAATTATATTTTTCAGCAAAATATTGCTTTCCCGGCATCAGAACCCGCAGCCGCGGCTGTATTGCCGGCGCCGTATGCTGCAAACTACCATTATATCCTTCTCCATTTTCCCAACAGGAGCGGGTATATTTTATCGCAAATGAATTTATGGATTATCGGCAGCATTGTTTTAGCGTTGGTATTGATGGGCCTTGCCATTAGCCTGTTTTATTTTTACAAGCAAAAGTTCCTGATCGAAATACAAAAGGATTTTGTTAATAACTTTACCCACGAATTTAAAACGCCGCTGGCGGTAATGAAAATTGCTTCGGAAGTGCTGTCGAAACCCGGTATAGCCCAACAGCCCGAACGCATGGAGAAATATACCACCATTATCACGCACGAAACGGAGCACCTGCAAAACCAGGTAGAGCGGTTACTAAAAATGGCCGTATCCGAGCAGCATGTACTTCGCGTAGAGATGGAGCCCATACCGGTAAAAGAGCTTATAGAACAGGCCATATCCAAACTCCAGCCTCTTGTGGAAGCAAGATGCGCCAAAATTGAAGTTAAGGTTGATGCGGATGAAGTGGCTGTTACCGCCGATAAAACGCACCTTGAGCTGGCTATTGTTAACCTCATTGAAAACGGCATTAAATATTCCGGCACGCCTTTGATCATTATTGAAGCCGGCAAATGCGGTACAGACAATTTTATATCGGTAAAAGACAATGGGGTGGGAATAGATAAAAGATTTTTTAAAAATATATTTAAGAAGTTCTACCGCGTACCCACAGGAGATGTGCATAATGTAAAGGGATTTGGCTTAGGCCTGAATTTTGTTAAAAAGATCGTGGATGCCCATAACGGGAAAATTGTGGTAAACAGTGTGCCCGGTATTGGCACAGAATTTAAAATCATTTTACCCGGATAAATTTTTACACCATGCAATCTATTAAAGCCAATGTGTTACTTGCTGAAGATGATTTGTCGTTAGGCTACGTTATTAAGGATAACCTTGAACAGGAAGGATACCAGGTACTGCTCTGCGCCGATGGGGAACAGGCGCTGCAATACTTTCAGAAAGACGAATTCGACATTTGCCTCTTAGATGTAATGATGCCGGTTAAAGACGGCTTTAGCGTAGCCAAAAAGATCCGGCAGAAAAGCGACCTGATCCCTATTTTATTTATTACAGCCAAGTCTATGGAGGAAGATAAACTGAAGGGCTTTACCAGCGGTGCGGATGATTATATTACCAAGCCATTCAGCATGAAAGAGCTGCTGATGCGGATGGAGGTTTTTTTACGCAGGACAAAAAAATTGTTTTCTGACCAGACCCTTGAATTTGAACTCGGTAAAATGCATTTCTCCTATACCGATCTTAAAATTTACAATGGAGAAGAAACTTCCAATTTAACGCAGAAAGAGGCAGACCTGCTGAAATTTTTATGTGAACACCCCAACCATATTTTAAAAAGAGATGAAGTATTGCTGAATGTATGGGGAAAGGACGATTATTTTCTTGGCAGGAGCATGGATGTTTTTATTACCAAGCTGCGTAAGCATTTTAAAACCGACCCCTCGGTTAACCTCGAAACCATACACGGTGTAGGGTTCCGGTTTAATGTACCGGCATGAAAATATTTCTCGTAGCGGTTTCAGGTTTATTAATAATAAGTACAGCATCTGCACAGCAAAAAGCTACGGCAGTACATACGCCGCAACCGTTCAGGATACTGGCTCTTTTCGAAAACGGCGGACATCACCTTGCATTTACGGATGCCGCACGGCCATGGTTAGATTCACTCGCCGTTAGGCATAGCTTTTCTATAGATTATATCCATTCAACCGATACGATCAATGATGCCGTACTCAATAGCTACCAGCTTTTCCTTCAACTTGATTATCCACCCTATGGCTGGACGAAACAGGCCCAACAGGCATTTATTCAATATACAGAGCAGGGCAGGGGCGGATGGATCGGGCTGCATCATGCAAGCCTGCTTGGCAATTTTGACGGGTATAATATGTGGCCATGGTTTTATGATTTCATGGGCAGCATACAATTTAAAAACTATATACCCACCTTTGTCAGTGCACAGGTGCATATTGAGGATACTTCACACCCCTGTGTAAAAGGGCTTCCGGAAAATTTTATTATAGAAAAAGAAGAATGGTATACTTACGACAAAAGTCCCCGGCCCAACGTGCATGTTATTGCATCGGTTGATGAAAAAACGTATGTACCTGATTCACCAGTAAAAATGAGCGATCATCCTGTAATATGGACAAACGATCATTATCCTGTCAGAAATATTTACATCTTCATGGGACATTCGCCCGATCTCTTCAATAACAAAGTCTATACTATGCTCCTGGAGAATGCCATTTTATGGGCTTCGCAAAAATAACCTTGGCAATTGTTTTTGAAATAGCCAACACGCGTATCATACTGCATAATTTACAGGTATCCATCTTACAGAATAGAAGCGCAACTGTGGGCCCTAAAAAATACATACCAAACACAACGGCTATACGCAGTTTGGAAGCAACTGTGCAAAATATAATCTCTTATTCTAAAAGAAATGAACTAACTTGATACCACTAAAAGCTCTTTTTATGATACACCTAACGATTTCCCGCATAGCCATATGGCTCCTGGCCGTTGTTATGATTATCTTCGGTATTATGCATTTTACCAACCCGAATGAGATGCTCAACTATGTGCCGCTGTATCTTCCAAGAGGAATAGTATGGGTTTATTTGGTTGGTATTGCCTTTATTCTTGCCGCCCTGGCTTTTATAACCAACCGCTTTGTATCGCTTGCGGGGTACCTCCTTGCCGCCTTGTTAATTGCATTTGTGCTGCTCATTCATATTCCCAATCATTTAAATTCAGGCGATCCTACGATGCGGCAGTTAGCGCTTGTGAACGCATTAAAAGACACTGCCATAGCCGGATTTGCCATGTATATCGCCAGTATTGCAAAGCACCAGCGGTTAACCGAATCCGATAATTAATACCGCGGTATTTATGATCCCTGCATAAAAAAGAGGCTGTCTCAAAAGGGCCGATATAGAAGATATGCCACGAAGACACTAAGTCCTGATCTTCAGGTTTTATTTTCTTCGTGTTCCTGCCTGCCGGCAGGTTCGTGACTTCGTGGCAAAATATCACTTTTTAGACAGCCGCTGAATTGTGCCTGCTGCAGTCTATTTTACCGATAAGGCTTTATCAATAATAAAATTAAGGTTGGTGCGGTGTGCACGGGTTTGTTCATTGGCCGATACTGCCGTAGCCAGCATAGCTTTTATTTTTTTGAGTGAAGCCAATGCCGCCGCTTTGGAAGCATTATCATATGCGCTGGGCAACGAACCTGCAGCAATAGCCGCCAGTGCCTTTACATACTCTGTTTGCAGGTTTATCCTGTATAGATTTACATTGGTTTTAAGATCGTCTGCAAAGAAATACCTATTCAAATCGGATGTAAGGTTAGCGGTGCTGTACGTATTACCATATAACCCGCTATTATTGATACGCTGCAGGGTAACCGGGTGCAATAGTTGCGCTAATACCGATAACTGAATGCCCTGAACGGTTGACTGGGGTTTATAATCTTCCGTAGAACTAAAGAAGTTGAAACCCCTGCGTTGCAGTTGCAGGTAAGGGAACAATGCCGCATCGGCATTAAAAACGTTAGGAGAAAAAATATATTTGTTCAGCAGCGCAAGTGCTTTCTTTTGCGTTTCGGCCGAAACCGGCGTAAACGGCTTAGCGTTGGTGTCTTGTCCTGCAAAACTCCTGTCTACATATACCCCGCCAATATAACGGCTTACCGCGTTGGCCATTTGCGCCCGCTGGCTCTGCAGCATCAGGTAGCGCTGGCGCAGTTGCTGGTAGCTTTGGCCGGGCTTGCTGTACCGTTCTTTTAATTTGGGCATCATTATATTCACCAGCTTAAAACGGTCTTCAGCATAAGCCATCATATCATTGCTCATATCGCTTATCATTACCCTTGGGTCTATCCCTCTTCCCGGAGAACGCATGTCGTCGGCATCATTACCAAAAGCAAGCTGCGGATCGGTACTGCGGCTGAGTATTTTATTCAGCGCCGCTTCCTCTTCGCCGGCAGCAAAAGGCGTGTAGCCATATTCGATAGCCCATAAATCATACGGACCCGCTTTTGTTGTATAGTAATTACCCTGCTTACTGCGGTCGAGGCTTACATTAATAGACGGATAATCCATTACAGAACCGATCATCCCTATTCTTTCTGTAATGCTTTTATCGTTTACCTGCGCGGGGCTGAGCATCTGGCTGGCCTTCATGTTATGATTCAGCCCCAGCGTATGCCCCATTTCATGCATAATAAGATAAGTAAGAAATTCCTTATGCATTTCCTTTACTTCTTCCGGCCTGTTGTCCAGCGCTTCTAATACGGTTAGCCCGGTTATATACTGCGCCTGTAATTCGCGGGCTATAGTACAGTATTGCAGATGCTGTTTATCAAAGCTCACATGTGGCTCATCGGAGGCGGCTGTCCATGGAAGCTGAACGGCGGGTAGCCCTGTGCCGTTACCATTGAACAGGTCGTCGTAATTAACGGTGCCCGCGCCGCTTCTCCATTCTACCGTAATATCGGCCCCCAGTATCTGGCCGGTACGCGGGTTAAAGAAGCTGGGGCCAATGGCCCCATAGCTGGGGTAAGGGCTGCTCACCCAGCGAATAACATTATAACGGATGTCTGCCGGATCCCAGGTGGCGGTATCGGGCATGATCTTCATTACGATGGCATTTTTAAAACCAGCCTTTTCAAACGCTTCATTCCATTTTTCACCGGCTTCTTTAATAATTTCCCTGTACTCAACCGGCGTGGTATTTTCAATCCAGTACACTACAGGTTCCACTGGTTCGCTTATTGCTGCAGAAGGGTCTTTTTTTACGAGGTACCAGCGGCTGATAAAATCTTTATATGGTGTAGCCGATACAGAGGTAAGATCCTGCACCTCTGCTCCAAAATAACCTACACGCGGATCATCACGGCGAGGACGGTAATCGTTTTGCGGCATGGCAAGAAAAGAATGCTGCATCCTCACCCGGTTATAGCGTGCGTCTGTTACATCATCTCCTCCCCGGTTAAACGGTGCGGGATTGTCGTATGCGAGATCTACCACCACATCCGTATTGTCAGGATAAGATCTAATCTGGTGGTATTTTGATTTGGCTGCGTTGAGCATGCCCAGGTTAAAAACTGCGGTGGGGGGCACACCCGGCGGTACCGTGGGTTTTACCGGGTCTAATTTATCGCTGATAAACAAGCCGTCGGCGGCAATGAGGTAGCCTGTAGAATCTTCGGCCGCCACCTTCTCTGAAAAAAAGATCGCCGGCGGGGCGTCTACATTCGCGGCTTTGCTTACAGCATTAGCCGGATCATAATAAAAATTGGTGTTCTGCTGCGCAAATTCCAGCTTGTCGAATGGTTTGGCGATACTGAAAACAAAGGTAGCCCTTATCATATTCTGGTTCAGATAAAGCCTTGTTGGCCCGCCCATAGAAAAGCTCTGGTAGATATATTCTTTTCCCAATTGATCCTTCTTTATATACAACTGTATGCTACCCGTAGCGGTATCCTGGTATAGGGTAAAAAGGCCGTCGGTTTTTTTGCTCGACTTTATCTTTTCCGCGATAGTAGGTTTCGGGGGTTTGGGAGGCGCTTTTTTTGTTGTATCCACCACAGCGGCAGGAGCGGAACTGTCTTTTTTCTTTTGTTTTTTCTGAGCCAGCACCGTAAAGCTGATGAAGCAGCAGCTTAAGGCAAGCAGGAAAGCTTTTCTATACATAAACCGGTATTTTTTTTACCAAGATAGAGCGTTTGGCATTTATGGCATCAATATTTTTGTGGGAGGCTTATTAACAGGTTAACAGAATAAAAAGAATTACGAAAGGTAAAAGGAGAAGCTCCTTCGGAGCAAAAGCGCCAAAAAAAGCACGGAAACTACCTCGTTGTTTATATTGTTTCATGCTTAGCCAAATCTGATCATTCATTTATTCCACGGGTACAGCAGGATTAAAATATTGTCTGCTTAGATGCGCCTGACCTGCAAGCTGCTCTTATGTCTCCGCAAAATTAATATTATATTTGCATCATGATTATTGAGGAACCGGCGCCTAAATACTATACTTCAATGAGCCCATCTGCGTTCCTGGAATGGGAACGGAAATCGGATGGTAAGCATGAGTATGCGTCAGGCATGATTATTTCCATGGCCGGAGCTTCGCCGGAGCATAATCTTATTCTTTCAAATATTATCGCCATAGCCGGCACTTTTTTAAAAGGAAAATCCTGCAATATTTACCCCAGTGACCTGCGGATATATGTGCCTTCCCGGGAATCGTATTTTTATCCCGATGCCAGTATAATATGTGGAGCTTTGGATTTGTCGGATGATATAAAAGACACTGTAAAAAATCCGTTGGTTATTTTCGAAATACTCTCACCCTCAACGGAAGATTATGACCTGGGCAGAAAGTTCTTTTTTTATATGCAGATTGGATCGCTGAAAGAATATGTAACAATAGACTCTGCCAGGCGCCATGTTCGCATAGGAAGAAAACAGGCAGACGGCGCATGGAAATTTGAAGAATATTTTAACCCGGCTGAACAATTACTGATCAGCCCTGTAGGTCTCCTTCTTTCTGTGGGGGATATATATGAAGGTGTTGCGGTAAGCTAAAATCCCCTGTTCATACGCCGGTATTTTTCACTTTTTCATCTTCAATCTTCCTGCTCTCATATTCGTCCTTGATCTCCCATTTCCAGCGGTTATGGCTCCATAGGTATACTTCCGGTTGCTTACGGATCACTTCTTCGAGGTAGCGTACATATTGCAGCGTAAGTTCCCCTTCTTTCATGGCTGCCGGGTGCAGGGTAGCTAATTTTGTTTCAACAAGGTAGTACCCTCTTTTGGGTTTGGAAAAGCGGGCAAATACAACCGGAATATCATTTAAACGTGCATTTTTTTCAGGACCCGTTACAAAAGGCGTCCAGCGGTCAAAAAATTTTACCCAATGCCCCCGTGAAGGATCACCCGGGTTTTGATCGGCTACCAGTGCCAGCAGGTATTGTTTATTGCGGTAGGGCAACATGGCGTTTTTCATATCCGTTGCAGGCAACATGGTAGTGCCCGTTCTTTCCCGGAAATATTTAAACACCCTGTCAAGTACTTTATTACCAATAGGTATATATACGGCAAGGTAAGGGTATAGCAGTTCCTTCGCCACTCTTACATTCACCCATTCCCAGTTAAAATTATGCCCCGCGTGCACCTGGCAGCTTTTACCCGTACGGTACAGCTCATTTAAAACGGAGGGATCAAATTGTATCCTTTTGCGGAGATTTTTTTCAGATATGGAAAGCAGCTTGATGGCTTCCAGAAAAGTATCGGTAAAGTTCCTGTAAAACTTTCTGATGAGCGCCATTTTTTCCTTATCCGTTTTTTCGGGGAAGGCAATAGAAAGATTTTTCATCAGCACCTTTCTGCGATAGCCTATCACATAGTGCAGCAAAAAGCTGATGAGATCGGATATGCGGTATATGATCCACAGCGGCAGAAAAGAAAACAGGTACAGTAAGCCAAGTATAAGATAATACATGAGCGCAAAGATAAACAGGATTTGAAATTACCCGCGATCAGCTTTCAGCCGTGAGCCATCAGTGAGTTATTGCTGATTTCTGATTTGTTGATTTCTGATTTTGACTTATCGTGTATTCCTTCGGATTTCGAAATTTAATCTTCGGGCCTCTGACTTACAATACAATATTCTGCACCTGCTCACTCTTATGCGGGTAATCGGTATTAAAATGAAGTCCCCGGCTTTCGTGCCTGAACTGGGCCGATTTAACGATGAGGTATCCTACGGTGATCATATTGCGCAACTGGCAAAGCTGTGGCGATACTTCCGTGGTTTTATACAGCTCTTCCGTTTCTTCATGCATCATATCCAGGCGACGCATAGCACGCTCCAAACGGGTATTGGTTCTTACAATGCCTACATAATCGCTCATCAGCAACTGCAGCTCTTTTAAGCTCTGGGTGATCAGGATCATTTCTTTTGGAGCTGTAGTGCCCTCAGTACGCCAGCCGGGTATAGCATCCCGGCGCCAGTTGCCCCATTCATCCGCCGAGGTGCTCTTCATCTTTTTTACGGCATCCACATAAGCCCTGTGCGCAAATACCATCGCTTCGAGCAGGGAATTGCTGGCCAGCCTGTTGGCGCCATGCAAACCGGTTGAAGCGCATTCGCCCGCTGCATATAAATGGCGGATGGAAGTTCTTGCCCATTCATCCGTTTTAATGCCCCCACAACTGTAATGTGCGGCCGGCGCTACGGGAATCATATTTTTAGCCACATCAATACTAATGGATAAGCATTTTTCGTGGATATTGGGAAAGTGGTGCAGAAACTTTTCCTGGTCCATATCGCGGCAATCTAACCACACATGTTCCGTTCCGGTTCTTTTCATTTCATTGTCTATAGCTCTTGCCACAATATCGCGTGGGGCCAGGTCTTTGCGGGCATCGTATCTTTCCATAAAAGCTTCGCCATCGCTGTTTCGTAAAATACCGCCATCGCCCCGTACCGCTTCTGTTATCAAAAAGGCCTGTCCCTTTACACCCGGTTCGTACAAGGCAGTGGGATGAAACTGGATGAACTCCATATTTTCAATCCGGCCTTTTGCCCGGTAGGCCATGGCCACGCCGTCGCCGGTGGCAATAACGGGGTTAGTAGTAGTGCGGTATACCTGCCCGTTACCTCCCGTAGCCAGCAGGGTAATGCCCGCCCTCACCTTTTCTATTTTTTTGGTACGCAGGTTCAATGCATAAACGCCGAAGCACTCTATATCGGGGGTAGACTTGGTAACCAGGTAGCCTAAGTGGTGCTGTGTAATAATATCCACAACGAAGCAGTGGGTGACCACCTCTATATTGGGTTGCGACTTTATTGCGTTTAAGAGCGCCCTTTCCATTTCCCTGCCGGTTACGTCTTTGTGATGCAGTATACGAAATTCGCTATGTCCGCCTTCCTTACCGAGCGCATAATCGCCATCCGGTTCCTTATCAAATTTTGCTCCCCATTCAATGATTTCTCTTATCCGCTCTACCCCTTCCCTTACAACTATCTCTACCGTTTTTTCATTGCATAAGCCATCACCCGCGACCAATGTGTCTTCTATATGCTTTTCAAAACTGTCGTTTTCATTATCCCATACACCCGCTATGCCGCCCTGGGCGTATTTGGTATTGGTTTCATCGGAAGTGGTTTTGGTAAAAATGAGTACTTTTTTATCAGGACAGTCACGGGCAACTTTTAAGGCATAGGTAAGTCCTGCAATGCCGGAACCTATAACAAGAAAATCAGTTTGCATGGTTGTTAATGTATATTTAATGCAAGGTAAGATGGATAATTTGAAAACCCGTCTGCCGCCAGGCAAGTGTGGACAGGAGGTATCTGCAGTCAGATTCAGGTGAGTTACTACTAACGATAGGATGACACTTCTTTCTCATAGCTGACGGCTGACTGCCTCTTTTGATTTGTAGTTTAGCGTTTGCAGTTTATGGTTGCACATTGGCTTCGGATTGTTTCACGCAAAGTGCGCGAAGGAGCAACGAACGCTAAGCAAGGCAGGACGCCGCCTGGTGCTGCAAATTATAAGCTGCATTCCTCTGTGTGATTCTCTGTGCCGCTGTGTCTCCGTGGTTCATTACTTCCTGGCTTCGGACTTTACACCCCCATTCTCTTCTTAATACTTTGCCAAACCGGTTGCACATCAGGTGAAAGCTTAAAATAAATAACGCTGCCGCCATATAATACAATGAATGCCGCACTGCGCAAAAAAATGCCGGCAAAGCCATGTATATTTTTAAAACCAAAGTAACAAATGGCATAGCAGCAAACCGCCACTATTACGGCATACAGGCTGGCAGGAGTAAAAGGTTGCAGTTTGAATTTTTTCCAGAGAAAAATAATACGGATCAAATTGTAAATTATTCCCTGGGAAATAAGATTGGCTATGGCAGGCCCGAGTATATCATATTGCTTTGTAAGAAAATAGGTTAGCGGTAACATAAATGCCAGCAGGATGATTCCGCTCACCAGCTCAAAACGCCAGTAGTTTGAAGTGCCTATGATCTGCGCATTAAGGCCGGTGCCCAGGTCAATTACCCTGGTAAGGCCCAGCAGTATAAAAGCACTAAATCCCGCCAGGTAGGCATCTTTCAGTCCCAATGTATAAATGGCTTCCGTATAATTAAGCGCTATTAATACAAAAATACCGGCAGCAAAAAGCAGCAGGTTAATGGAAGAACGCTGGTAGATCTTTTGGAGCATTTGCATGTTCTTATCCTTCCAGGCCTTAGATAAATGTGCAATAGAAGCCGCAATAATACCCCTTTGCGGCGCCTGTATTACGCTGGTCATCACCTGCGCCAGCCCAAATATGCCCGCCTTGCTTAATCCGTCGTCTAATACGGCAGCAATAACAAGCGAGTCAAACACACCCGAAAGGGTAAAAACGATCATACCCGAATAGGCGAAAAGACAAAGCGAAACAATTTTCTTAAAGTAGCGGCGGGTAACCTTGCTCCGCTTAAAAGTAAAATGGATTTGGTTAGTAGCAATTAAATAAACAAACAGAACAATAGCGATGCCCGGAAAGGTAAAGGCATACAGTTTTATAAATGCACCAAAGCCGGTAATGGCATGAAAAATAAATAACACAATAAGCATTGTGGTGAACAGGCGCCACAATATTTCTTTTAAAAAATTGGTAAGTACCGGCTTATGTATGCTCCAGGCATACGATTCAAGTATGGTATACAGGGTTAGGCCCAGTCCCATCGGAAATAGCCAGTAATAGTAGGTAACAAGGTCGGGGGAGTTCTCCCCGAATTTACGGATCACCAGGTCTTTAAATATCCAGCCGGCCAGCATCACTAATAAAAAGCCAATGCAGCCAATGAGCAATGCCCAGCTAATCATATCATTTTTACGGGCAGGAAGATGATGATTATAATAAGGATGAAATTTAAAAATATAGGAAGGCATGGCGAGTCCGGCCAAAGCCGCCATCATAATAGATATATCCATGAACATTTTGGTTAACCCATATTGAGCCGGCGTAAAGAGTCCCTCCTTGGTAAAGAAATACACATTGAGCATCCCCACGGCAAAACCCATATATATTACTATGGATGAAATAATGCTTTGCCTTCTGATCATGCTCATGCGGTAAAGATAATCCTGTAAAATAATAAAACGATTGCCTCTGCATAAAACAGCGGTGTTAATGATCTGTGGCAGGGGTAACAAAAAACATTCCGTGGGTATTTAAGAATACCCGCTACCGCATTCATAATCCCACCCTTCAATTATTCAATATCCTTTCAGGAGCCTACGCAAAGCCTGTAAAAAACGGTATTGTCATCTTTTAATCATCGTTTAAATCATCTTTTATGTCAATCAAAATGCAGGGCATGTGGCTCGTGAGCGTAAAATCAAAATCGGCCGCATTTCCCCAACAGTTTAAGATAGAAGGCGCCGATACCGGCAACGGCACTTATGCCGGCACACCCGGCTCGCCCGAAGTTTTTGTAAACGGCAGCAACTGGTCTGTTAGCATACAAAACAATCCCGGAACGGGGTTTATTCCCTCCGGCATGCAAATCACCTTCCCTGTTTCATCGGGCGGTTTTTACCGCTTCGATATTCAATCCAATGATGCGGGAGCCGATGAAGATTTTGATGATCTGATACTCACCTGCCGGACACCGGTTGATGCCAATGATTATATCATTTATGGCAATGTGAGTTATTATGAAGGCTTTTGCCTGTTCAATCCATGCAACAGAAGGTATATAGTAATAGATACCCTGGTGGCATTAAAAGATGCCCTGCTTAACCCGGCATTAAAAAAGCTCATCGGAAGCTATTATCCGGGCAGGGTAAAAGCGCTCGAAGCAGTGGCGCTGAATCCGCAACCGCTACCGCCCTCTCCCGGAGATCCCTTTACACCAATGGTAGTTCCGCTAACTGAAACCACGGCTATCCCGGCAAAAGAAAGTTTTACCGTTCGCAGCATACCGGATACGGTTTCAGCGGCAGGTGAGCCGCGCGCTAAAAATGAAGAAAGCTTTGTATTTAACAGGCTGATCTCCGCGCAAAAATCTACCGGCGCAGCGGGTATCTTTTCCGGCAATATAGCCAGCAGCCTTCGCTCCGATGCCATAACAATTGTGGATCGCTACCGTTTGTATTGCGAAAGCGGATCGCTGCCCAATGCTATACTAAACTTCCAGGAGTATGACCGCAGTACAGGTGAATTATCGGGCGACCCCTATACCGGTAACGGAGAAAGAACAGAACTCGGCAGTTCATTTGCCGACCGCAACGGTAATTATATTTTTCGCTTTAAGGTTAATGCGGCAGACATTGTTGATGAAATAGAAACAGATA
This sequence comes from uncultured Terrimonas sp., assembly GCA_964450515.1. Classification (GTDB taxonomy): domain Bacteria; phylum Bacteroidota; class Bacteroidia; order Chitinophagales; family Chitinophagaceae; genus Agriterribacter. The sequence continues at coordinate 85,734 of CAYVEI010000001.1, read as the reverse complement.
CGGCTTCCGGTGAAACCACTACTGAACAGTTGGCTCCCGATGTACTGGTTCAGTTGCTCTGCCCCGGCTCCGCTGTGCCCGTTTTTGAATCTGCCCCTAACTGGAATATCGGACATTTAAGAAGGATCAACATCTGTGTTCCCAAAACAAAATCATGCCTCATTCCGCTGGCATGCAACGGGCAGCATATTTTGCAGGGTGTTGGAAATATTGTGCTGGGGCCGCCTGCAGCCTCCGGTATGCGTATTGGTTCTAATAATTTTCTTAACGGGTTGGGCATCATTACCGCTTATGGAAGCGGGGCGCCCGCCGTGCGTTGCGCTGCATGGAACGGTACCTTGCAGTTAAGGGGTTGCCTCAGCCATAACGCCGTAAAATATTACCGGCTGTGGTACCGCCGCAATGCGCCATTCACCTTTTTCACGGCATTTACCAAACAATTTTCATTACCCCGGTTCCAGGGTATTAATGTAGTAGATACGCCTGTATTTGATACGGCAAAAGATGCTTACCTGAACGTGGAAACGGATACTGCCTATAGCTGGCTTATTGCCTACCGCAATATAAAAGCAAGAATAGCTACCGGCGACTTTGTTCCGGGCAGCTATATTTTCAGGATACAGGGATTTGATGCCAGCCTCAACCCTGTGGCCGGAACGGAAGAAACCCTTCCCCTGTATTTTGAAAACCAGGAAACGGCTGCGCACATTGATCCTGAAATTACAATGGATGGTGTTGGGCCTTTGGGTGAATGCGCCCTGTTTACATTGCCTGTAGTAAACGGAACGGTTGTGGAAGGCGCCGGGCTTACCGTAAAGTTTAAAGCGGTACATAAACCTGCATCTTCCACCGGCTTTATGAACAACTATGGATTATCTATGGCCAAGGGCGCGGGTGGCTTTGCATTTACACCGGCTGCCGCTCCCGCTAATTTTATGGCGCCGGGCATATTAGATGCCAACATAAACAGCGGAAGAAATTATGTACACGGCAATGACCTGAACTGTATTACCTATTTCCGCGGAACGATCAATGAAGCCGCGGCAGACGCGGAAGGTTATTACACCGTTACGCTGCTCCCGGCAAGTGGTCACTGGCTGGAATCCGGTCAGCCTTTCTGCGCATTCGGTATTTCACTGAGCGGCTATCTGCGGCTAACCAATGGCGAAAGCGGTTACCCTTATTTCTCAGGCGGACAGGTATTAATTGGCATACAAAAACCTTAACCATGCTACAGAATGAATGGCTTCAACTTGTGGTTTGCATACTGGCAACCTGGCGGCTTACGCACCTTCTTTCCAAAGAAGACGGGCCATTCGATATCATTTACCGGTTAAGGAAAAAAGCAGGGGCGGGTTTCTTTGGAAACCTGCTCGACTGCTTTTATTGTGTCAGCATTTGGGTAGCCCTGCCCTTTGTATGTTGGATGACATTGAACTGGAAAGTACTTTTGCTGCTGTGGCCGGCCATTTCAGGTGCAGCATGTTTGTTTGAACAATTCAGCTCAAACAATACAACCAGGGCTGATAAAACAATGTACTCAGAAGATTAAAAAATAAAAATCATGTCGTGTTGCGGACAAAAAAGAAATGAAAACCGGCAGCAGGAACAGCACCAGGCTGCAGGCCCTGTGTATAATTACACGCCCAAAATGGGGGAAGATGTGCAATTTGAGTACACGGGCAAAACAGCGCTCACCGTAAATGGTGCCATTACCGGTAAGCGCTATCGTTTTGAACATACAGGAAGTAAGCTGGTAATTGACTACCGCGATGCGGCGGGTATGACAGGCATCCCGGTATTACGAAAAGTAAAGTAGCTGAAGGATGTGGAAATATTTTGCCCGCCCTTATGGCTCTACCCAGGCATCGCTTTCTTTAAGCAGCTTAATGAGCTCTTCAACAGCAATATTGCTGTCAACAGAACGCTTCACTACTTCCTTGCCCTTGTATAACGTAATCTTTCCCGGACCGCTGCCTACGTAACCAAAGTCGGCATCGGCCATCTCGCCCGGCCCGTTTACAATACAGCCCATAATGGCTATCTTAACGCCTTTAAGATGATTGGTAACCGCACGTATTCTGGCGGTGGTTTCCTGCAAATCAAAGAGGGTCCTTCCACAGGAAGGACAGGAAATGTATTCGGTTTTTGAAATGCGGGTACGTGTTGCCTGCAAAATGGAAAAAGCCGTACTGTTGATGAACTGTTCGGGACTTTGGTTATCTACATAATTTCTGCCACTGGCATTAAGCTGCCCGTAGCTGTTGGAAAGCAGCGCATAGCTGCCTGCCGTCATTCCCAAACAAATACCATCGCCAAAACCATCCAAAAACAAAGCGCCGGTTTCGGTAGCAAAATGAATAAGATGTTCATCAGGCGTTTGCCAGTTGCTGTCGGTCATTAACAGGGCAGGATTACGGATATCTTTTTCCAGCAGTTCCATGAACATACGCCGCACCGATTGCATTGCGTTTTTATTGGTGCTGCTTAACGCCAGCACAACAGTAAGGTCTTCTTTAATGCTGTTCAGGCTATTTAAATCAAACGAATCGCCCTCATTGAAACAGTCCAGCATTACTACATTTAATATCGTGCTTTTGTTTTGCCCTGTGGTATTAAGGTATTCATCAAAAGAAAATAAAGGATAGTATTTTTCTTTGTCTGAGCATTTTAACCAGTTTTTTGCAGGCAGTATTACTTTTAATGTGCCGGGTAATGCAAACGGCAATTCATTACCGTTAAGGAATATATAGTCGGCCGCCAGGTCGCTGATGTTCCATTTATCAAGGGGTTCGTTGTAGCTATACCCTATGCGTTGTAAAGTTCCCGCTGTAATTTCACCGGCTTTGCTTACATCTGCCACTACTACCGGAACGTGGCGTTCGCCGATATGATTAACCCCAAAGGTATCGCGCCGTTTGTACTGGAAAGGGGAGTGGGGAGTGGCGGAGGGTGGAGGGTGGAGAGTGAAGGGCGAAGGGTGAAGGGCGGCACTGTAGCGTTTCACAATATCGCGGCACACGGGTATTTCAAACTCGGGGTCTTCGGTTAAGGATACCCGTATGGTATCACCAATGCCGTCTTCCAGCAATGTGCCGATACCAATGGCCGATTTTATTCTCCCGTCTTCCCCGTCGCCGGCTTCCGTAACACCAAGATGCAGCGGGTAACATTCCTTAAATTCATCGGCCATTTGCCGCACCAGCAGGCGATAGGCCTGCACCATTACCAGGGGGTTGCTGGACTTCATGCTGAGCACAATATTGTGAAAACTTTCATCGCGGGCGATCCGCAAGAATTCCATAGCGCTTTCCACCATGCCCATAGGCGTATCTCCGTAGCGGCTCATGATACGGTCGCTCAGCGATCCGTGGTTAGTGCCAATGCGCATAGCCGTTCCATATTCTTTGCAAATTTTCACCAATGGAGTAAACCGTTGCTTTATCCTTTCTATTTCGGAATGATATGCGCTATCGGTATATTCAATAAATTCAAATTTCTTTTTATCAATATAATTACCGGGGTTCACGCGTACTTTTTCAACAATACGGGCGGCAATTTCGGCGGCATTGGGCGTAAAATGTATATCGGCAACGAGGGGCGTATGGTATCCTCTTTTACGGAGCTCATTTTTAATGTTCAGCAGGTTTTCCGCTTCTCTTTTGCTGGGCGCCGTGATGCGTACCATTTCCGCGCCGGCCTCAATACAGCGAACAGACTGTTCTACAGTACCCAGGGTATCCATAGTGTCGGTGGTGGTCATGGTTTGAAGACGAACAGGGTGGAAATTTCCTGTTAATAATCCACCAATATTTACTTCCCTGGTTTTTAGCCGTTTATATTCCGTTAAGGATTCACAATACCATTGCATAATTGAGTTGTATAAGAAATACCGGATGCAAAGGTAAACAAAACTAAAATGGCCGTTAGCGGGAGCGTATCAGGGCAGCGATCAGTTAGCTTCGGGTGAGTTATTGCTAACGCCGGGGCGTATATGCCTTCTTTGTAGCACTCATTGATTGCCGGCAGCTATCCGGGTTTCATCTTCAGATTTGAGATATATTTCTCCCATTTTCCCATTCCCCGCATTTCTCACACCCCAACTCATCTCCCTCCCAGCACTTCCTCCAGCTTATTATGCAAATCCTGACCCCTTAAATTTTTACCGATGATCTTACCGGTGGGGTCGAGCAGCAGGTTTTGTGGTATAGACTGGATGCCGTAGAGTTGTGCCGCGGCATTGTTCCAGAACTGCAGGTCGCTTACATGCGTCCAGGTAAGGTTATCATCATGAATGGCTTTCAGCCAGGCGGCTTTTGCCCCGGGCTTGTCGAGCGAAACGCCCAATACAAAAAAGCCTTTATCCTTATAGGCATTAAATGCACTTACCACGTTGGGGTTTTCCATCCGGCAGGGGCCGCACCAGCTTGCCCAGAAATCAACCAGCAGGTATTTACCCCTCAGGGAAGAAAGCCTTACCGGGTTGCCCAGGGTGTCGTTCTGCGTAAAATCGGTTGCCATTTGACCGATGCTGGTTCTTTTGGCCATATCCAGCCTTTCTTTGAACTGTATTGCGGAAGGATAGGCTTTTACTGCTGCGGAAAGCCGGTTAAACAAGGGTTCAATCTCACTAAAATTAATATCATTGCCGGCATATTGCTGCAACAGGAGCAACGATACGGGCGATGACGGATGGGTGCTGATAAAAGAATGAAAATCGTTTTTAATCCCCTTTTCGAGGATGGCCGCCTGGTCTTCAATTGGTTTCATTTGAGCAGTATTGCCAGCATTGCGGTATTGGTTATATGCAACAGACAGCGCCTGCATACTGTCGTTAAACGGCCGGGTCAGCAACTCCAGTTTTTTATAGTCTGTATGCGCCGAAGATCCCTTTACCCTGATATTAGAAAAGGAATCTATGCTGGTTACCTTAAGCCTGCCGGGCGCTAAAAAAAGGGTTGCCAGGTCTTTCTTCATATTTACAGGCGCCTCCGCATCTGCCGGTACTGCTTTATATTTTACGCTTAACCGCGATAACGCCGGTTCGCTGATATTGCCCGTGATCCGGTACCTGCCTTTTTGTACCTGCGCGCTGTCGGTAATCCTGTTATTATCCGTTACATAATACAGGTATACCCACGCAGCGGTATCCTTCATTTTTTTAAGCTTACCTGAAATGGTAAAATTGCTTTTTGTATGGGTTTGAGCCGTAATAAAAAAAGGCGCCAGGGTGCATAGAAAAAGGATAAGTGGCTTCATAGAAAAAGTAAGAAGTTTTTGTTATAATTTCAGACCTGTTATTAGCCCTTGGCCGGGAGCCGGCGTATTCCGCGTGTTAATAATAGTTATTCTCTCATTCAAAACCTTACACCTCCTGCCTGGCCCCGGCTCCTTCACACTAACATACTCAGCAGCATTACCCCGCCAAGACCTACTATAGCAACAATGGTTTCCATGAGCGACCAGGAGCGGATAGTATCTTTTACACTCAGGTTAAAGTATTCTTTAAACAGCCAGAACCCTCCATCGTTTACATGCGAAAACATAAGACTGCCCGCGCCGATAGATAAAACCATCAGGTTGGGATTTACGCCGCCCTGCAGCACCATAGGGGCAACAATGCCCGCAGTGGTAAGTCCGGCAACAGTGGCAGAGCCAATGCAGATGCGTATAATGGCCGCGATGATCCATGCTAATAGCAGCGGATGCAGCGGCCAGTGATGCAGCGCCTGGGCTATGTGGTTACTTACACCGCTGGCAGTAAGCACTTCTTTAAATGCACCTGCTCCGGCAATGATCAGCAATATCATGGCAATATCCTTTACGGCGCTTTCATATACCTGCATGATCTTTTTCATAGACATGCCCGTGGATATGCCCAGTGAAAAGGTGGCTACGGCCAGTGCTATCAGCATTACGATCATGGCATTACCAAAAAAGGCGGAGATATCATGCAAAAAAACGGCGGAAGGAAAGATATAGGGTATTACCGTTGTAACAATGAGCAATACAACAGGTAATAAAGAAGAAAGAAGGCTGTTGGCCAGCCCGGGTAATTTTTCTTCCGGCAAAATAACCGGTTTAAACGTTTGCAACGGAACGGCAACAATTTTCTTTAATGTTTTGGAATACACAGGACCTGCAATAATGATGGCAGGGATGGCCACAACCAAACCATACAGCAGGGTAAGCCCCATGTTGGCATTAAACTGTGTTACCAGCGCTGCCGGTGCAGGATGCGGAGGCAGGTAACCGTGGGTAACCGATAAGGAAGCCAGCATAGGTAAACCGATATATACAGCAGGGAGTTTGTATTGATAGGCAACAGAAAAAATCAGGGGAACCATTAACACGAATCCTACATTATAAAACAAGGGTATGCCTATTACAAAACCGGTGATCATTAATGCCCACTGAATGTACTTTACACCAAAAACCTTCATCAAGGAAGAAGCGATCTGCTGTGCGGCGCCGCTTTCGGCCACCAGTTTTCCCAGCATGGCGCCCATCATAATTACACCGGCCAGGGCGCCTAAAGTATCGCCCATACCTTTTTCCACAGCAATAGCCAATTTATTCAGCGGAATGCCCAGCAGCCATCCGGCAAGGAGGGATACTATCAAAAAAGCGAGGAAGGCATTCGTTTTTCCCCAGGTAATAAGCAATACAAGCAGCAGAATGCAGCCGGCAATGATCAGCAGTGTCATATTTGTTAAAGTGATTTTTGAATTTGATTTACTTCATCACCCGCTATTACACAATTGTTATAGTTTGCTAATATAAGAAATGGAAATTAAGTATGCGGTTGTTATCTTCCGGGTTGCCGGAATGATGCCGTTCGCGGCCATAGCCGGTTCATATCGTTTGAATTAAGGGAAAGCAGGATTTGCCTTCACTACTGACAATTAGCTATTTACTAATGCTTTACCAGTTGTTCATTTGTTCGGGAACAATACGTTCCGTAATTTCCGGTGCAATACTATTCGTTTTCCAGTCGGGATCGTATTTTACAAACCACGAAAGCCACAGGCTGCGTGAAAGGCGCATGAATATGGGTTGCAAAGCAACCAGCAAAACCGTATTGGTGATGCCCCACCATAATAAACGAAAATCACCTTCCTGAACCGAAATACCAATGAGCAACCACCAGACAATAAAGGTAAAAATGCTAAAACTCACGGTAAGCCCATAGCTTACATAAGCCGTTCCGTAGTAAAAACCAACCTCAATTTCGGTAGGCTGGCTGCATACCGGGCATGTGGCATGCATTTTAAGGGTAGTTTGCAGCCGGTAAGGATTGTTGCTTTTGAAAATTCCGCCCCTGCGGCAACGCGGGCAACGGTTGTCTAATGTAGAAAATAAATAACCGGGTTTCTTTTCTTCTGCACTCATTCGGGATTTTTTACAAAGGTCCTCATTCCTGTTCAAATAAAACGGTTAAGTTAGCTAAAATCGCATATTGATTTTGATAATCTGCTCTGCTTATAATATATCAGCAATGATTTCCATTTGTGTGCTGCGGGAACCTTTTACCAAATACACACTATCGGCTGCCGGGTGTTGCCGCAGCCATTCCTTTGCTTCCCCGGCGGTATTAAAAAAGCGGAAAGGATGCCTGGCACGGGCAAAATCACCGCCTACCAGTATCACTTCTTTCCACAAATAATGATTCAGCAGTTCAATAAGGGCTTCGTGCTCTTTTGCACTGTCCTCACCCAGTTCCATCATAGCGCCCAGTACAAGGATCTTATTGCTGCCCGGCGTTTCCGCAAAGTTTTCTATTGCGGCTTTCATGCTGGTGGGGTTGGCATTATAAGCATCTAATATAATGGTATTGCTTCCTTTTTCTATGAGTTGCGATCTGCTGTTGGAGGGATGGTATGCCTCAATGGCTGCCTTTATTGTATCGTCATTAATATTAAAATACCGGCCTGCGGCCGCAGCGGCCAGTATGTTAGGCAGGTTATAACCGCCTACCAGCGCGGAACGGATAATCGTTTTTTCTTTCCTATTCATTAAAGCCACTTCGAGGAAGGGGTGAGTTTTATATATATTACCTGTAACTGCCGCACCGGAAGTGCCATAAGTAAAAATATGGGGTATGCCTTTACTCATGGCATTCAGGTAATCGTAATCGCGCATAACGAAGGCGGTACCATCGTGCAGCTTCAGGTAATCATACAGCTCGCCTTTGGCCTTTCTAACACCTTCAACACTTCCAAAACCTTCGAGGTGGGCTTTGCCGCAATTGGTAATAATACCATGGGTGGGTTCTGTGTATTTACAGTACCCCTCAATTTCTTTTAAATGATTGGCGCCCATTTCAATGATGGCCATTTCTGCGTCGGGCTTAACGCTCAGGATGGTAAGCGGTACGCCTATATGGTTGTTGAGGTTGCCACGGGTAGTATAGGTTTTGAAGGCAGAAGAAAGCACCGCATGAAGCAGCTCCTTGGTAGTGGTTTTGCCATTGCTGCCGGTAATGGCAATAAAAGGTATGCTAAACCGGCGCCGGTGATAGCCGGCGAGTTGCTGAAGGGTAGTAAGCACATCATCTGTAAGCATGACCCTTTTATCTGCAAACCCGGGCGCTTCATCGGCTATTACATAAGCAGCGCCTTTTTCCAGCGCCTCCTTTGCAAAAAGATTGCCATTAAAATTCAGTCCCTTCAATGCAAAAAAGAGATCTCCCTTTTGCAGCTTCCTGGTATCTGTTTGTACCGAAGGATACTGCCGGAACAATTGATAGAGTTCGTCAATTTGCATAGCGGCAAAGGTAAATATAATCATCCCAATCTCTATGTTTTACTGCCAAACAGCTCAGATAATCTGAACTGGCCCGCATCGGGCCGAATTGTATTTGGACTTATGGCCAGGAATCTGAACTTTGTATAAACAAAAGAACGGGTATGAACTACCATCTTCTGGGAAAATCGTCGTTAACCGTAAGCGAGATCGGTTTTGGCTGCATGTCTTTAGGCGATAATGACGCAGATAATGCGCGGCTCATACACAGCGCTATTGAGGGTGGGCTGAATTATTTTGATACGGCCGATATGTACCAGAAAGGGCTGAATGAAACCTCTGTTGGTAAAGCGCTGCAGGGTAAAAGAGATAAAGTGATCCTGGCAACCAAGGTGGGTAACCAGTGGCGGCCCGATGGCAGCGGATGGGAATGGAATCCTTACAAGCACTATATTATTAGCGCGGTTGAACAAAGTTTGAGACGGCTGAACACCGATTATATTGACCTTTACCAGTTGCATGGCGGTACCATTGGCGACCCTTTAGATGAAACCATTGAAGCCTTTGAAAACCTGCAGGCGGCAGGTAAGATCCGGTATTATGGTATTTCGTCTATCCGCCCCAATGTGATCCGCGAGTATGTAAAACGATCACATATTGCCAGCGTAATGATGCAATACAGTGTGCTGGACCGCCGCCCCGAGGAAACCTGCTTTCCGCTATTGCAGGCAAATGATATTGCCGTGCTGGCGCGGGGTAGCCTGGCCGGCGGACTGCTGGTAAATAAACCAGTAAAAACATACTTAAATTACACGGAAGATGAGGTATATAAAGCACAGTCTGCCGTACACGCCATTTCCGGCATGAACCGCAATGCAGCACAAACCGCTATCCGGTTTGTGCTGCAGCAGCAGCCTGTTACCGCTGCTATTGCTGGTATCAGAACAAAAGAACAACTGAACGATATTATAGCGGCCACACACACCCCCCTGCTCACAGATAATGAAATGATCTATTTGCGTGCGTGCATTCCCGTAAATTATTATGAACAGCACAGGTAGCAGAGATTGCAAAATGAAACGATTACAGAGGCGGGAAAGGTACTTATAGATTTATTGTTTTTCCGTACAAAACCGCAGCAGTTGTTCAAGGTCGGCTTCCTTATTAAAATCTGTATTGTTTTTTGCAATGTATTTTCTTATGGCGTCTCTTTTTGAAGGGAAAATATTATAAAACCCTTTCTTATCTGCTTTTTCAAAACGGTTGTACGAATTGCCGATAAACCAGTTGGTTACCGTTTCAAAAAGTACGTCCCTGTCTACTTTCAAACGGTGTACTTTGTCGCTGGAGTATATGCTTGAATAAGTGGTTACTGCCGAAGAGCCCGAAGAGCCGCCATAGGCCGTGCCCACTTTATCGGGGATATAGATCATTTGCTGTTTTACAGCGAGCATGTAAGCGCCAACCTGTACCTTCTGCTGCAGGTATCCTTTATCGTAATAAAACACGAGGCTGTCAATGCTGATGTATTTAATCAGTGCGGGATCTGCAATGGCCAGGGTGTCGCCGCCGGTATTTAAAAACTGCATTTCATCTAAAAGGCAATTGTAATTGAAACGTTGTTTTACGGATGCGCCTGATCTTAAAAATGCCGTTCCTGCTGTAAATGCGGGCAGTACATATTTTGCTTCATCGGGTATTACTTCATCGGGCGATTCGCCGGCTTTTACAACGTGTCTTTTTTGTGCCTGCGCCACGCAGTTGTTATTATACCACAAGCATGCCATTAAAATTAAAAGTATCCGCATCATACCTGGTTGAGACTGTAATTTAGTTTTATTTGAGATGGCATTGTTATTCCATTTAAAAAACAAATACAGTCTAACGCTATGCGTACCGACCGTATTTGAGCTACTCACCTGTTGGTTCATCTCTTTTCTTTCCCCACATTTTATGCTTTGCGCCGTCCATTTTCACAATTTTTGGTGCGAATTTTCCCACCACCTCTACCAATTGCTGTTGACTTTGCATCACAGTATGAATATCCTTGTAGGCAAAAGGCGCTTCATCCAGTCCGCCGCCGATCAATTTTACACCGTGTTTTTTTAGCTCCTGCTTTAATGCACTTTCGGTAACAGATTGTAACGCTTTGCTGCGGCTCATTTGCCTGCCTGCTCCATGCGATGCGGAATTCACAGAGGCTTCCTCTCCTTTTCCTTTTACTATAAATCCATTAGCGGTCATGCTGCCGGGAATAATGCCCAATACATTTTTGCCAGCAGGTGTAGCGCCTTTGCGATGAACGATCACTTCCTTTCCTTCCCACACTTCCTTCCAGGCAAAATTGTGGTGGTTCTCCACCATCTTCATGGCTTTTGTTCCCAGTTGCCCTGCAAGCTTTGCATGTATAATATGGTGGCAGGCAGAAGCATAATCGCCTGCCAGGTTCATGGATATCCAGTATTCCATACCGGCTTCTTCATCTAAGTTCAGCCAGGCAAGGTTAGCGGCTTCACCCGGCAGGCGTCTTTTTTGTTTAGCGATCTTTGTATAATGATTAGCAATAGCCGCACCCAATGCCCTTGAGCCGGAATGCGAAAGCAAACCTATATAGGTCCCTGCGTCAATGCCCAATATTTCATCTTTTTGGCTGATCTCCACCACGCCAAACTCTGCAAAATGATTGCCGGAGCCGGATGATCCCAATTGTTTCCATGCCCGTCCGTGCAGGTTTTTCAGTAAGGGCAGCGCTCCGAATTCCGGGCGATCCATTACTTCGTGATCAGCAGCATGATCAAATTGCTTTCCGCTCCCAAACAGGGTGGCTTCATTTAATTCCCTTATAAAATAATTTTCCTTTTTCAGCAACTCCTTCGGATCCATATCAAACACGCTCAAACACATGCGGCAGCCAATATCCACGCCAACGCCGTAAGGTATTACCGCGTTGTGTGTTGCCAGCACACCACCTATCGGCAAGCCGTAACCGCTGTGGGCATCGGGCATTAAAGCCCCCGCAACGGCCACGGGCAGCTTAGCCGCGGTATACATCTGGTGCATGGCGCCTTCTTCAATATGCTCGCTGCCAAATACATTAAATGGAATACCCGAACTATGCAATGATACCTGTACCCCTCCTGTATGGTCACCCTTATCCTTGTGAAGCGTATGCAGCAATTTTTCTGCAATCAATGCCAGTACCCCATCGTCTTTATATGCAGCCGGCGCTTCCAGTATTTTTTTTAATAGTTCCAATACTTTCTCCTTATTATGATGCTTATAATTTTTTTGCATCACATTTATTGCCACGCTTATCACCCGGCTTTCGGGGTAGCCGATGGCTCTTAATTCTTTTCCTGTTATTTTTAACTTGCTCATTGTTTTTGTTTTGAACCATGGAGGCAGGGAGACACGGAAGAACACAGAGGTTTTTGATTCCAGCTCCGTAACTTCGGTTGAGCTGATGTTGCGACGCTCCGTTCGGGTTTCGGCTCGCTTTTCATGTTTTGCTATTTCATATTTTCTTTTAAGCTGCTTATTGCTATTTCAAGTTCTTTTAGAGAAAAATTAATATTTGTAACGATCTCTTCAGATGAAAGATGCTCCCCTTCTTTAAAGCTCAATGAAATTCGTTCATTAATTTTTGAAGTATCAGTTCTATAGTCTTTGATCGTTGGAGTAAATCTATGAGCAAAACCATTTCTTATATCAGAAGAAGATTTTATTGTATTATTAAAGTCCCGCAATAATTTCTTAATTTCAGGGAAGTCGTTTAGCTTATTTATTAATTCAGTGAAGGAAACTTGGCGATCCAAAATTTTACAATTGCAATAAAGGTTTACTATTTGATAAACAATATCTCTTGTCGAAACATAGAAATAGTAAAATAATTCAGCATAATATTCAAATTGTAACTTATTAGCGATTTCTATTTCAGAACATGTTGTAATATCTTCTAAAAAGCCTCTATGATAATGCGTATGCACATAGACAAAGGTTTCATGTAACTTTCCTATTCTGTTAGATAAACAATTATTCCACCAGTACAAATTATGATATGATGAAGATCTATCTAAATCGATATTATGATTTAGATGAAGGTCTATTGCATTTTTTTCTTCAAAATCAAAGACTTTCAGTTTTGGAAAATCTTCATTTGCATTCAACCGTTCTTCTTTTGTAGGATAATTAAAGGTTTCTGCTTTGATACTTATCGTTCTACTTTGCATTTTATGATTATTTTTTTAGTTTCTAAGCTCTCTAAGTTTTTCAATAAAGTTATTAAACAATGAAGAGTGTAACGTAACAGACATTGTAATATGGATAAAAGCCAGGCTAAAACCGTTTTCCACTCTTTTATAAATGGCTGCCAACCTTCCAAAGGCCGGCAACCATAATCACTATTTCTTCGGCACAAAAATCTCCTTCAACTGCTCAATCAATACACCGTTGCCACTTACACTAATGTTGCTAATCTTTTCTGCGATCTTTTCCACGTATTCCATTTCCTTCAGTTTCCACAACATTGCGTTTTCTTCCATCAGCCTGGCAGTGTTCAGCAAGCTTCGGGTGCTGGCAGTTTCTTCCCTGCGCATGATGGTGTTTGCCTGCGCTTTCTTTTCAGCGATCAATACCTGGTTCATGATCTCCTTTACATCGCCCGGCAATATGATATCACGGATGCCGAAACCATTCACCACTATACCCAATGCTTCAGCGTTTTTCTGTACACTTTGCAAAATGAAAGGAGTAATGGCTTCTTTTTTCTCCAGCAATTCATCAAATCCAAAGCCGGCTACATATTCCCGCAATGCCAGTTGAAATGCCACATACAATTGCCTGTCGTATTCTTTGTTTTGCAGCAGGGCTTTTTCAATATCAGTTACCTGGTATTGCGCCCATGCGTTGATACGCAATGCCGCTTTATCTTTGGTCAGAATTTCCTGGCCATTGATCTCCAGTTGCTGTTGACGGGTATCTATTTTACCAACATGTACGGCAATTGCATTCTTCCACCAATAGTATACGCCACTTTGCAAAACCTGCATAAATTTTCCGTCAATAAACAATACCGCTTTTTCAAAGCTTTCCACACTTACGCTACGAACGAATGGGGCAACCAGGCGATGTAACAATACCGTTCGTTCTACAGGTTCAGTGATCTCAATCTTTCCAATATCTGCGTTTATGAATTTGTATTCAACAGCGCCTTTCCAAAAGGCATAACGACCTGCACCGAATACTGCTTCCAGCAAACCGTTCTTATATTGTAAAGCAATTTCATTGTCTTTTACGTCCAGTACAAGTAATGCCTCAGCAAGTGCAGCATCCTTTAATAATAAATTCAGCTCCACTGGTGCATTGAATGGCTTGGTTATATCAAATAACTGCACGGTTTCATTGCTCCAGAACCAGTAGCTTCCTTCGTTCAGCATCCGCTGATACACGCCATTTTTAAAAACCAATCCAACCTGGTAGGCGTTTACTTTTACATTTTTCATCTTCTTCTCTTTTAACTGTTACTATATTAAAATCTTCCTTGCTTAATATTAAAGTCAGGATTATTTATCACTTTGTATAGCGGGCATTAAGCGCTGTGATGTTAGACAAGGCAGTTTTTTATCTTTCACTGCCCGCAGGCAAAGAACCCAGATAAAAAAGTGTTTTGTCGCTCATTACAACTGGCATAGCACACTGGCGATAGATCAGTTGCCGTACTGCTGTCGCATATATGCTTACGGCATATTTACTTAAGCAGTCCGGCCGATAAATAACCCTCACTTTAATTCGTCACCATTTTTTGAGAAGCAGTGTACTTCTTTACTCAACATCCGAAGTGTTGTGTTCTACCATTGAACTATCCCGCCTGAGGCGGGAGCGGGATTCGAACCCGCAATTGCCTGTTGCTCTAACCGCTGAGCTATCCCGCCTGAGGCAGGAAAGGGACTCGAACCCCTGACCCACAGGTTATAGAGGGAAATACATGTTATTGCAACAGCATACGGCAGGTTACTACCGCCGCACTATAGTGCTTTTAAAACACACATCCGGTTTGCTGCTAACACGCAGGTTCCCCATCTTGCCGTTAAGCAAGCTTTTTAAGCCTTCCCATTAAGAAGGAACTTATTATATTTTAAAGAACGCTTTTTGTTCACGCTACCTTCGAATCCTGATGGCTTACTTTCTGCTATTTGGAAATGGTTGCCAACCTTTGGAAGATTGGCAACCATAATTGCTACTGTACCACCTTATTCGCGCAGCTTGAGCTTGCAAAGGCCTCCGGTTTTGCTTTAAAGGCAAATCCTATTCCCATAATATAACCCATTGCTTCCTTCAAAGCAGCATTACTTTTAAAGCTGGGGTTAGTGTTGATGTCGGCATGCACTTCCATATCCACACTGTACCGCGAAAAAATATTGCACAGGGCATAAGCCACTTCAATACTCTTACCTACCTCAGTCAGCATCCGTTGTTTGATGCTCATCTTTTGTGTAGTGATCTCATTGTGTATATACATGAACCCTCCTTTCCCTTTCCGGATGAACACAATAACAGTCGCAAATTCAGTTTCCCGTCCCTTTACCTGGCTGTCGGTGCCAATGCAGATTTTTAAAGCATGTCCCATCTCTTTTTCTCTTATGATCACAGTTCTTATCTCATCTTCAATCGGCTGTTGAACGCTTTCGCCGGATAACTTCCTCCATTTTTGCTGTTGTTCCATTTTCTTCCTTAACAGGTATTTAAAATCTTCTTATCTGTGGACGAAGCCGGATTCGAACCAGCACAGTTGGTGCTTCAAACCAATGCTCTGCCATTGGAGCTATTCGTCCATCGTTGGTCCGCAGGGATTCGAACCCTGAACCCTCCGGTTAAAAGCCGGATACTCTTGCCAATTGAGCTACGGGCCACTATTGCCTTTACACCAGGCAGTATTGGTTGACTTCGAGATTCCAACGCTAATTCTCCACATTCACAGTGTGGCGCTTTAGCGCATAAGCTGAAGTCAACATGCGTTATTGAGTTTGGATTCGAACCAAAACCGCCAGTGTCAAAAACTGACATGCTGAACCATTACACCACTCAATAAGCTTCAGCGGTTCGTACGGGAATCGAACCCATAGCAACAGATCGACAATCTGTGATGTTAGCCGTTACACCAACGAACCTTGTAATCTGTACGGGAGTTGAACCCGTATTTCAAGAATGAAAACCTTGTGTCCTGAACCATTAGACGAACAGATCATTGTTGTTTATGGAGAAAGGATATGATCCTATACCCGCTATTTTTATATGCAGCAACAAAAAACCCGGTCGTTTGCTGCGACCGGGTCCCTTTTCATTATGCCTGTTCAATACAGGTTATGTATAGTTATACCACGGTCGCGTATGTTTGCTGTCCTCTTCATGGCCTGCAGGCACATTGCTGTTGTTGGCCTGCACATACCCATATCGTACAGATAATGATAGCTGTATATTCCGCATTGGAATCGTAAATTGTTTATGTTCTAAAGTCTTCAGCATTTTTATTTTATAAATATAATATTCATCTGAAACAAAAACCCCGCAATCTCTTGCGGGGCGTATATTTGATCGAATCCGTTATTTGAACTTATTCATCAGCATTACATGCCCCGCAACTGGTATCATAGCCTCGATGGCTAAACCAATCTGATGTTTTAATTTTTTGCGCTGTCTGATGCATGTGATGCTGTTTATCATTTTATTTTGCGATGCAAAGGTTGAGCTATTTTTTTGATAGTGCAAATTTTTTGAAGATATTTTTTTTAAACCATGCTCAAACAAATGAAAAGAAGTGGAAGAATTGTTAATTAATAGCCGCCGGTAAACGCTTTATCCGTGCTAATTTCATCCCTTTATATTTACATTTTATCATTCCCCTATTTATAATACACATGCGAAAAACTGCCCCAAAAAAGAAACCTGCAAAAGCAAGAATATCCCATACCCGTAAACCCGAAAGCCTGACCAATGAGGAATGGCAGGCTGCCTTGCGGAAACAAATAGCAGAGGAAGAAAAATTTACCATAAAAAAATTAGATGAAGGCCTGGTGTACGGAGATTACAACGTATACAGCGCTCAATCTAAAAGCACATACAAGGTAGCTTTGCGCAGCGCCGGCATCAGCCTGAACTTTTGCACCTGTCCCGATTTTAAGACCAACCAGTTGGGCACCTGCAAGCATATAGAAGCAGTGCTGCTAAAAATAAATGCTAAGCCCGCTCTGTGCCGGGCATTGCAGCAGGCGTATGCTCCGGCCTATACTTCAGTATATCTTAATTACCGCGGGCAAAGAAGTGTCAGGCTCCGGATAGGTACGGAGGAAAAGAAGAAATTTACCCTGCTCGCCGGGCCCTACTTTAATGAGAAAGGTATGTTGAAACCGGAAGCGTTAATGCATATCGAACAGTTTCTTGTAAAAGCTTCAAAGTTGAACAACGGCTTCCGCTGTTATGACGACGCGCTGGAATTCATACTGCAGGAACGGGGCTTTATGCAACGCAGGCAACTGGTACAAAAAGAAGGTATACGATTATTGAATGGTGTAAGTAAAGTAAAGCTGTTCCCTTACCAGCAAACGGGTGTATTATTCAGCGTAGCCGCCGGCCGTTGTATACTTGCCGACGATATGGGTTTGGGCAAAACCCTGCAGGCCATCTCTGCCGCGGAAATAATGCGGCGCGACTGTAAGATCGCCAAAACCATTATCGTTTGCCCCACATCATTGAAATACCAATGGAAAAGCGAAATTGAAAGATTCACAGAGAATAAAAAAATATGCGTGGTAGAAGGGAACCTTATCACGCGGATGAAGCTATACGCCAGCGAGGCGTACGATTATTTTATTGTAAGCTATAATGTGGCGGCTAACGATTATGGCTACCTGAACGAAATGCAGGCCGACATGCTGATATTGGATGAAGCGCAACGTATAAAGAACTGGCGGGCAAAAACCTCCGCCAGGATCAAACGCATTAAAACACCTTATGCTTTGGTGCTTACCGGCACGCCCGTAGAAAATAATATTGAAGAGCTGTATTCCCTGATGCAAATTGTTAATCCTTATTTACTGGGATCGCTTCACCATTTTTTACACCAGCACCAGATAACAGATGATACCGGAAAAGTTACCGGATATAAAGAGCTTAATAAAATTGGCGGACTGCTAAAAGAGGTAATGCTGCGGCGCACCAAAAAAGAAGTGCTGAAAGAATTGCCTTCCCGCATGGATAAAAACCTGCTTATCCCCATAACTGACGAGCAAATGCAAATGCATGACGGGTTCAGGGAGATCGTGGCCAAATTGGTGCATAAGTGGAAAAGAATGAAATTCCTGAAGGAAGAAGACAGGCAGCGGCTGCTGAACAACCTGAACATGATGCGTATGGTTTGCAACAGCACCTATATCATTGACCAGGAAACCAATTATCAAACCAAGTTAGACGAGCTGGAAAATATATTAGATGAGATCATTGACATGAAGGAAGAAAAAGTAGTAGTATTCAGCCAATGGGAGCGGATGACGAGGCTGGTGTCGCAAATGCTTACGAACAAAGGGATCAGGCATCAGTACCTTCACGGGGGCGTACCCGGTAAAAACAGGCAGGCTTTGTTTACACATTTCAATAATGATCCTGATTGCAGGGTGTTTCTTTCAACCGATGCCGGCGGGGTAGGACTAAACCTGCAAGCCGCTTCCTGTATAATCAACCTGGATATTCCCTGGAACCCGGCCATATTAGAGCAACGCATTGGCCGCATCTATCGTTTGGGGCAAAAGAGAAACGTAAGCGTTATTAATCTCGTGGCCAAAGGAACCATTGAAGAAAGGATGCTGGAAGTGTTGAAATTTAAAAAAGGAGTGGCCGCAGGTATATTAGATGATGGCGATAATACGATTTTCCTGGGCGGACAAAAGTTCAACCGGTTTATGCAATCGGTAGAATCGGTTACCGGCGGCATACCCGGCGCAACGGAACAATCTGCGTCAGAAAATGCGGAAAGAAATGCGGAGAAAGAAATGACCACCGCACCCGCGCAAATGGAATTGTTTGCCCGTGAAATAACAGACAGCGTGCGTGAGCCGGAACAGGAAAAGATAAAAACCCTATCTGCCGAAGACCAGATCATTCAAACAGGCGTTTCCTTTTTTGAACAACTGGCAAAATCGCTCAGTAACCCCGAAAGCACAAAGCAACTGGTTAGCAAGCTAACGGAAAAGGATAAGGTTTCCGGGCAAACCTATTTAAAAATACCTGTGGGTGATGAGCAGGTAATAGAAAAGGCATTACAATTGATCGGTGGATTGCTGGGAGGGCTGAAACGCTAATTACAGAACAATATCCGTTAATAAAAAATAAAAAAATAATGTTACTGGCTACAGATTTAGACGGCACTTTTTTAGGCGGAGACCCTGCACAGCGGTCAGCACTGTACCGGATAATAAACAGTCATAAAACGCTTCAGCTTGTTTTCGTTAGCGGCAGAGGACTGGCAACCATTGTACCCCTTTTTGAAGAGCCGTTAATGCCCAGGCCTGATTTTATTATTTGTGATGTGGGCGCCACTATTGTAACTGGCAATTCGCTTGAACCCCTTGAGCCCATTCAATCATTGATTGAAGAAAGATGGCCGGGAAAGAAACAGGTAGCCGATTTATTGTCTGGCGTGAAAGGCCTGGCCCCGCAGGAGGTGCCGCAGCAACGGCGCTGCTCCTATTTTTTTAATGCGCATACAGATATTGACGATTTAAAGGAAAAGGTGGAGCAATTGAACTGCGACCTGGTATTGTCTGCCGGAAAGTTTGCCGATGTATTACCCAAAGGCATTAACAAAGGATACAGCCTGCAGTTGTTGGCCAAAAAATATCATTTTACCGCTGAAAATATTCTGGTGGCAGGCGATACCTTTAACGACCTGTCTTTATTTACAACAGGATACAAAGGGGTTGTAGTGGGCAATGCGGAACCGGGCTTAATGGAAGCAACGGCAGGCCTGCCTGGTATATACCATGCAAAGGAAGAGGGCGCAGGCGGCATAATAGAAGCGATGCGGCATTTCTCTTTATTTGAAAAGCCGGCGATCTGATCAGCGCCATATTATTAGTTTCCTCTTCCTTATTTTCTTTATCTTTCTTCTGAAAACTCTCCAATTATGTCTGAAAAAAAATTTCAGCCCTTTATAGCACCCGAAACCAGAATGGCCGAATTTACCATTAAAGCCGTATTGACCGGTTCGGTGTTTGGTATCATCTTCGGCGCGTCTACCGTATATCTCGCGCTCAAAGCCGGGTTAACCGTTTCCGCCTCCATACCCATTGCGGTAATGGCAATAACACTCAGCAGGCTTTTTTTAAAGACCACCATTCTTGAGAACAATATCATTCAAACCACCGGGTCTGCCGGTGAAAGCATTGCGGCAGGGGTTGTATTTACACTGCCGGGGTTTTTATTTTTGAGCGATAAAGCCAATGAAGACTATTTTAATTATGTAACGATACTTACGCTTGCCGTACTGGGCGGCATACTGGGCACGTTAATGATGATCCCCCTGCGCCGACCGCTGATCGTAAAAGAACACGATACGCTTCCTTACCCCGAAGGAACCGCCTGCGCTGCCGTATTAAAAGCCGGGGAGAAAGGCGGCGATTTTGCTAAAACCGCTTTTACGGGAGTAGGCTTTGCGCTGCTGTACGCTTTCTTACAAAAGATCGTTCATGTAATTGCCGAAACGCCGGAGTTCATGACTAAGCAGGTTAATAAATTTCTGCCCTCGGCTAAAGTGAGCGGTGAAATAACACCTGAATACCTGGGCGTAGGTTATATCATCGGGCCCAAAATAGGTGGCGTGCTGGTAGCCGGCAGCGTGCTGGCCTCTTTTGTATTGATTCCTTTACTGGCAACGCTCGTACCTGCCGATGCCATTGCCGCTCAATTGGTAAAGCTTGGGGTGCTCGCTGATGTGAGTACTGCAGGAGGAAGGGGTGGCTGGAACCCTGATACCCATACTTTTGCCGATTTTTCAAGCGCCATTTATTGGGCTTACATCCGGCAAATAGGGGCGGGCGCCGTTGCGGCAGGCGGTTTTATAACACTACTGAAAACCTTACCCACTATCGTCTCTTCATTTAAAAGCAGCCTGGGATCATTAAAAAATAAGAATGCCGGCAACATAACCACTGAAGAATCGCGTACAGAAAAGGATCTGAGTTTAAAAGTGGTGGGCTTTGGAAGTTTGGGGCTGGTATTAATTGTATCGGTTTTACCGTTCATCCCCGGCGAAAATTTTATCAGCCGCTTGCTGGTGGGGGTGCTTATTGTAGTATTTGGCGCATTGTTCGTAACCGTTTCTTCCCGTATTGTGGGACTGATCGGTTCTTCCAATAACCCTATTTCCGGAATGACCATTGCCACTATCCTGGGCACCTGCTTAATTTTTATAGCGGTAGGCTGGACGGGTAAATCTTATGAACCCATGGTGCTGGTGGTTGGAGGAATGATATGCATTGCCGCGGCTAATGCAGGCGCTACTTCGCAGGATCTTAAAACGGGCTATCTCATTGGCGCTACGCCACGGTACCAGCAATTGGCGCTGTTCATTGGCGTAATCGTTTCTTCCCTGGCAATAGGCGTAACCATAAAAGTGCTGGACACCCCCACACCCGAAATGGTAGCGCAGGGCATCCATCATGCCATTGGCCAAAGCACCTACGCGGCCCCGCAGGCCACGTTAATGGCTACACTAATAAAAGGTGTGCTGTCGTTTAACCTGGACTGGCAGTATGTGCTGGTGGGTGTTTTTGTGGCGGTGGTGGTAGAGCTTTGCGGTATTAAAGCTTTATCATTCGCTATTGGTTTGTACCTGCCTTTGGCAACCACTTTACCTATTTTTATAGGCGGCGCTATACGGGGTATTGTTGACTGGCAGGCCAAAAGAAAAGGGGAAGGCATTAAAGCAGGTGAAGAAGACCTTGGCAAAGGCAACCTGTTCGCCACCGGGTTGGTTGCCGGCGGCGCCATAGCAGGAGTGATCGTAGCCTTCCTGGCTGCCAACGATAGCATTTCAAAAGGACTGGAAAAGCTAAGCTTTGAAAACGGTATCACCAACTTACTGGGCGGCGCCTTAGGCTATGAAATATTAGGGGTGATCTTTTTTGCCGCACTGGGTGGGTTATTGTATAAAGTGGCCAAACAGCAATAAACTTCAGGTAACAGCAATTAAAAATAACATGTCTCCCTTTACCATTATTACATTCGTTACCGGCTGCACGCTTATTGTTATGAGTGTAATAACCCTGTTGTATCCGCCTAAGAAAATCAACGGGGTTTACGGTTACAGAACAAAAGCTTCGATGCGTAACCAGCAAACATGGGTGGAAGCCAACCGCTATTCTTCAAAGTTGATGCTGTTTTGCGGTGGTATCCTTACCGCAACAGGGCTGCTTTCCTTCTTCGTACCGTCTTTAAGCCAAACAGGTATAATTACAGGAACTGTACTCACTTTTTTATTCAGTATCCTGCCCATTCCGCTTACGGAACGGCATTTAAAAAAGTTATTTGACAAAGATGGGAACAGGAAAACGGAATAACCGGTTATACCGGTACCCGCCGGGTAATCCGGAATACGCTTGTATAAACCGGGTGCTTCATTTAGCTTATATTTATAGCAAAGTTTTTAATTACGGCAATGGCTACCTGAAGTTCGGTCCTTTTCAATATTTTAAATCCTTAACAATGAAACCCACTCGTTTACTCATCATTTTACTTTGCTTTTTGATTACCGCACCGGCAAAAGCACAAACCATTGCAGAGTCATTTATCAACGGCGATGCATTACCCGACGCCCCGGAACTGGCGGCAAGCGGCCCATACAAAGCAGGTGTACGCACATTAACCCTTGTAAATAATAACCAGGTAGATATTCTGCATTCGAAAGGAGGGGTTGATCCATTGTATAACCGCCCGCTGAAATTAGAAATATGGTATCCTGCTATAGTGCCTGAAGGCAAAACCATGCTGGCAGTTTACGAAGATGTATTAGGCAGCTCAACTGATTCGTTAAGGCCCCTTGTTCCTTTTACCTTTAAGGGCAGGGCATTGCGGGATGCCGTTCCTGATAAGGGAGCTGCTGCATTTCCACTGGTCATTGTATCACACGGCTACCCCGGTTCAAGGGTATTGTTATCCTATCTCACCGAAAACCTGGCGTCTAAAGGTTATGTAGTGGTGGCCATTGACCACACCGAATCTACACACGGCGATACAAAAGGCTTTCAAAGCACTTTACTTAACCGGGCTAAAGACATACGGTTTGTATTGAAGCAGATAGCGGCCTTAGCGAAAAATGGCAGCGGAAGTTTCTTAGCGGGATTGGCAGATGCCGGCAATACAGCGCTTATCGGATATTCAATGGGAGGCTATGGCGTATTAAATGTTGCCGGCGCCGGTTACAGTGAAAAGTTAGCAGGATTTTTTACTGCCATGACAGGAGGAAGCAAAGCCATCAATACCCTTCTGGCAAATCATGCAAACTTTAAAGCCTCTTTCGATCCGGGGGTTAAGGCTGTAGTGGCTTTTGCTCCCTGGGGCATGCAGCGTGGCGTATGGGATGAAGATGGGTTGAAGGGTTTAAAAGTACCTGTTTTCTTCGTTGCCGGTAACAAAGATGATGTATCGGGCTATGAAGATGGAACTAAAGCTATTTATGATGGCGCAATAAATGCCAGCCGTTACCTGCTGACTTACGAAAATGCGAGACATAACGTGGCGCCTAATCCGCCGCCGCCCGAATCATTACAGGCGGGGTTAGCCCTGCAGGAATACTATCATTATGCGGAGCCCGCGTGGAATGAACGGCGTATTAATAATATTAACCAGCATTTCATAACCGCTTTTCTGGATGTTTACCTGAAGAAAAAGGACTTCGGGAAATACCTGATGGTCAATGAACCGCCTGCTATCCAAAGCTGGCCGGGATTTAAGCCACGCAGTTCCGTGGGTTTGCAATTGCTGCATGCCAGTCCCGGAAATTAAGTATACAGCACCCTCATATAATTTCCGCACCTTCGCATAAATGGGCGCTACATGGATAATGCGATAATGAATGGAACGGTTACTTCCGTTAATCACGAAAAGCACTACGTTTCCATTGAATACATGCATAAGGATAAAAAGAAAACGATCACCTGCAGAACAGACGATAAGGCCGGGCAAAAAGCGAAAAAGCCGCAACCGTATCGTATAGGTGATGTTGTGCGTTTCCAGATAAAAGGCGCCGACAGGGGTAAAAGGATAATAGCCTTTAATTTAAAATTTTTATACAACACGGCAATAGAGCAGCTCATTCACAAAGCAGCAACAGATAACCGCTTTACCGGCTATTTGAAACCTGTGGAGGATGCCCTTTTTGTAAAAGAAATCGGTAGTTATATTTTTTTCCCGCTGGTATTATCCCCATGGGAAATTCCGCCCGCAGAAAAAAATTTTAACGAACCCGTTGAGTTTAAACTGCTGCATATAGATAAACCCAACAGCCTGTCTGCCGAGCTTTTCACGCACAACTATATCCCGGAGTTCCGTAAAGCGGTACAGTATTTCAAAAATAAAACGCCAATAGAAGCCACTGTAACTAAAGTTTCACCCTATGGTGCTCATGTAAGTTTCATTAATGATAAAATACAGGCTAAAATGCAGTTGCCCGGCGAAGCGCCTGCCGCTGTAAAAACGGGCGATTTAATTCCTGTAAGGATTGCTCATTTAAGCAACACCCGCATCGTAGTAGAAATGTTGCCGTGAAATAAAAAATTGATTTTGATTTCCGAACATCCAAAGTTCGCGTTATATTAGTTTTTCATACCGCCTCACTTATGCAAAAATTATTACTCCTGCTGCTCATCGCATGCTTAGGGCAATTAAAGGCCGGCGGCCAGTCTGCCGCTGAAAAAGCCATTCTGAAAATATTAGATGATCAAACCCTGTACTGGAACAAGGGAGACCTCAACAATTTTGTAAAAGGTTACTGGAACAACGATTCCCTTATGTTTATTGGCAGCAGCGGCGTGGTGTATGGCTACCAGAACACCTTAACCCGCTATAAAAAAAGCTACAGCGACACTTCAAAGATGGGCCGGCTCCGGTTTGAGATCCTGCATATAAAAAACCTTTCGCCGGAATATTATTACGTGGTGGGTAAATGGTTCCTCCAACGAAGTATCGGCGATTTGAGCGGACATTATACTTTACTGATCCGTAAAATCAAGGGTGAGTGGAAAATCGTTGCTGATCACAGCAGTTAACAACAGGCAGCAGCCCGGGTAATTCCCAACAACACACCGGGTGCAATCAAGATTCCGCCAAATATAAATGCATATGGCAGCAGGATTTACCGGCCGTGAAGAAGAAATAAACCTATTAAAAGAAGCTTTACATTCCGGGCAATCGGAAATGGTAGCCGTAACAGGACGCCGCCGGGTAGGAAAAACGTACCTGATACGGCATGTACTGGAAGGGGCCTCCTGTTTTGAAATGACTGGCATGCAACATGCCGGTACCGATGCACAGCTCAATAATTTTGCAGAAAAAATATCAGGATACCTGAATATTACCATGCAGCTAAAGCCTCCGGCAAACTGGCAGGAAGCCTTTTCGCAACTGAAGCAATATCTGGGACAAATAAAGAAAAGCAAAAAACGCGTTATTTTTTTTGATGAGTTGCCATGGTTAGCCACCGCCAGATCGGGTTTCTTAGAAGCGTTCGGTTACTTCTGGAACGATTGGGCAAGCCGTAATAACGTGCTGGTGGTAATATGTGGTTCCGCAGCGGGCTGGATGATCAGCAAAATAGTACATCATAAAGGAAGCTTGCATAACAGGATCACAAGACTTATACATTTAAAACCCTTTACGCTGGGCGAAACCGAACAGTTTTTAAAAACGGCGCATATTGACCTGAACAGGTACCAGATTATACAATTGTATATGGTTACAGGCGGCGTGCCCCATTACCTCAAAGAAATTAAAAAAGGCAGGAGCGTAGCCTGGCAAATTGACCGGCTGTGTTTTTCGAAAAACGGGTTACTAAAAGAAGAATTTGATAAATTGTACGCCTCGCTGTATGATAAGCCGGATGCGCATATTGCCGTTATCCGTGCCCTCGCTGTAAAATGGATGGGCGTTACCCGCTCCCAACTGCTTACGCTAACGGGAATGAGCGACGGAGGCGGCGTTACCCGCATCCTTACAGAACTTGAACAATCTGATTTCATACTAACCGTACCCCCATTCAATAAAAAGAAAAAGGATATACTATACCGCCTGGCAGACAACTATTCGCTGTTTTACCTGAAGTTCATGGAAGGCAAAAGAAAAAACGGGGAAGGCAGTTTTATCAGTCTTGAGCATACGCCGCAATGGAAAACATGGTGCGGCTATGCTTTCGAAAACATTTGCTTTACCCATTTACAACAAATAAAAAAAGCGAGGGGTATAGCAGCCGTATATTCAGAAGCCGGCAGTTATATACAAAAATCCGGCGGCGATACCGGGGGAGTACAAATAGATATGCTCATAGACAGGGCAGATAATATTATTAATGTATGCGAAATGAAGTTTTATGATGCTCCTTTTATCATAACAAAAAAATATGCAGCGGAGCTAAGAAATAAAAGAGCCGTGGTAAGAATGGCGGCGCCCGCAAAAAAAACGGTGTTTATTGCTATGGTAACCTGCTTTGGCATACAGGAAAACAGCTATGCTACCGAATTGGTGCAAAGCCAGGTACCAGCAGGCGACCTGTTTGGCTGATAAATATTACCGTTAAAGGAGTTTTGCTGCATAACGGCATCTTATTTCAAAACCTCCGATATTGCCATATTTGGCGGAATGTGGCTATCTTAATGCGATTCCGCCAAATATAAATACCCGTACAACACGCCCTATTCGCTCCAGATCCTGTAGAAATAATAGATCAGGGCTGTAAAGCTTATTACAAACCAGGCATAGAACATCGTATTAAAGGTATTAAAAGATCCCCTGATCAGGGCCCACTCTAAATACAATCCGAAGAAGATGGTAATAACAGACCACACGATTATAGCTGTTATCACCCGCAAAATTTTTGTGATGATCCGCTTCAATTCGGGTTCAATGCCGTTGCTCATATATGAATGCTTTTGTTTTTAATTTAACAACAACTGGCGGAAAGCCGTGGAATCGCCGTTAAACACATTAAAGTCTACCCTGGTGCTTATGCCATTAACCTTCCCGGTTTCGCTGTGCTGCCAGAATATCCACGGCCGTTCAATACGCGGCTTATTAGGCTGCAGGTAGTGCGCCACCCATAAAGGGTACGCGTCAAACGCTTTTCCCAAATACTGATCATAAAAATCAACATTGGTATAAATAATGGGTTTTACCTTATAGTACGTTTCAATAGTAGTGAGCCATTCCTGAACCCTTATGCGAAGGGTTGCGGGCTTTACGCCGTATAATTGCTCTACATCCAGCACCGGGGGCAGATCTCCGGGTTCCAGCGTTACCTGCGCTATAAAATTATCTGCCTGCTTTTTCCCACTTTTTGTAGCCAGAAAAAAATGGTATGCGCCTCTTGTCATTCCTTCCTCTCTTGCCTTATACCAGTTGCGTTTAAACAATTTATCTACGTTTACCAATCCTTCCGTGGCTTTAATAAAAGCAAAGCTCAACTGCATATCTTCTACATTCATCTGCTTTACTTCTTCCCAGTCTATCACATCCTGGTGATGCGAAACATCTATGCCATGGATATTATAATTAACCGGGATCTCAATACCAAAAGCAGTGTAACGCACAAAATGAACATGGTATTCTTTCCAGCGTATATAACCATATATAAGACCGGCGGTTAATAGCATTAAGCCTGTCATTAGCAGCAAAGCCTTCCAGCCGGGGATTGTCTTTTTTTTACGCGCCATGCGGTTTTAAATACGAAGAAACAGAAAAGCACCAGGAACTAATAACAAGACACAAACAAGTCTCAAATCCGAATATTAAATTTCGAAATCCGAAGGGAATACAATCTCAAACCCACCTGCCGGACGGGCAAGTCTTAGATTTTAAATCCTTTCCTTCCGAATCGAACAACAATAAACCTCAAACTACAAATACTCCTACACCAGCACGCCCTTGCTTTCGTACATCGTTTCTCTCAACTGTTTCACCCTGTCGTCTTCTAAGTATTCATCAAACGTGGTCAGTCTGTCTATTATTCCTTTAGGCGTTAGCTCTATTACCCGGTTGGCAACGGTTTCCATAAAAGTATGGTCGTGCGAGGTAAGCAATACCACGCCCTTAAAGTTCACCATGCTTTCATTGAACGACTGAATGCTTTCCAGGTCGAGGTGATTGGTTGGTTCATCTAATATTACCAGATTAGGGTTTTGAATCATCATTCGGCTGATCATACACCTTACCTTTTCCCCGCCGCTCAGCACACTTGTTTTTTTCAGGATCTCATCGCCGCTAAAAAGCATTTTGCCCAGGAAGCCGCGCAAAAACGGCTCATCTGCATCCGTAACAGTTGGTGGCACAAACTGTCTTAGCCAATCCATCAGGTTAATATCCTTCTGCTCAAAATAGGGTGCGTTATCATTGGGCAGATAGGCTTTGGTAATGGTAGTGCCCCATTCATATTTGCCGCCATCTGCCTGAATTTTACCATTAATGATCTCAAAAAAGGAAGTAAGGGCAAGATGATCTTTAGAGAAGAAAGCGATCTTATCGCCTTTGTTTACCGAAAAGCTAACGTCGCTGAACAACACCTTCCCCTCATCTGTTCTCTTCAATAATTTTTCTACATTCAAAACCTGGTTACCCACTTCGCGGTCCTGCTTGAAAATAATACCCGGATAACGCCGGTTGGAAGGCTCAATATCTTCTATTACTAATTTTTCAAGCGCTTTTTTACGTGAGGTAGCCTGCTTGCTTTTGGAAGCGTTGGCACTGAACCGGGCAATAAAATCGAGCAGGTCTTTACGCTTATCCTCCATTTTCTTGTTCTTGTCAGACAACTGGCGTGCTGCCAACTGGCTGCTCTCGTACCAAAACGTATAGTTTCCGGTATATATCTTTATTTTCTGCCGGTCTACATCGGCCACATGCGTACACACGGAATCCAAAAAGTGCCTGTCGTGGCTTACTACAATTACAATATTTTCATAATCAGCCAAAAAATTTTCCAGCCAGCTAATGGTTTCCACATCAAGGTCATTGGTAGGCTCATCTAAGATGAGTATATCCGGATTGCCGAATAAAGCCTGTGCCAGCAATATGCGCACTTTTACAGCTCCGGGCAGGTCTTTCATTAAGGCCAGGTGGTATTCTTCATTAACACCCAGCTCTCCCAATAATGTTCCCGCATCACTTTCGGCAGTGTAGCCTCCCATTTCACCAAATTCGCCTTCCAGCTCACCGGCACGCATACCATCGGCTTCGGTAAAATCCTCTTTGGCGTAAATAGCGTCTCTTTCCTGCATCACCTGCCACAGTTTCTGGTGCCCCATCATTACGGTTTGAAGTGCTGTATGCCCGTCAAAAGCAAAGTGATCCTGTTGTAAAACCGCCATCCGTTCCCCGGGCGTAATGTCTATTGTTCCCTTGCTCGGATCTATTTCACCGGAAAGTATCTTTAAAAAAGTAGATTTCCCGGCGCCGTTGGCTCCAATAACACCATAGCAGTTGCCCTTGTTGAAGCTCAGGTTTACCTCATCAAATAACACTCTTTTGCCAAAGGATAACGATACATTGTTCACTGTAATCATAGCTGCTTCTTATTTTAAATTCCGCCTTTTGCGAAAACAAGCCGCAAAGGTACGATTTAAAGCGCAAGAGAAGAAGGGCTTTAAGACTGCGGATACCTGTTGTACTGCCATTTCTTCTAACAGGATGAGCTATTGGGCTCAGGCAGGCCAATTCTAAAATTTTGAAATTCAACTGATCGAAGCTTTTGATCAAACCACCGAATTACGTACGGGCTCCGCTAAGGGGGGTTCAGGGTCGCGCGTTCATTCATAGCTTAGCTTTTATCAATGCAAGCTATCCTTTATAAATTTATACTCCATTAAAAATCAGCATTATATAAAATTACCGCTCAATACAGATACATAGATTTATACCGAATCATAAGTGTATTACCCATCGAAACTAAGCAATAACACTTATTAGGTTGCGTTATGTTTACGCAATATTTAACCCCAATTAAACCGCCATGAAAAGATTTTTACTCATTTTTACAAGCCTTCTTTTATACGTATTATGCGCCCATAGCCAGCCCTGTACAACTTCCGGTAACCAAACTTCTTATGGAACCGGTAATATATGGATAGGATACGCATACAACAACACTAACTTTACGGATTACCGCAGCTATGTAAATGAAGGAACGGCAGGGAGTCCTAATTTTGACAGGAACTTTGGAGGAAGCAATGTAAACTATCCTACTACCGGCTGTTTCGTGCTAACGGAATCGTTCAGCATGCGCTATAAGCTTACCAAGACCTTTGCCAGCGGCAATTATATTTTTACGGTAGGCGGAGACGATGGCTACAGGCTGAGCCTTGATGGCGGTGCCACCTGGATCATCAACCGCTGGAACGATCAGTCTTATACCATTACCACTTATTCTGTTGCCCTGAGCGGTACCTATAATATGGTGCTGGAGTATTATGAGAACGGAGGAGAAAACAGGATATCGTTTGCTGTAGCTGCTACCTGCAACGGAACAGAAGACACGGGTATATATGGAACAGGCAATATATGGAACGGCTATGTTTACGATGGAACTAATTTTGAAATATTTGCAGGCATGGTACATGAAGGCTCCGCCAGTGACCCGGCTTTCGACCAAAATTTTGGGGGTGGCAATGTGTCTTATGCTACCAGCGGCTGCCCGGTTCAAACCGAAACCTTTAGCGTTCGTTACCGGCTTACTAAAACATTTGCTGCCGGAACCTATATGTTTACTGTGGGAGCCGATGACGGCTACAGGCTGAGCGTTGATGGCGGCGCCACCTGGATCATTAATAACTGGGCGCTTCACTCCTATACCACCACCAGCTACAGCGCCTCATTGAGCGGAACGTATAACCTGGTATTAGAATATTATGAAAACGAAGTGGATAACAGGATCTCGTTTGCCATGCAAACCCTCAGCATATTACCTGTTACCCTTGAATCTTTCACCGCCCGCGAAAAAGAAAATGCAGTGCAATTAAACTGGAACATCGCTTCCGGCAGTGATCCCCGCCTGTTTGAGGTAGAAAGGAGTATAGACGGTCAATCTTTTTCAGGTATTGGCGCCGTGCCCCCTCATAACAGCGCTGTTACAGTATACCGCTTTACCGATCCGTCTCCATTCCGGGGCATCGGCTATTACCGTTTAAAAATGACAGACAGGAGCGGTATTACTACTTATTCAGCAACAGTAAGCATTCGTGTGGCCGCAGCTTCATCAAATACAGTAAGCGTTTACCCTACTGTTGTAACCGGTAATTCCTTTTTTGTAACCAGCAGCAGCAATATCCGCAATGCGGTAATTACCATTACCGGTTTAAACGGAAAGCTCATCTCCACACAAAAAGCGGGAAATATTAGCGCCGGTCAGGCCATCCGCGTTTCTGCAAACGCAGCTATTTTGGGCAAAGGGATATATGCGGTTTCAATATCCGGCAGCGAATTTGGAATGGCTACAGGAAAAATAATTATACCATAAGCCTATAAGTGAAGGGGGTTAAAGAAAGCAGGTTTAAAAGGGAGCTCAATTACAGCTTTGTAGTTGGGCTCCTCCTTTTAAGGAAACTCGTAAAAGATGTTTATATTTATTGATTTAAGTACCACTTTCAGCGTTTAAACCCTCTTTTATATGAGCTTTGTTTTTCCCAGGTTGCTCCGTCAATTAACCGGTATTATATCTTTTTTGTATCCCGCTTTTTTGCTTAGCCTGCTGCTGGCAAGTTGTCAATCGCCGGAGAAAAAGAACAGAGAAAACAGTCCGCTTTCTGAAGTGCAAAAGCATCTTCCGGAAAATGCATTAAACGGTTTGAAAGGAGCGGATGACCTGCAGATCAGCTTATTTGCACATGAGCCCATGCTGGTAAACCCTACCAATATGGATATTGATGAGAAAGGCCGTGTGTGGGTATGCGAAGGTTATAATTACCGCTATTCGCTCAACCCCGATAATCCTTACAAAAAAGAAGGAGACCGGATCGTAATACTGGAAGACAGTAACGGCGATGGGATGGCAGATAAGCAAACCGTTTTTTACCAGGGAGAAGATATTAACTCGGCATTAGGCATCGCGGTGCTGGGCAATACGGTAATTGTTTCCCGGAGCCCCAATGTGTTTGTTTTTACCGATGAAGATAACGATGGTGTAGCCGATAAAAAAGATACGCTTTTTACGGGCATCAGCGGGCAGGAGCATGACCACGCCATACATGCTTTTAATTTTGGTCCCGACGGTAAGCTGTATTTTAACTTTGGCAATGAGGGCAAAGGGTTAAAAGACAAATACGGCAACCCGGTAAAAGATATTTCAGGAAGAGAAATTACAGCCAGCGGCCACCCCTGGCGCCAGGGCATGGTTTTTCGCTGTGATACAGATGGTAAAAACGTAGAAGTGCTGGGTAATAATTTTCGTAACCCTTACGAGGTTACCGAAGATTCCTACGGCACCCTGTGGCAATCCGATAACGATGATGATGGCAACCGCGGCGTACGCATCAATTATGTAATGCCCTATGGCAATTATGGATTTACAGATGAAATAACCGGCGCCTCCTGGCCCGAAAGACGCATTAACATAGAAGATTCCATTCCTTACCAGCACTGGCATTTAAACGATCCCGGCGTGGTTCCCAATATGCTGCAAACGGGAGCCGGTTCCCCAACAGGCATCCTGGTGTATGAAGGCAACCTGTTGCCCGAACGATTCCGCGGGCAACTGATCCATAGTGATGCAGGACCCAATGTAGTGCGTTCTTATGCCGTTGTTCCTCAGGGAGCCGGGTATTCTGCTACCATCAATAATATTGTGGAAGGTACGGGCGATAACTGGTTCCGTCCTTCAGATGTTTGTATAGCGCCCGACGGATCTTTATTCATTTCCGACTGGTACGACCCCGGTGTGGGCAGCCACCAGGTAAAGGACTTTGCGAGGGGAAGGGTTTTCAGGGTTACACCCAAAAAACATAAAGGATATAAAATTCCCGCCATTGATCTTTCCTCCGCCGAAGGTGCTGTAACCGCTTTACAAAGTCCTAACCGCTCTACCCGTTACTTAGCATGGCAAAAAATAAACAGCATGGATGAAGCGGCAGCGCCTGCTTTGGAAAAATTATACACTTCAGAAAATCCACGTTTCAGGGCACGGGCCTTATGGCTGCTGAGTAAAATTCCCGATAAGGGTATTAACTATATAGCAGAAGCATTAAAAGATAAGGATCCCAACATCCGCATCACCGCGTTAAGAGCCGCGCTGCAGGTAAATGCAGACACCGTGACCATAATAAAAACATTACTGCATGATGAAAATATACAGGTTAAAAGAGAGGCGGTATTAGCCCTTCACCGCAACAGCTCCGCAGAAGCACCGGCGGTTTGGGCTCAACTGGCGCAGCAATATGATGGTAAAGACCGCTGGTACCTTGAAGCCTTAGGCATTGCCGCCGAAGCGCAATGGGATCGCTTTTTTAACGCATGGCTGCAATTGGTAAACAACAACTGGAACACACCCGCCGGAAAAGATATTGTATGGCGGGCAAGAGCCGGCGCTTCATTGCCTTTATTGGCCAAGATCATTAGTGATCCTGCCGGGGATCCCCGGCAGGAGCTGAAATTTTTTCGTGCTTTTGATTTTTATAAAAACGGCAATAAACAAAAAGTATTATTATCCCTGCTGCACGGGCGCCACCCGCAGCAGGGCTATATTGACGCCATTACGCTCCTGCAGCTTGACGCTGCAACACCGCGTACGACCGTAGTAAAACAGGCTATAGAAAAGGGGTTGAACAGTGTGGCTCAAACACAATTGTACATTGACCTGGTGAGAAAATACGGATTAAAGGATAAGAACACCGAACTTTTGAAACTGGCTAACCAGGGCAGTAATGAGGCTATTAAGGCAAACGCCCTGCGGCTCCTGCTCGAATCCGGAGGGAAGCCGCTTATTACCAAAGCTTTACTGCAAAAAAATGATACGCCGGAATATATGATAAGCCTTTTAGGTAAAGTAGGCAGCGATGCTTCAAGAAATATGCTTGAACAATTCTTTATCAGTAAGCATAACCCGGTTGAATTAAGAACAAAGGCGGTACAGGCCTTCGCTACCGGACGACGGGGGGAAACCAGCCTGCTTGAACTGGTAAAAAACAAAAAACTGCCCGAAGATCTTGAACCGGCTGCAACAGGCATCTTTACAAACACAAATCGTAAAGACCTGAAACAGGAAGCAGCCAAATACCTTACCATACAGTTAACCACGCATACGCTGCCGCCTTTGGAAGAACTCATGGCAATGCAGGGCAATGCCGATTCGGGCGCGGTGGCTTTTGCCACCTATTGCGGTACCTGCCACCAGGTAAAAGAACAGGGTATCGCTTTCGGCCCCGATCTTTCGGAAATTGGCTCAAAATTATCAAAGGAGGCTTTATATACCGCTATCCTCGAACCTTCTTCCGGAATAAATTTCGGGTTTGAAGGCTATGCATTTAAACTGAAAACGGGCGCCACCGTATCGGGTTATATTGCCAGCCAGACAGAAGATGAGATCAGCATTAAAATGATCGGCGGCATTATTGAAAAATACAGGAAAACGGATATTGCTTCTCAAACGCAATATGATCAGTCGCTGATGCCCGAAGGGCTGGCAGAAGGCATGGGAGCGCAACAACTGGCAAACGTTGTGGCATACCTTGAGCAACTCAAAAGAAAGTAGGCGTGTTGAGGGCAGGTGTTTTATTATTTTAGTTTGTCCGGTATCTCCCTTTTTTTCATCTTGAATTTAACTTCAACGTTCGGGTTTAATTCTGTTATGTCATTGATAAATTCCATTTTAAGTTTTGGTGATATTATTACCGTGTCAAACTTCCCATATGTTATTTTAAGTCTGTCAATTGAAATTGCCGGTGAACTAATAGGATTGTTTGTTTCAGAAATTTTTTTAATCGTTTTAATGTCAATAGATTTATTAATCAAGAAACCAGATCTGATGGTTAGGTTATCACCCTCTATTGTATAGTTTGTTGTCAAAAATATATGAGTAATAAATAGAATTGCTGATAAAAGAATTGTAATTCCTATCCAACCCGGTTTTTCACTTATAGTCAAAAACAAAACTGTCCCAAATACAAGAACAAGCGGTATTA
Organism: uncultured Terrimonas sp.; assembly: GCA_964450515.1. Classification (GTDB taxonomy): domain Bacteria; phylum Bacteroidota; class Bacteroidia; order Chitinophagales; family Chitinophagaceae; genus Agriterribacter. The sequence continues at coordinate 50,572 of CAYVEI010000001.1, read as the reverse complement.
CCAATTCAAGTCCAATTTTTGAGTTATACACCTTTTTCATTTCAAAATCCAATTTTTTGATCAATGGTATGTCATTCTGCACTTGCCGTCAACGCGTGTATTTGTGGCAGCAAAAGAATAGATAGGAAAAGTATTAAGCAAGCCCTGTTTATTGTGCCCTAACCGAAGGCGCTTTATACACCGGCACCGTACTGCAGGGTTCGCCATACATAAGGCTTTTAACTACGGGGCGCAACTTTTGCGTAATGGCTGCATAGGCCGCTTCAGGCAGCACCGCATCGCCGCATCCTTTAATAACAATCCTTTTACCATTGTAATCCGCGGCATTAATATTTGTAATATTATTTAGCATCAGTGTTTGTAATAAATCTTTTTCGCTGCCAAACACCACGTCTTTTGCCACGGGCTGTAAATAAGAAACAATAAGCATATAGGCCCACATAGGTATAATGGCATCTGCCGTATTGGTTAAGGCAATATACTTTTCGCTGTACTGTTGCCAGTTGGTTTGCTTTAACGCTTCCCTGAAATCTTTTTCTTTTAAGATCAATCCCTTAAACAGGTAGTCTTTAATATCAAAAACCACTGTTTCCACTTTTGGATAGTAGGTTTCCAGATCTATGGTAACAATGCCGCTTTCGGCTACTTTGTTAATTATCGTATCGGTCATAAATACAAAGTTACCGAAATAAAAAAGGTTGCCGCTTAAAGCCGGCAACCCGTTTTATAAAAAAAATTAATGCCTGTTTTTTAATACCCGGCCTTCAGCCGCGTGTCTTTTATAGTGGCGGCATCTCTTAATGCCTGCATTACCGAGTAGCTCATGGTTTGCCTCATTTGCATAGCCGCGGCTTTTCGCTGTTCTTCCACATTAGCCGCATCATTGGGTAAAGCGCCTATGTTTTTTACCTGCACTACGTATACTCCGGTATTGCCGGCGAGCGGCGGCGATACTTTTGACTGGTAATTTTTATTGAGTGCGGCTCCTATTACGATCAGCTCATTGCCGAAGCCCGGTTTAAAATTATCGGCAAAACGTATGCTGTCTGCCTGCTGTATCTCCTGGCTGGTATTTTTTGCCGCTTCATCAATCGTAGTATAAGTGCCGAATTTTGTAACAAGCTGCGCTGCTTTCTTCTGATCCCTTAACTGGGGCTCTACCGTAATTCTTGCTTCCGCCGCAGATTGCAGTCCTTCTTCTTTTTCGCCGGTAATAAGCGCCACTACATATTGATCGCCTACCGATATGGGATCAGAAACTGTTCCGGGTTTATTATTGTATATCCATTTAATGAATGCCCTGGATGTTCCCACGCCTATAACCTGATAATCCATTTCTTTTACATTTTCTGCCAGGCGCTTATTCAGCTTTTCCTTTTGCACCGTTTCATCAAAAGCTTTGGCGGTACGGCTTTGAGAAGCAAATTGCGTGGCTGCAGCCGAAGCCGCACGATCTGTTTCCACGCTGGCTTCTATTGGTTTAGACAAATAGGCAATTTTATATGCCTGCTCAAAATTCTTCTGATCCTGAATCTCTATATAATGATACCCGTATTCTGTTTTAACAACACCTTTATCGCCTGTTTTTCCTTCAAAGCAAAAATCATTAAAGGCTTTTACCATTTGGCCGTTGGGGAAATAACCCAAACTGCCAAATACCGGTTTTGAACCCTGGTCATCAGAATATTGGGTAACCATTATTTCAAAAGATGCGCCGCCGGCAATGGCCTGCCGTATACTATCTATTCTTTTTTTAGCAACAGAGTCGGCCAGTGTTGGCTGACCGGTTTGCGGATCAATGGTGGCTATTAATATATGACGGGCTTTCACGGAATCGGGCAGCACTTTTGATCCTATCATGCGGGCAATAACAATGGAGTTGCCATCATAATAGGGGCCATATAATTGACCCGGAGCTAAAGCAAACAAAGAATCCTTAACCGGTATCTGTATCCGGCTTTTGCTCATGTATCCGTCAAAGAAGGCCGACTTTGTGCCCTGCCTTGTAACAAAAACGCCGGGATCTTCCGCTTCGGCCAAAGGCGCTTTCAGCGCTTCCATTTTATTCCACAAATTCAGGCTGTCTTCTTTATTCGGCGCCGCATTAAATAATACATACGCAATGCTGCGGCTTCTTTCCTGCTTAAAATTGTTCTTATGTTTCTGTATATAATCATTGATATCGGCATCGGTAACCGTTACGGCCGAATCGGCAACCGTTGAATACGACAAGCCCACAAAAGAAATATCGGCAACCTGGCCCGTTACGGCATTTTGTTTTTCAATTAACCATTTGGGTATATAAGTGCCGTTAGTATAAAGGGTCATCAGCTTTCTTTGTATCTGGCTCAGCACAATAGGATCAATAAGCTGATCATGTACCTGGCGCAACTGAACGGCATCCTTGCTCCTTTGTAAGGTTTTAAACGCATTACGCGCCGCTTCAATATTATATACACCCGTTTGCGGATCGGTAAACTGCTGTTTAAACTCCTGGGGCGCATCTTCACTGAATAATAATTCGGTAAACTCTTTCGAGGTAAAATCTATACCCAGCTTTTGCGCTTCACGGGTTATCAGCTCTTTGCTGATCAATCCGTTCCATATCTGGTTCTGAATTTCCTGGCGCATAGATTCATCTACACGGTAGCCCTGCGACTGGTATTGGGTTTCCATTGATCTTGTTCTTTCATCAAAATCTTCCCTTTCAATTTTAACACCGTTTACTTTTCCGATCGTGGAAGATGGCGCTGAAAACAGGTGGCTTCCTCCCCCTACAAAAGCGTCCTGAACTATAAAAGCAATTAAACTCACCCCTATAAGCCCAAACACAAAAACAGCAGCTTTGTCGCGAATCGTCTGAATAATAGACATATAATATTGAATGTATTTTTTATGGACGGCAAAAATAGGGTAATATACGTTTATCAACAAATTGTGGAAAACCACCGTAAAGCAGCAGCATACTGCTTTCTAAAAGTGCATATCTATTTACAGGCAAAGCCGCAACAAAAAATAGTGCAGCAGCGTTTATTAAAATCCACAGCCGTTTGTGAGTAGCATCCATTTTATGTTGAAAACCCCGGCTTTATTTCCTTTTTAATGTGCTGTTTCGGATAACAGATTATTTTGGAATTCTCATCCCTTTATACAGGGTACGGAACAATGGTTAATAACAGGAACTTCACCACAGTTTATACACAGCATATTATTGCATTTTGATCAGAAAGTTTTCCGCATCCATTATCTTTTAACATTGTTAATAATGCTTAAAAATACTTATTGCTGCTTATTCATCTGCTGTTAACAGCCTGTGAAGAAAAGTGTATAAGTATTAGTTTTAACTTTGCCAAGAAAAGGGTTTACTAATGTTTCCCCATATTCACAGCCGTAATAGTAATAGGGCTTTTAAATAAATAATTAATTATTATTAAATACTATGGCAGTAATTAACATTGAAGAAGCAAAGCAAAATGTTCGGCGGGTTGGTTTTTTGGATGTTGATATTGATCCCCGGTTAGATTTGTTTAAGGAGATAGAAAGATTAAAGCGCGAAAAGAATGCGGTAATATTAGCGCATTATTACCAGGAGGCAGATATACAGGATGTAGCGGATTATATAGGAGATAGTTTGGGACTGGCGCAGCAGGCAGAGAAAACTACTGCAGATATTATTGTTTTTGCCGGGGTTCATTTCATGGCTGAAACAGCAAAAATTTTAAACCCCCATAAAAAAGTTTTATTGCCTGATCTTAAAGCGGGCTGCTCCTTGTCTGATTCGGCACCGCCGCCTTTGTTTAAAAAGTTTAAGGATGAGCACCCGGGACATATTGTTATTTCCTATATTAACTGTTCTGCAGGTATAAAAGCGTTGAGTGATATTATTTGTACTTCTTCTAACGCGCGGCAAATTGTAGAGAGCCTGCCGGAGGATCAAAAGATCATATTTGCGCCGGACAGAAACCTTGGGGCTTATATTAATAAAAAATCAGGAAGGAACATGGTGCTCTGGGATGGCGCCTGCATGGTGCATGAAATTTTTAGCAGGGAAAAGATCGCTAAATTAAAAGTGCGGTACCCCGATGCTAAGGTGATCGCTCATCCCGAATGTGAAGCGGTAGTGCTGCAGTTGGCAGATTTTATTGGATCCACTACACAACTGCTTAAGTTTTCGGAAAAAAATGAAGCGAAGGAATTTATTGTGGCCACGGAAACCGGCATCCTTCACCAAATGCAAAAGAATTCACCCGAAAAATTATTTATTCCTGCGCCACCCGATAACAGCTGTGCCTGCAATGATTGTCCGCACATGAAATTAAATACACTCGAAAAATTGTATTTGTGTATGGAATATGAATTGCCGGAGTTAACGATGGAAGAAGAATTAAGGATTGCCGCGTTAAAACCAATTAGGCGAATGCTGGAGATAAGTGCTTCCTTAGGCTTGTAGATGCCCCGTTAAGCGCTTTAAATCTACCTGCCCATATATACCATCAAAATTTGAACATCGCTGGGATTGACCCCTGAAATGCGTGAGGCCTGACCGAGCGTTCTGGGCTTAATGGAAAGGAACTTTTGCTTAGCTTCCGCAGAAAGGGCGGAAATATGGCTGTAATTAAAGTTTTCCGGGATCATCAGATCCTCTAATTTGCTCATTTTTGAAACCAGCTCCTTTTCTTTTTCTATATAAATATTATACTTAATTTGAATTTCAGCTTCTTCCAATACTTCCCGGGTACTGGTGCCAAGGGCTTCCGACAGTTTTGGAAGGACGCCCTGCAGTTCATTTAAACTGATACCGGGACGCAATAGCAACTGTGCTGCTTTTTGTTTTTGGGTGATGGGTGAAGTAGAAATAGCGGAAAGATAATCGTTTACTTCATTTGGCTCAACCGATAATGAATTAATTATATTTGTAATATTAATAACAGCGTCTCTTTTTTCTTCCAAAATTTTCATTCTTTCTCCGGAAGCTAATCCTAACGCGTATGATTTTTCAGTGAGTCGCAGATCGGCATTATCCTGTCGAAGCAGGGTCCTGAATTCTGCCCGGCTGGTAAACATACGATAAGGTTCCTCTGTTCCTTTGCTAATGAGGTCATCAATGAGCACGCCAATATAAGCATCGCTTCTTTTAAGAATAAAGGGTGCTTTTTGCTGTGCGGCAAGATGTGCGTTCATTCCGGCCATGAGCCCCTGGCAGGCAGCTTCTTCATAACCCGTGGTACCGTTAATTTGCCCGGCAAAAAAGAGGTTTTTTATACGTTTGGTTTCTAAAGAATAATGTAGCTGTGTAGGCGGAAAATAGTCGTACTCTATGGCGTAACCCGGACGAAACATTTTAGCTTTTTCAAAGCCGGGGATCATGCGAATGGCTTTAAGTTGCACTTCTTCCGGTAAGGAAGTAGAAAAGCCGTTTACATATATTTCTATGGTATTCCAGCCTTCGGGTTCCACAAAAATCTGGTGCCGGTCTTTGTCTGCAAAGCGGTTTACTTTATCTTCTATGCTGGGGCAATACCGGGGGCCTACGCCTTCAATTCTTCCTGAATACATGGGGCTTCTGTCGAACCCTGTTTTGAGTATATCGTGTACCGTTTGGTTGGTATAAGTGATCCAGCAGCTTTTTTGCTGTTCGGGAGTAATTTTAGGAACGGGCAAAAAACTAAAACCGCTTATTGTTTCATCTCCTTTCTGTTCTTCCATTTTGGAGTAATCAAGGCTTCTTCCATCTACACGGGGAGGTGTTCCTGTTTTCAGCCTGTCGCTTTCAAACCCCAATGCTACTAATTGTTCGGTTATACCTGTTGCAGCTTTTTCCGCTACCCTTCCCCCGCCAAATCTTTTTTCACCAACATGAATGATACCATTTAAAAAAGTGCCATTGGTGAGCACAACCGTGGTAGCTTTTATTTCATGTCCCATGCCGGTAACTACACCCACGCAGCGTTCATCTTTAACGAGCAGGCTTTTAACCATATCCTGGTAAAAATCTATGTTGGGTGTTTGTTCCAGCATTGTTCTCCATTTTTGGGAGAAGAGCATACGGTCGCTTTGAGCCCGTGGACTCCACATTGCGGGTCCCTTGGATTTGTTCAGCATTCTGAACTGTAGCATGGTGTTATCGGTAACAATACCGGAGTATCCGCCTAAGGCATCAATTTCCCTCACGATCTGCCCCTTTGCTATTCCGCCCATAGCAGGGTTGCAGCTCATTTGAGCAATGGTTTGCAGGTTCATGGTAATCAGTAAAACTTTGCTGCCCATATTGGCAGCCGCAGCGGCGGCTTCACAACCTGCATGACCCGCACCCACAACAATAATATCATATGTTGAAAACATGCGGCAAAATTAAGGAGGGGAAAAATAAAATACCCTTTTATTTAGGATCAATTGATTTATGATAACACTGTTTCACGTGGAACTATGGTTTAATTGCAGGAAAAGTTCTGAACCATAAAGAAATGAGCAGGGCTACCCTTTACCGGATAAAAAGACAATCCTATACTTTTCATGCCGGGATCCAGTATATTTTTACGATGTCCGAGGCTTTTTACTCCTGTATCTATGAGCAGGAAAAGAACAGACAACAAGCCATTTTCTTTTCCTTCATACACATTTTCTGAAACACATTCAAAGTAGCCAAAGCTATTTAGACGCTCCTGGAATGATTGTCCTTTAGAGGAACTGTGTGAAATGGTCATTTGATTTGAGCCCAGGTCTTTGGCGTGGCTACCGGCTACCTGGTATAATTTGTCTGAGGGTGTTAGCAGCGGTAAAGGAGATAAAGCTAATAATTCGGCTATAAGGGAACGGGTATAACTGCTTTTTACTTCGGGAAATTGATCCAAGAAGGGGTATAAAATAATGTTCAAAAATTTCCGGGGATCGCTTCTTACCATATTTACCCAGTATACCGCTTCTTTTTCTTCTGTTGAAAGCGGTGAAAATGCCGGCTTGCTGTTCAGCCAGTTTTCTATGGTGGTATCTTTTAAGTGGCTTACAATGAATGGTTTGTCGCTTAAAACAATAGAGCCTTGTCCGAAGCTTATAAAATAAAAGAGGGATACAATAATAATAAGCAAAAAACGTTTCACGTGGAACGGTTTTTATTGTTGTTGAAATACAACTGCAATAAACGATCTTCTTTTCTTCTCATTTCCTCTTTTTCACTTTTTAACTTATCCTTATGTCCGCACAGGTGTAAAATGCCATGAAAAATCACCCGGTGTAATTCTTCCTTAAAGCTGGTTTGCATTAATTGGGCATTCTCCCTAACCCTTTCTATGCTCACATATATTTCTCCTTCAATATTTTTTTCAGTTCCCAGGTTAAAAGTTATAATATCGGTGTAATAATCATGTTGTAAATATTGCCGGTTAATGGCTAACAAATATGCATCAGAACAAAATATGTATTGAAGGGAAACCGCGTTTTTCCTCTCGGCTTTGAAGGTATCACTAATAAACAATTTTAGTTCTTTTCTGTTTTTTAGCGCAAATTGCCGGTATGAAAAGTAAAAGTTAATAACAGGCATCAATAATCCTTTTCCGAAAATCGTAAGTAATGCTGCAAAACTACCAATAGATTTGTTTATATATGAAGAGACTTTCTGAAATAACGCCGGGTATTACCGTAATCATCAGGGAAATAGAAAATGATGAGCTGTTTTTAAAGCTCATGGAAATGGGGTTTATTCCGGGTGAAATTATTACTGTTGACCAGATAGCCCCGTTAGGTGACCCTATTTCGGTTTCGGTTGCGGGATATAGTTTAAGTTTGCGCTTAAATGAGGCTAAAAGCGTGCTGGTAGAAGAGCTGCTGGTTAAAACAGCCTGATGGCATATTACACATGTATATAGGTTTGTATTTTGGATCGTTTAACCCCGTTCACCACGGGCATCTGATCATTGCCAGTTTTATTGCAGGGCATACCCCGCTTAACCAGGTTTGGTTTGTGGTTTCTCCTCAAAATCCTTTTAAAGTATCACATTCCCTGTTAAATGAATACCAACGCCTTCACTTAGTTAGAACGGCCATAGAAGGAGAGCCGAAGCTTCGTGCTTCCGATATAGAATTTCATTTGCCCAAACCTTCTTATACAATAGATACTTTAGCTTACATAGAAGAAAAATATCCGCAGCACCAGTTTGCTGTTATTATGGGTAGCGACAGCTTTCAAAACCTGCCGAAGTGGAAGAATGCCCGGGTGCTGTTGCAGCGCTATCCTGTTTTTGTATATAAAAGAGCAGGTTTTGAAGTAGCCGCCGAACAATCTCCCAATATTACCCTGTTAGACGCTCCCCTGCTGCAAATTTCAGCTACCCAAATACGGGAGATGGTGCAAGAGGGAAAATCTGTACGGTACTTAGTTCCGGACAGTGTTAAAGAAGAAATAGAAAAAAACGGGTATTACAGGTAACAACGCTGAGGAGGCACCTGTAACCCAAAAGCCTAACAGGGTTTAATATGCCACGAATGCGCGAATAAATGAGCCAAATATATTAAGTATTCGTGCATAGTGGCTGGTTTAAGTTGTATTCGTAACTCAGCCTGCTTGAGGGTTACCGGAATCCGTGGCTGTTTTTTTGATAAGTAAGCCTAACTTACCGCTGCTTGTTTTATCAATGAAAAATCAGTCCAAGTACCAGGCATATCAATGCAATTACAGGGGCAGGCAGTTTGGTAAAAGTGAGCAGCAAAAATGTTCCGGCAATTACGCCAATATTTAAAAAGCTGGTAGTAGCTTCTTCGTTTACTTCAAAAAAGGAAATGTCTTTCATGAGGAAAAAGGCAGATGCCGCCATAATACCTACCACGGCCGCGTTTATTCCTTTTAATGCACGGTAAATGGCGGGATATTTTTTTAGATTATGCCAAACCGGGAAGAAGAACAATACCAGCAGAGCACTGGGCAAAAAAATACCAAACGTGCCTATGGCACAGCCAAGGGCCTGCATTCCCGGACCTTCATTTTTTAGCGCTTCCCCTCCAACAAAAGCAGAGAAAGAAAAAGTGGGGCCGGGTATGGCTTTTACCATTCCCGCGCCGGTAAGAAATTCATTTTGGTCAATGCTGATCACATTTTGGTTTTTGAGCTGCACACGCTGGGTTGCCGGACGAACCACGTATTGCTCATACATCATGGGCATCAGCACATCTCCCCCGCCAAAAACCATTCCACCAAAACGATAGGTGTTTTCAAAAAGGTTGAAGGCTTTGCGATGCTGCCATTCATTTTTGCGCGACAGCTCACTGAAAACTCCTGCTATAATAAATATTAAAAAAAATATTACTATATTTCCCCATTTAACAGGTCTTGGCTCAACGTTTATAATTTTTGAAGTCTTTTCCGTAAAATTGGTAACCAGTCCGCCCAGTAAAATAACAGCAGGAAAAATAACAGGCAAATTAAAAAGAAAATAGGTAGCGATCATAGCGCCTGCCATAATGAGCCTGGCAATGCGGTTCCCGGTAACCAACGTATAGGCCCTGAAGGCAGCAAATGCCAGGAACCCTACCGCCATTGGCTTTATAAATTTAAAGAGGTCGTTTTGCAGCGTTGTTTTACCGGCAAAATCAAGGGCAAAAGACAGCCCGCTCATGAGCAGGCAGGCGGGCAAAATCCATAGCAGCAGCGTTAAAATGGCCAGGGGCAGCTTTCCTTTTTTATAGCCAATAAGGGTAATGATCTGTGTAGAGGATGCGCCCGGCAGCAACTGGCAAAAGGCATTGTATTCTAACAGTTCCTGCTCGGTAATGTCTTTTCTTTTGGCAACAAAAGTTTTCATCATCATTCCAAAATGCCCCTGCGCTCCCCCAAAGGCGGTTAAACTATATAAAGTAACAGCCTTCAAAAAAGAGATATGCCGTAAAAATTTCAAACGCATCGGTAAGCTTTAAAAGGTAACTACAGGAATATGCATAGCAGGTTTTTTAGCGTATTTTGAGTGCCGGAGCGGAATTTTACATGAAATTAGCATCAATTCTTTTAAAATTGTATTTCATGCATACTCTGCGGAAAGAAAGACCTTTGCATATTGCGCGTATGAACAACCCAAACGCACCTTATTTTGTTACCTAAAAACAGGCTGATGAAAACCATTATTGTTCCTACAGATTTTTCGCCGGTGGCTATTAATGCCATGAAGTATGCTGTAGATCTTGCCCTGGCTATTGATGCTTCCGTTATGCTGCTGCATGTGTACCAGGCGCCGGTATCGTATAACAACAGTGATATTCCGTTGCCCCTGATGGACATTGGCGAGCTGGAAAAGATCAATAAGGAAAGAATTGATGAGCTAAAGGAACAGGTACAGCGTGTTGCCCCGGATAAACTTACCATCACTGCCGAAGTAAGGTTAGGTGATCTGACCGACGAGCTGAAAGCAATTTGCGCAGCTACTCATCCCTTTGCCGTGGTGATGGGAACAAAAGGCGCCGGTTTTGTAGAAAGGCTACTGGTGGGCAGCTCTACTTTATCGGCCATACGGCAGCTTACCACGCCTGTACTTGTTGTTCCGCCGGGTGCGGTTTTTAACGGCATACAACGGATAGGCTTTGCCTGTGATTTTAAGAAAATAGCTGATACTGCTCCAAGCGCAGCTATAAAGGAGTGGGTAAAAACCCTTAATGCAACGCTTAGTGTTTTAAATGTTGATAATAAAAAGAGCAATATAAAAGATACGGCTGAACAGTCGGTATTGCTGTACTCGTTATTGCAGGAGCTCCGGCCAAAATATTTTTATATTGATAACCCCGATGTGGAAGCGGGGATCAACACCTTTGCAGAAAGCAATAACCTTGACCTGCTGATTGTAATACCCCGCAAGCATCGCTTGCTGGATTTACTTTTTCAAAAAAGCCACACCAAAGAACTGGTTTTTCATTCACGTATCCCTATTTTGTCGGTGCATGAGGAAGAGTAGGAAACCGTTTAGGGTTTAGAGTTGCATTCGCTTCATATCCCGAAATTTAGTATTCAGATTTGAGACTTGTTTGGTTCCTGATTTTTTGCTCAATACATGGAACGGCAAAAGAAAATAACAGGCGATGGCTCACACTTTTAAATAAGAAAGGAATATCAGCTATTTGATATTAAGGTTTAAGCAACATTCCCCCTTAAAACTCAGCGCTTCCCGGTGTTCTTGGAAAAGCAATGGTATCGCGGATATTGCTCATGCCGGTAACGAACTGCACCATACGTTCAAAACCCAGTCCAAAGCCTGCATGGGGAACAGTACCAAAGCGGCGGGTATCTAAGTACCACCATAATTCTTCTGCAGGCACATGCATTTCCTTCATGCGTTGTTCTAATTTATCCAAACGTTCTTCACGTTGTGAACCGCCTACAATTTCACCAATACCGGGGGCTAAAATATCCATGGCTGCAACGGTTTTACCATCATCGTTTTGGCGCATATAAAAGGCTTTTATATTCATCGGGTAATCCGTAACAATAACCGGTTTTTTAAAATGCTTTTCAACCAGGTATCTTTCGTGCTCGCTCTGCATATCAATGCCCCATTTTACCTCGTACTGAAATTTCTTTTTCCTGTATGCGGGCGACTGCAGTAAAATATCAATGGCTGCTGTGTAAGTGATCCTTTCAAAATTATTATTGATCACAAAATCTAATTTTTCCAATAGCCCCAGCTCACTGCGTTTATCCTGTGGCAATTGTTTCTCTTCATCGGCAAGGCGCTGCGCTAAAAACGAGAGGTCTTCCTGGTTGTGTTCCATGGCATAGCGGATGATGTATTTAATGAATTCTTCCGCCAGGTTCATATTGTCTTCCAGGTCGCAAAAAGCCATTTCGGGTTCAATCATCCAAAATTCCGCCAGGTGACGCGGGGTATTGGAATTTTCGGCCCTGAAAGTAGGCCCGAATGTATATATTTCACCCAGGGCGGTAGCACCCAGCTCGCCTTCCAGTTGCCCGCTTACCGTAAGGTTGGTAGCCCGGCCAAAAAAGTCTTCTTTATAATTAACGGCGCCATCTTCGGTAAGCGGCGGGTTATGGGCCGGTAAGGTAGTTACCCTGAACATTTCCCCCGCGCCTTCGGCATCGCTGGCGGTAATAACGGGGGTATGCAGGTACACGAATCCCCTGTCGTTAAAAAACTGGTGTATGGCAAAAGCTAAGCTGTGCCGCACCCTGAACACCGCGCCAAACGTATTGGTACGAAAGCGCAGGTGGGCGATCTCCCTTAAAAATTCCATGCTGTGCTTTTTAGGTTGCAGCGGGTATTTTTCAGCGTCGCTGTCGCCAAGGATCTCTATGGTGGCAGCTTTTAGCTCCAGCTTTTGTCCCTTGCCTAAAGAAGAAATAACCACTCCGGTAATTTTTAATGAAGCCGAAATGGTAACCCGTTTCAGCAAAGCCTCATCAAATTTGCCCAGTTCGGCTACTACCTGCAGGTTATTATTGGTAGAGCCATCGTTGAGGGCAATGAACTGGTTATTTCTGAAACTGCGCACCCATCCCATTACCGTAACTTCCTGGTTACCGGGCTCCTGGGCCAATAATTGCTTTATTTTAATTCTTTTATTGAACATATGATTCTTTTTAAACAGGCTGCACAAAAATGCGTTGCAAAAAGGAAAGCGCACAAAGATAAGGGAGTAAAAAATTTTTTAGATTCCGGAAATTTGATGTATTATTGCCACGGAATCAAACTGATCAATTCTTACCAAGCTCCGGGATTCTGTCAGTTTTAGGCATTCCGCACCAATTTCATTCAACCAAAAATTCATTTCAACATTTCTCTTTCAATTATCCGGTGTTTTTGATGAGAGGTAAACCGTTAAGTATATATTTATGTACGACATTCTGCAACTGAATGATATGCTCGTTCCTGAGCTGCTTGATATTGCCGAGCAATTGAGCATTGCTAACGCTAAGAAACTCGATAAACAGGAACTCATTTATAAGATTTTAGATAAACAGGCTATAGAAAATAGTGCCGCAACCAAGGGAACGGAAGAAAAAGGCAAACGTAAACGTGTTGTAAAAACAACCACTTCCAACAGTACAGAAGAAGCGCTCGTGGAATCTGAACCTGAAAAGCCGGCCGCGCCCGCCAGGAAAAGAAAAGCAGTTGCCGCCGATCCTGAAAAAAAGACGGAAAAGAAAGTAGTAAAGAAACCCAGGCTTTTCCAGGACGAAACCCCTGAACAGACTGCAAAAAAGAAAGAACAGGAAGCCGCCGCCGCTGCTGTTGTTCCTCCTGCCGCTGAAGCCACTGAAGCTGAGGAGCAGGAAGAATTGGCTGAAGAAGAATCGGTGCAGCAGGAAGCCGCGCCGGCCGAAGAATCGCAAACCGAACGCAGGCAATACCCTAACCGCCGCGAGCAGAACTTTAACATTGAGTTCGATGGTGTGATCATGAGTGAAGGCGTTTTGGAAATGATGCCCGACGGCTATGGCTTTTTAAGAAGCAGTGATTACAATTACCTTTCCTCCCCCGATGATGTATATGTTTCTCCTTCGCAAATAAAATTATTCGGCTTAAAAACCGGTGATACCGTAGCGGGCGCCGTTCGCCCACCGAAGGAAGGCGAAAAATACTTCGCATTGCTTAAAGTAGAAACGATCAATGCCAAATCGCCCGAAGAAGTAAGAGACAGGGTACCTTTCGATTACCTTACGCCTTTGTTCCCTTTTGAAAAGATGAACCTTTTCACGCAACCGTCGGCATTAAGCACCAGAATGATTGATTTGTTTACACCTATCGGTAAAGGGCAGCGCGGATTGATTGTGGCGCAGCCTAAAACGGGTAAAACGGTTTTACTGAAAGACATTGCCAATGCTATTGCTGAAAACCATCCCGAGTGCTATATGATGATCGTGCTGGTGGATGAACGCCCCGAAGAAGTAACCGATATGGAAAGAAGCGTAAGGGCGGAGGTTATTGCTTCTACCTTTGATGAGCCTGCCGAAAAGCATGTAAAAGTGTCTACCATTGCCCTGCAAAAAGCCAAGCGTTTGGTAGAATGCGGACACGATGTGGTTATACTGCTTGATTCCATTACCCGTTTGGCGCGTGCGCATAATACTGTTGCTCCCGCATCGGGTAAAGTATTGTCGGGCGGTGTGGAAGCCAATGCCATGCAAAAACCGAAACAGTTTTTTGGCGCCGCAAGAAAAATAGAGAACGGCGGATCATTAACCATACTGGCTACCGCTTTAATAGATACCGGTTCAAAAATGGATGAAGTGATCTTCGAGGAATTTAAAGGAACCGGTAATATGGAGCTGCAGTTAGACAGGCGCCTGGCCAACAGACGCATATTCCCTGCCATAGACCTGGTGGCCTCCTCTACCCGCCGTGAAGACCTGCTGTTAGACAAGGATGTGCTGAAAAGAATGCATTTGCTGCGTAATTACCTGGCCGATATGAATGCTGAAGAAGCCATGAACGAATTGCTGAAACGCATGAGGGGAACAAAAGACAACCAGGAGTTCCTTGCCAGTATGAATAGCTGATAAAACAGGAGGCTGTCAGTTTATCAGCTTTCAGATTCATGAGCAGGAAAAAGTGAAAAGAAAGATTCCTTATGTTATCAGGAGTTACTCCCTGATCGCCGAAAGCTCACTGCTGAAAGCCTATAAAGGGGTCATACTATCCATTCTGCAGTTCCCCATAACCACTCCTGTTTATTGCTGTCTGTTTCCACCATCAACAGTCCGTTTGCTGTAACGCCTTTCACAAGGGCTTTAAGCAAAAGCCCGTCTTTTTTAAATGTAACATATTCATTCAATTTGTACATTGCCTCCCTGTAGTTGTATAAAATTTGTTTTTCGTTCCCCGCTTTCAGTGCCTCGTATCGTTGTTCTAAGCAAACGCACAGTTCTTTTGCCATCTCAATGGTGTCAAAATCTTTTCCTGCTATGTGCCGGAGAGAAGTTGCCTTTTGCAGGTGTTCCGGGAAAATTACCTGGTTAATGTTCAGTCCTATTCCCGCAACCGCAAACAGCCAGCTTTCGGCCCGTATGCTATTTTCTATTAATATGCCGCCTGCCTTTCTGTCACGCCAGTAAATATCATTCGGCCATTTGATGCGGGTTTCATTGCCGGCGTATTTTTTAAAAAAATCGTATGTGCCCAGGGCAATAGCCGCGTTCAGCAAAAACGATTGTACCGGAAGTAAAAAGGAAGGCGCAATAACAATGCTTATTATTATATTTTCTCCTGCCCCGCTTTGCCAGGTTTTACCTCTTTGTCCTTTGCCCTTGGTTTGGTTAAGCGCAAACCAGGCATCGCCATGCTTTGCCAAACGGGCATGAACCATTTGCATGGCATAGTTGTTGGTACTGTCAATACTGGGTAATACGGTAAAAGACTGTCCGAAGGATTGCATAAGAGAATACCGAATTAATTACTATTTTTGAGCAAGTTATATAATCGTAAAACAAATAAGCAGTTGCATCGCATTGCTTTTTTAAATGATAACCAAATCAGCCCCGGAAAAAGGGTAAATCTAAAATTGATTTCTATTGGCAGCATTACAGGTGTTAACTGCACGGCCCAAACGTGCAGTCAGGTTGACGAGGAACAGTAAGCTATTTAAATCCATCATCAGCGCCATCCGTCAAAAAAAAGGAGAAAATATCATTTCGCTCGACCTGCGAAAAGTGCAGGAAGCCGTTGCAGATTTTTTTATCGTTTGCGAAGCTTCCAGCCATGTGCAGGTAAGGGCTATTGCCGATGCGGTAGAGCAGGAAGTTAAAATACACACGGGGGAATTGCCATATCGCCACGAGGGCTACCAGGCCCTGCAATGGGTATTAATTGATTATGTAAATATTGTGGTGCATATTTTTCAGCCGGAAACACGGAAGTTCTATAAGCTGGAAGAGATGTGGAATGATGGCGGTTATACAGAACACGAGTAGTAATTCGCAACAAAACCAGGAACGATCATTTTATTAATAACTGGGAGCATCCGGTTTTTTATTATAATTTAAATTATTTAAGCGAAGAACTTTATGGCACAGGATAATAATCAGGATAAAATTCCCGGGTTCAAAAAACGGCCGGAGGGGGATGACAAATCTCAACGACGCGGTCCCAAGTTCAGTATTTACTGGGTATATGGTATCGTTGCGCTTTTACTCGTAAGCTACCAGCTATACAAAGGGGCTACACCAACGGCAACCGTTATTTCGGATCTCCAGTTCCGTAACGAAATGCTGGTTAAAAATGATATCCAGAAGCTGGAGCTGGTGCGTAATAAAGATATGGTGAGGGTTTTTATAAACAAAGACAGTTTAAATAAACCCATTTATAAAGAATTACTGGGAGACAGGTGGTCAATTGTTTCAAAAACAGATGGACCACATTTCCAGTTTGAAGTTCCCGATGCCAAAACCTACACGGGTACAACGCTTACGGAATTTTACAAGGAACATCAGCAGGTAAAGGAAGTGCCTGTTAAAATAGTAAGTGATCCCGAATGGTTTGGTTCTTTGCTCAGCTATATCTTTCCGCTGCTCATGTTTGCGCTGCTGTTCATTTTAATGATGCGTAAGGTAGGCGGCCCCGGCGGTGGTGGCGGACCTGGCGGCATTTTCAGCATTGGCAAATCAAAAGCCACTTTATTTGAAAAAGGCACAAAAGTGAATATCACTTTTGCCGATGTGGCCGGACTGGAAGAAGCCAAGCAGGAAGTAATGGAGATCGTGGATTTTTTAAAGAACCCCAAAAAATATACGGCGCTCGGTGGCAAAATTCCAAAAGGCGCATTGCTGGTGGGCTCTCCGGGCACCGGTAAAACCCTGCTGGCAAAAGCCATGGCAGGGGAAGCGCAGGTGCCTTTCTTTAGCCTGAGCGGCTCCGATTTTGTGGAGATGTTTGTGGGCGTAGGAGCAAGCAGGGTAAGAGACCTGTTTAAGCAGGCCAGGGAAAAAGCACCCTGTATTATATTCATTGATGAAATAGACGCAATTGGCAGGGCAAGAGGTAAAAACATGATGATGAGCAACGATGAAAGAGAGAATACCCTTAACCAGTTGCTCGTAGAAATGGATGGCTTTGGCACAGACAGCGGGATTATTATACTTGCGGCAACCAACAGGCCCGATGTGCTCGACAGCGCTTTATTGCGCCCCGGTCGTTTCGACAGGCAGATCACCATTGACAAGCCGGATGTAAAGGGCCGGGAAGAGATCTTTCAGGTGCATTTAAAGCCGATAAAAAAATCGGATAAGTTAGATGTGTTTAAGCTGGCCGAGCAAACACCCGGTTTTGCCGGTGCGGATATTGCCAACGTGTGTAATGAAGCAGCTCTGATAGCTGCCCGCAAGGGAAAAACCGAAGTGGAAATGAATGATTTCCAGGACGCAATAGACCGTGTGATCGGCGGACTGGAAAAGAAGAACAAGATCATATCGCCCGATGAAAAAGAGATCATTGCTTACCACGAAGCCGGACACGCTATTTGCGGCTGGTTCCTTGAGCATGCCTATCCTTTATTAAAAGTTACCATCGTTCCGCGTGGCACTGCCGCGCTCGGGTATGCCCAGTATACGCCTAAAGAACAATATCTTTATAATACAGACCAGTTAAAAGACCAGATTGCAATGACCTTAGGCGGAAGAGCAAGTGAAGAGATCTTCTTTGGGAAAATTTCTACCGGCGCCAGCAACGATCTGCAGCAGGTAACCAAGATCGCGTATTCGATGATTACCATATACGGTATGAACGACAAACTGGGTAATATCAGCTACTATGATCCGCAGCAGGAAAACTATTTCACCAAGCCTTTCAGCGAAGAAACCGGGAAAATAATTGATGAAGAAGTAAGGAAGCTCATTGATGAGGAATACAGCAGAACCAAAAGCCTGCTGCAGGAAAAGAAACAACAGGTAGAAGTTATTGCAAAAGAGCTGCTCACCCGCGAAGTGCTCTTTCAAAGCGATCTGGAACAACTGATCGGCAAACGGCCTTTTGAAGAGAAGAAGCCCGCCGATGTTGTGCACGATCGTCATCATCATGGCGAACATACCGGCTCTAATGGTGCGGAAGGCGGCGGTATCAGCGCCGGTGTTCCTCCGGCCGAAATCATACCTAAACCCTGATGCGATGAAGATATCTCCTGCAAAGGAAAATATGCTTAAAAAGATACGAAAGGCACTGAGCACACCGGTGCCTTTGCCTTTTCCCCAAAGCGAGGGAAATCAATCGGTGTTTTTGCCCCCTGCAGACGACCTTGAAATACTTTTTGCCGAAGCGTTCAGCGCGCTGGAGGGCCGGTTTTTATATTGCGCCGGGGAAGCCGAAATGCGGCAGCAGCTATTGATACTAATACAACAAAGACAATGGAAAGAGGTATTTTGTAAAGAACCGCTGCTGCGGGAAAAGCTGGCTCCTGTAGCGTTTTCGCAAAAGCCCCTGGCTGCAGCCGATGTGGCGGTTACGGGCTGCGAAATGTTAATAGCGAGAACAGGAAGCATTGTAATGAGCACAGCACAGCAAAGTGGCAGAACAACCGGCGCGTACGCGCCGGTGCATATATGCATGGCCTACGTTAGCCAACTGGTGTATGATGTTAAAGACGGACTGCAACTGCTCAGAGAGAAATATGCAGGCAAAATGCCTTCCCTTATTACTTTTGCAACAGGCCCGAGCCGGACGGCTGATATTGAAAAAACACTGGTGGTTGGCGTGCATGGACCCAAAGAAGTATTTGTTTTTTTGACAGAAAATTGAAGCATTTCATTTTATCTTGCACAAATGCAGGTTCCTACAGGAAAAAACATATATTTTCTTTCCGATTTTCACCTGGGTGTTCCCGATCATGCTTCAAGCCTGAAACGGGAAAAGCGTATCGTTCGGTTTCTTTCCGGAATAAAGGACGATGCTGCGGCTGTTTTTATCGTGGGCGACCTGTTCGATTTCTGGTACGAATATAAAAAAGTGGTGCCCAAAGGATTCGTTCGCATCCTGGGTAAAATGGCAGAGCTAACAGACAGCGGCATTCCCCTGTATTTTTTTGTAGGCAATCATGATATGTGGATGAGCGGGTATTTTGAAAATGAGCTGAGCATCCCGGTATATTATGAACCCAAGGATTTTGAGTTTAATGGAAAAAAATTTTTAATCGGTCATGGCGACGGGCTTGGCCCCGGCGACAAAGGTTACAAGTTCTTAAAAAAAATATTCCGGAACAAAGCCTGCCAATGGCTGTTTGGCCTCCTGCCTCCGTATATAGGTATGGGTATTGCGCACTGGTCGAGCAAAAGCAGCCGGGCGGCAACAGGCGAAGATGACGCGCAGTTTCTGGGAGAAGATAAGGAATGGCTGATCAGTTATTGCCGGGAAGTGCTGCAGCAAAAGCATTACGACTTTTTTATTTTTGGCCACCGGCACCTTCCTATTGATTTTGCTTTGAACGGCGGCAGCCGGTATATTAATTTGGGCGACTGGATACGTTATAACAGTTATGCCGTATTTAACGGACAGCATCTTGAACTGAAATATTTTGAATCCTGATGCGCTTCCTCCTTACTATATTATTCTGCAGTGCTGTGTTACAACCCTATGCGCAAACGGATACGGTATTGCAGAACGGCAGCGCTGTGGCGCCTTCTCCTTCCGTTACCCTTTATACCGGTAAAGCCACGCAGTTTGCTGCCGACAACCTGGGAAACCTGTATGTACTTACTCCGGCCGGTCTGTTAATAAAATTTAATGATAAAGGTGACTCTTTGAATGTTTTTAATGATGTGCGCCGCTATGGAACGGTGTATGCGATGGATGTAACCAACCCTATGAAACTGCTCCTGTATTATAAAAATTTTTCAACGATAGTGATGCTCGACCGCTACCTGAACAGGGTAAATACAATAGACCTCAGAAAAACCGGTATTTTTCAGGCAAAGGCTGTTGGTCTGTCCTATGATAATAACATTTGGATATTTGATGAACAATCGGCAAAGCTTAAAAAGATTGATGAGAACGGCAGGTTGCTTATGGAAACGGCCGATCTGCGGCAGGTATTGGATATAATGCCTTCTCCCGTGAAGATAACAGACAGGGACGGGTTTGTATATATGTATGATGCGGCGAACGGACTGTATATATTTGATTATTATGGTACGCTCAAAAACACCATAGCGTTAACAGGGATCAGTGACCTGCAGGTAACCGGCAGGGTCATTACCGGCCGCCGGCAGCAGCAATTGGTGCAGTATACACCCGGAACGCTGGAGCTAAAGGAAGCGCCGCTTCCCGAGCCGGTACAACAGGCAAAAAAAATATACATCACACAACGGGGTATATATGTGCTTAACGATACGGGAATAGAAAGGTATCCTATCAACTAAAGAACGGAAACATGAATGAATTTCTGAACAGGATCGTTTTAGATAACAGTATTGGAGATTATCTTACGGTAAGCCTTATTATTTTGGGCATGTATCTGCTAAAAAAATATTTCAGCAGGCCGATAGCCGCTGCTATTATTTATTTGCTCCACAAAATTGGCCGCAGGGTAGACAGGCAGGCCTTCATAAAGCTGATATTGGCTCCGCTGGAGTATTTCATTATTGTTCTTACAGCAGTTATCGCCCTTTCCTCGCTGCATTTCCCGGAAGTATTGCAATATAATTTTTACAAAACCAACACAAAAACAATTGTGGACCGCATAGCAACCGCGCTGCTTATTGTTTCTTTTTTCTGGTTGATGCTCCGGATGATTGACTACCTGGCATTTGTTATTGTAAAAAATAATGGCAACGGAGAAATGCAGGGAGAGCACCAGCTCATTGTTTTTTTTAAAGACTTCCTGAAAGCCATTGTAAGCATAGCGGGCATATTAACGGTTATCAAATTTGCCTTCCACTACCAGATCATGGACCTCCTTACCGGATTGGGTATTGTAGGTGTGGCGCTGGCATTGTCTGCCAGGGAAAGCTTAGAAAATCTTATCGCATCCTTTATCATTTTCTTTGATAAACCTTTTGTTATTGGCGATGTGCTTAAAGTACAGAACGTAACAGGTACGGTGGAAAGGATCAGCTTCAGAAGCACAAGGTTACGTACAACCGATAAAACATACGTAAGTGTGCCCAACAAGCAAATGGTAGATAGTATTGTAGATAACCTGAGCCTGCGTACACAACGCCGTGCCGATTTAAAGCTGGAGCTTGATACGGCTACAACGGCAGCGCAAATCCAGCAACTGTTACAGGGGATGCAGGAAATTTTACAGCACCCCAAAATAGAGAACAGGAACATTTTTTTTAACGACATCGTACAACAGGGGTATCTGGTACAAACCGACTATTATACATCCCCCCTTCCCATGGATGAGTTTAATGCTATAAAGCAGGAGGTAAACCTTAAAATGATCCGGTTAATGGAAAGCCTGGGCATTCAAATGTCGAAATTACTGCAACAGGCAAAATAGTAGCGGATATATGCAGCGAAAGGCTTCCGGCAAAATGCGAAACACGCTTCTCGGCTCTTTTTTTTCGCCTTTTTGCATTTTTGTGCAGGAATTTGATGTATTTTTAGCGTACCAAACTAAACTCATGGAAAAACAAGCAATTCAAATATACACTCCGGGCCGGAGTAGCTTTTCCTGTAATATTTTTTCCTTCACTCAACCATTTACATCAAAAACACAACTATGAGAAAAATGCTTCATTATGCAGTTGTTCTTTCACTGCTGCTATTGCTGTTACCACCTGCGTTGCAGGCACAGCAAAGAACGATCAGGGGGTCTGTATTATCCGCAGAGGATAATTCCCCGTTAACAGGCGTTACCATCAGGGTAAAGGGCACACAAAGCATTACACAAACGGATAGCGATGGTAATTTCAGTATCCAGGTTACTTCCGGACAAACCCTGCAGATTTCCTATGTTGGGTACCAGGACCAGGAAATTACGCCGGGAAACAGCGACGCAGTACAGATCCGGTTGCAGGTAGCGGCCGGGAGCCTGGGAGAAGTGGTGGTAACTGCTATGGGTATTAAAAAAGAAAGGAAAGCGCTGGGCTATTCGGTTTCCGACCTGAGTGCGGAGGAGCTAATGAAAAATAAGAATACCAATGTCGTTAACTCTTTGGCAGGGAAGGTTCCCGGTGTAAACATTACGCAGTTCAGCGGTTCTGCGGGCGCCGGGGCATCAATAACTATTCGTGGTGGTAATTCTACATCGGAAGGCAGGCAAAACCAGCCCTTATTTGTTATAGATGGCATTATATACGATAACTCCACTACCGTTACCGGTAATACGGGTACCGATGGCATGAGCCGCAGTAATACAACTTTTTCAAACCGTATCATGGATGTTAACCCCGAAGATATTGAAAGCCTGTCGGTATTGAAAGGAGCAGCAGCGGCGGCATTGTATGGTTCCCGTGCAGCCGATGGCGTTGTTGTTATTACTACAAAGAAAGGAGCGGAAGGAACGGTAAAGGTTGATGTTACCAGCAGGTTTAGTACCTCCTGGGCAAACAAGCTGCCTGAAGTTCAAACCGGGTTCGGACCCGGTAATTATTCTGTTAATGGCGTTTTCAGTAAAGACAATATTTATAGCTCATGGGGAGAAAAGATCACCGCCTCAGATAAGCTATACGATAATATTGGCAATTTTTTTCAAAACGGTATTATTTACGATAATAATGTTAACGTATCCGGCGGTACAAAAAACAGCTCTTTTTATTTATCCGGCTCTAATTTTGATCAAACAGGCATCGTTCCCAACACGAAATATGATAAAACCACTTTCCGGTTTAACGGCGAACAGAAATACGGACGGTTAACCCTAAATGCAAATGTTGCCTATTCTGTTGCCAAAACCAACAGAACGCTGACTACCGCAGGGTTATATGGAAGTGGAGTGGGGAGTATGCAGGCGCTTTACAACTGGCCTCAAACATTTAATATAAAGGATTATATCAATGAGGAGGATGGAACGCAATATCGCCCGTTTGCCGGAACCCTTCCATTGGAAAATGATATTGATAACCCTTACTGGATCATTAATCAGGATAAATTAACATCGCAGACCAAGCGGATTACCGGAGGCGTGAGCGGTAATTACAAAATTACAAACTGGTGGGACGTTGTAGCACGTTTCGGTTACGACCAGTACATAACAGATGATTACACCTATATCGCTCCCGGTTCTGCCGTTGCCCCGCTGTACCAGAACGGTCGTTTGAGCAAGCCCAAATATGATTACACCTTCACTACAACAACGGTAATGAGTAATTTTCATAAAACATTTGGCGATTTTGATACCCACCTGATGCTGGGCACTTCTTCGGAGGATACCAGAACAAGCCGCCAGAATCATTGGGGCTATAACTTTGTTACAGCCGGTACGATCAGTTTTAATAATATTGGTACAGAAAATAAATTTTTTACCGATGGATCCGGACATAAACGGCTGGTAGGAGCTTATGGGGAAGCCGGGGTGTCTTATAAAAATATTATATTCCTTACTACAACAGGACGTAATGACTGGTCGTCTACATTACCTTTAGAGAACAGGTCTTATTTTTATCCTTCTGTGAGCGGCTCTTTTGTTTTTACAGAGCTGTTGCCTCAAAACAACATTCTTTCTTTCGGCAAGTTCAGGGCAAGCTGGGCGCAGGTTGGTAAAGACGCCAATCCGTATGCTACCAATACTTATGTATGGTCTCCGTACTCAATCGGATCTTATGTGCTGGTGGGTAATCAGTGGGCGGCCGGTAACCCTATTTTAAAACCCGAAATTCAAAACTCCTGGGAAATCGGGGGAGAGTTTAAATTCCTGAACGGGCGTATCGGTTTGGATTATACCTATTATCATAGCCAAACAAAGAACCAAATTGCACAACCGCGTTTAGCCCAATCCGGAGGCTTTATTTTCAGTTCACTTAATACCGGCTCTGTTATTAACAAGGGTATGGAAATCATGCTTACCGGTAAGGCGGTATCGCAAAAGAATTTCGGATGGGACATAACGGTTAATTTCTCCTATAATAAAGGCAGATTGGGAGAGTTTCTTCCGGGGGTAGCCTATTTTTACCCAACAGATGCCCAGTTCGGAACAGTAAAAGCGGCATCTGTTCCTAATGGCGGATATTTTCTTGGAATGACAGGACAGCCTTATTTGCGTGAAGTAGACTCGAAAGGAGATGAAATTCCAAACGGGCGCTACCAGGTTGACCCCACAACCGGATTATATAAACTGAACACTACCAACCCGGTGGTTGGTAACCGTGAACCAAGTTTCATTGGCGGGATCAACAATACTTTCCGGTTCAAACAGCTCTCCTTATCATTTCTTCTCGACATACGCAAAGGCGGGGATGTGTTTAACGGCACAGAATATGCAATGGTCGTAAACGGGCTAAGCAAAAAAACTTTACTGAACGACAGGCAATCGGTAACCGTAACCGGGGTGAACAGCCAGACAGGAGAAGATTTTACACAAACCTACGATGCAAACCAGTCCTATACAATTGGCAGTACAACGTATGCAGGTACAAATATGATCCAGCGATACTGGTCGAACTATGCAGCTAATTCCTATAATTTTATTACTTCGGTAAACTGGGTGAAGCTGCGCTCTTTATCATTAACCTACGATTTCTCCGGTATAACAAAGCGTCAAAAAGTTATCAAAGGACTCTCCGCAACAGCGGTAGGCACCAATTTATTTACCTGGACAAATTACAAAGGAATGGATCCTGAAGTAAGCGCAGCAGGCGGAACAGGAGGTTCGGGTTCTACAGGTATTGATTATTTGGGCGTGCCCGCGGTAGCAAGCTTTACATTCGGAGTAAACATTACATTTTAATTAATGAAAAAAAGCAAAGCATGAAAAATTTAATCTATATAATATTGGGTTGTGTACTTATGGCAGGTTCCACCTCGTGTAAAAAGTGGCTCGACGTTAATACGGACCCGGATAGCCCGAACAATCAAAGCGTATTGATCCAAAACAGGTTGCCCTGGATTGAGCACTTTTATATGTACTCGTCAGGGGTTGCCAATTACCGTACTGCATTACAGGCAGGTGTTTTTTATACCACCAATGCTAATGGTAATACATTCAGTACAACATGGGCAGCCGCCAGCGGAAACTCTACCACCCCCTACCAAACCTGGTTTGTGGCGGTATCTTCCAATATCCCTGATATGTATAATTCTGCCCAGAAACAAGGCGCCTATCATTATATGGCTGCGGCTAACGTATTCCATGCGCTCGGCTTTATGCAAATGCTGGATATTTATGGCGAAATGCCTTACACAGAAGCCGCCACAGGAAATCCAAGCCCTAAACCAGATGACGGTAAAACCATTTTCAACGGGTGTATGGACAAATTGAATGAAGCCATTGACCTGTTCGGTAAAACACAGGAAACCGGGGCGCCTGCACTTTCTGTTGGTGATTATATGAATAATGGCGATGTTAGCAAATGGATAAAATTATGCTATGGATTGAAAGCCCGGTACATGCTGAAGCTGTCCAAAAAATCAGATCTGTATAATGCAGATTCTATTCTGTATTGTTTGTCCAAAGGCCCACAGTCTATTGCCGATAATACCGTAGTGCCGTGCTTTAACAACAGTACGGTAACCGACTTTTTATTAGGTGATCCTGTTGTAACCAATGGCAACTTTAATTATGCGGCTTATGGCAGTACGCAGCGCATTTCCCAGTATCACTACAACCTGTTGACCAATATGCGCGGCTCCGGAGTAACAGATCCCAGGATGACTAAAATTGTACCGGCTTCCATGGCCGATGTTAAATTAGACGCCGGCGGCAGGGTATCTTCTTATACATGGAACCGTTCCATAGGTGTTGATTCTTATGGGCCGGCCACCCGGTTAATAAAAGGCGGCGGTCCTGCTTCTATTGCAACAGCAACTTATGCAGCAGCAAATACAGCAAAAGAGTATACGATCACCGACGCAACAGACCGCAATGATTTTATTGCTGCACAGGTTGCGGCAGGACGTACCCACTCGGTTAACGGGGATGTTGTAACCGTAACCTACCCCGCCGGCTCCATTTATATAAACACAACCAATTATGTGCTGGCAGGCGATACAGCGTATGTAAATATGCGTAGCAGCGCTCTTGCCACATCGGGTATAGCCGACCAGCCTTCAAACGATGTTAGCTGGTATCCTTCAGCAGCAGCATATGCTGCCGGCGTTGTTGGTTCCACAGGGTCATTCCAGGTTCGTCCTGTTTCCGACCAGGAGATATTAACTTATCACGAAATGTGCTTTATCAAGGCCGAAGTTTATATGAGAAAAGGAGATGCGGGAAATGCGTATACCGCATATACAGACGGCATCAGGGCGCATTTGGCTATGATGCAGGCTAAGTTAACCGAATGGCAGGGTGGAGGCTATACCGCCACCAATCCCGATATGGCGCCTATGGATGAGGCTGCCATCAGTGCTTATTTTGCAAGTGATGCGGTTTGCCAGGCTTCCGGCTCCTTAACAATGTCTGACATTATGCTGCAAAAATATATTGCAATGGGCTGTAGCATTGAAAACTGGAATGACATGCGCCGGTTTAACTTCAGTGCCGGTAATGTAGATGGTTTTGGTGTTGTGTACCCGGGGTATCAACGGGGTGCTTTATTTTCAGGTGCAGCCCAGTTATCGGGTGGTTCCCCAACAGACCCTTCTTATTGGATGCGCCGTTGGGCGTTACCGCCGGTTTATGAAATACAATACAATTCTATAAATACACTTGCTTTAAATGCCCATGCCGCTGAACCGAATATCTGGGGTATGCCTGTTTGGTGGGATTGTGCAACAGATGATGAGTATTACGGATACCTCAAATAAAGTAATGCATGTTGGTTTTGAGTTATTAAAAAGGCTGCCTTAAAGGGTGGCCTTTTTAATAACTTTTGGAGGATGCAGGAAAAGAGAGCAATGCTGTCTGAAGCGGCTGTTTTATTCAACTTTATTTATCTTATACAGAGCAATAATTTCATCTTTAAAAACCAAACTGTATCTTTCTCTATTAATCATACCGGGTTGCGCCGGGTCTGTTAATACAAATTGAGGATCTTTTTTAATAAAGATCTTTTCATTGTAATCAACGCTATTGGCATCCGGCAGGTATAGCTTTATTTTTTTAAAGTTAACTTTATGGTAGAACTCTATACCGGGTTTATAATAAAAAGCCTTGATATAGCAGACTGTAGCGTTGTTTTCCATTAAAATGCTGCTTACATCCTTAACGCTTTTATCCATGGCGGTGCTCCATTTGAACCAGCTATGCTTGTTGAGGTTAATGGTGTTTAGCGCAATCATAAGCAATCCTAATCCGCAAAGCGCGTATTTATTATGCAACAGCTTATTCATTCCCGCTTGTAAAATAAATAGTAATATCAGCGTAAAGCTTATGGTTATGAATATCGTTTTATGCCGCGAAGTTTCGTCGTGCACTATTGAAGCATGTATGGGTAACCAGGCAATGGAAAGTACAGCGTAAACAAGCAGGCTCTTAGGGTTGGGGTATTTTGTAAAGCATAATGTAAAACCTGCCAGTAATATAATCACGAAAATAATGTACATGTTTTCAATGCCGGTTTGAAAGCCGGCATTAAGTTTTATACATTCAAGAAAATAGTTTTGGTTAACGCCGTCTTTATAGGCTGTATCCAGTAAGCCGGAAAAGTGGCCGCCTAGCATATCCGTTGCATATATTAAGCATAAAAATGGCAGGGCTGCCAGATTGCTAATGAATAATGGCTTTAGTTTTTTGAATTGCCGTTGAAAAAGAAGACGGGAAAAAATATATATGCTTAAAATGAAATGGCCGAAAAAGAATGTAGGGTTTGAAAAATATCCTAATACTATAGTTATAGTTAAAAATATCATAAGGTGGTGATACTTTTTGTTGAGGGTACGTGCCGCTTCAAAATATATAATGAGTAACAGCAAAGAGAAAAAAATAACATATATATACGACCTGGCAATTGTCATATACACTGCTACCGGCACACAAGTAGCAAACCAGGCAAAACCAGACAATGCTACACTACTGCTAAAATATTTTTTTGCGAAATGAAAAAAAGTAACAAGTAAAAACGCGCCGGCAATAGCATTCGGAAGCCGGATGAGAAAAACCTTGTCAAACGGAAGCAGGTTAAACCACCATGCAATAAAAGTAAAGAGCTTGTGATTATTAGACGGTAGTAAAAAACTTTGCCAAAGCTCGTTGCTTATAAAATAATTGTAGCTCCAGGCTTCATCATATTGTAAAGGCATTACAGCACTGTACCACAGGGCTTTCACAATGGCAACAATCGTAACAACATAAAAAAAATACCTCTCAAAAGCCGGCAAAGCGCTAAACCACTGCATGCGTTTCTTTATAATACCGGAAAAAAATAAACAGAATTCAATACAGGCAGCCTCTATTTTCCTAAAATGGTACACACCTAAACCAATAATTAGCGCTGCACCTGCATCGAAAGCAATAATTAAAGATTTAATACAATGAAAGGATTTAACAGACAGCCGGCTTTTAAAAAAGGAGATCCAGTTATTGCTTTTTTGAAGTGTGATTGCCAGCCATTCAATAAAGTCATTATAGCTTTTGGTGTAGAAAAGAAGTGTAAGCCACAGGCAGGTGATGATGATCAGCAACAATAAACAAAAAAAAATTAGTCTTATTATTAGCTTCATGTAATGTAATTTTAACAGCCTTTCTTAGGTTTTTAATAGGGCAAAAACGCATATACCTGTTAAAAAGTAAAAGTAGCGATATTCGTTTTATTTGAAGCCTTACTTACATTTATAAAGTATTATGGAACAGGAACAACTTACACTGGGCATTGGTACCCGGTTGCAGCATACACAGTATGGCCCCGGGGTTATTGTGGGCGTTAAATACGCCGTCTATATCATCTCTTTTATCAACCATGGCATAAAGGAAATTGATAAAACCGATCAGCAGCTCGATGAGATCATTCCGGAAAAGGTAACTGCGGAGGTGGAAACGGTTTCGGGAACGGAGAAGTCGTTGCTTAAAATTTTACGGCTATGGGGAGATGTAACGGAGAAAGTGCCTTTGGGCGACCGGTGGACCGGCGGAACCATGCTCCTGCAACCTGCAGATCACTCATTGAAGCCCAAAGAGATACCCGTGGAAATTTTCTTTCACAAAGTTGTAATGCTGCGCGACAGGCTCCGGGTGCTGGAACAACAGATTAATGCGCACAAAAAGCTCAGCGATGAAGATAAGGTAAATCTCCAGCAATACATTACCCGCATATATGGATCGTTAACTACATTTAATGTGCTTTTTAAAAATAAAGAGCAATGGTTCATTGGCGAAAAAGGAAATAAAGAGGAATAAGCTGCGGAAACAACTCCTGTTATGGAAGCCGGCTTCTTGTGTGTCTTCTATGATCTCATGTGTTAAAAGAATGCGTTAAACACATAGACACAATAGAAACATAGGAACACAATAGAAAGAACTATGTACAGCTATGATCCTATGTGTTAAAAGAATACATTAAAAATAATTTTTGCATCATGAGGCAACACACTTTTCTGTTATTTGTTTTTTTGTTGTATAATATTGCTGTTCATGCGCAAGATCATAGAACCATACACCAGAAAGCAATTGTGGTGGATACCCATAATGATGTGCTCTCTTCGGCTACCATGCACGGACTGAATATTGAAGATGATCTTACCGGCAAAGCCCATTCGGATATTGCCCGGTTTAAAAAAGGCGGGGTAGATGTGCAGGTGTTCTCTGTTTTTTGTGATGAAACCTTTGGAAAGGATACAGCATTCCGTTTTGCTAACCTGGAAATAGATTCCCTGTATGCTATCGTTAAGCGCAACCCGGCTAAAATGATGATGGTTACCTCGCCTGCGGATTTACAGAAAGCGGTACGCCAAAAAAAGCTGGGCTGCATGATCGGCGTGGAAGGCGGGCATATGATAGAAGACCGGCTGGATTATTTAGACAGCCTGTATAAGCGTGGCGCCCGCTACCTTACGCTTACCTGGAATAATTCTACTTCGTGGGCCGGGTCGGCAAAAGAGGAATCTGCCTATGAAGATACGGGAGCTGAAATACCGGGCAGGGAAATCAAAAGAAAAGGACTAACTGATTTTGGAGTGCAGGTAGTAAAACGGATGAACGAAATGGGCATGATGATTGACCTGTCGCATGTTGGCGAACAAACATTTTATGATGTAATGAAAGTTACAACCAGGCCGGTGCTGTTATCGCACAGCAGTGTATATGCCATTTGCCCGGTGTTCCGGAACCTCAAAGACGAACAAATAAAAGCGGTGGCAAAGAACGGCGGTGTGATACAGGTAAATTTTTACCCGGGTTTTTTAGACAGCAATTACCAGAAAAACCGGAAGAAAATTTTTGAACGCCACCGTGCAGAAAAAGATTCGCTGAAGCAGCTGGGCTGGCAGCCCTATGCTGTTGCGGAATGGCTGGGAAAAAAATATGCCGGTGAAATGGAAACAATCCTTCCGCCATTATCGCTGCTCATAGATCACATTGACTATATGGTAAAGCTGGCAGGTACCGATCATGTAGGGTTAGGCGCCGATATGGACGGGATAGAATCGCTGCCTAAGGAATTAAGCGGTGTGCAGGATTATCCGAAAGTAACAAAAGCGCTGATGGAGAGGGGATACAGTGAAAAAGATATATTGAAAATTTTAGGCGGAAATTTTATCAGGGTTTTTAAAGCCAATAGTAAAACAGCTTTAACGGCGCAATAAAATCCGGCATATCAAACAGATTCATACCACTCTCCCAGCCCCATCCTTACCAGCACCGGCGAGCTGCCCGTGCAGTCAATAACGGTAGATGGCGTTACCCCGCCGATACCGCCATCTACTACAATATCTACGAGCTTATTAAAATTGTCGTCAATGATTTCGGGATCGGTATACGCTTCCACCATATCGCCGGGCAGCGTTGTACTTAATATAGGATGACCAAGCTCCTGCACGATCATTCTGGCAATTTTATTTTCAGGCACCCTGATCCCTACAGTATTTTTTTTACTTTTTAAAATTTTGGGCACTTCTTTACTTGAGGGCAGTATAAAAGTATAGGGCCCGGGCAAATAGGTTTTTAATATACGGTATAAGGGCGTATCAATACTTTTGGAATAAACGCTCAGGTCGCTGAGATCGTAACACACAAATGAAAAATTAGCTTTTCCCGGATCTATCTGCTTGATACGGGCAATGCGTTCTATGGCTTTATGCTGAAAGATATCGCATCCTAATCCATAAATGGTATCTGTAGGATATATAATGATGCCGCCGTTTTGCAAACATTCAACAATGGTTTTTATCTGGCGCGGTTGCGGGTCAACCGGGTGAACGTGTAAAAGCATATAAGAAGAGCAGTTTTTTGTAATATCATATAGTGCTGCGCCATAAACGTTGAAAAGTGGAAATATAGGGGCTGTCTAAAAATAATATGTTGCCACTAAGCCACTAAGCCACGAAGAAAATAAAACCTCAGGGCTTGGTGTCCCTGCCTGCCGGCAGACAGGTTTAAGTCTTAGTGGCATATTTTCATACCGGTTTGGGGTACCACCTCTTCCGGCGATCAGCCCCACACTTTGGTTCCCTCGCTGCAGTTGGCGCAAATATCAATATTTTTCCGGCTGGTCATCAGTTCGCTGCGAAACTGCCTGTAGTTGTCGTTATGCCATATTTCCTTAAACGACTGTGTTTTTAAATTACCCAGGCGGTGCATGGCATCCTTATCAAAGCAACAGGGAACAACCAACCCGTCCCACGTAATTACATTGGCGTGCCACAGCTTCCAGCAATGATTATCCAGCTTGTTCTTAATAGTATAGCCGCCGGTTTTGGTTTTCTTATAACGGCTGAACTGATCAGTGGCCGGGATTAGGTTGTTGGGGTCGTTTTCATAATCATAAACCTGGGCGGTTTTATACCACACATCATCAACCCCCACTTCTTTTGCCAGTTGTTTTACATCCTGTATCTGGTGTTCGTTGGGCTTCACTACCAGGAACTGGAATATTACAAAAGGCGTTTTGCTTTTCAGTTTCCTTTTCCACTTCACAATATTTTTAGCGCCTTCTATTACCTTATCTAATTTTCCGCCGCGGCGGTATTGCTGGTAAACTTCCTGTGTGGTGCCGTCAATAGATATGATAAGCCGGTCTAAGCCGCTTTCAATGGTTTTGCGTGCATTATCATCATTAAGATAATGCGCATTGGTAGAGGTGGCGGTATAAATTTTTTTATTTGAAGCGTAGCGCACCATTTCCAGGAAGCCGGGGTTAAGATAAGGCTCGCCCTGGAAATAAAATACCAGGTACAGCAGGTCTTTATATATTTCATCAATCGTTTGGCTGAAGAAATCTTTTTTAAGCATGCCGGTGGGCCGTGTAAAGCTTCTTAACCCGCTCGGGCATTCGGGGCAACGCAGGTTACAGGAAGTGGTAGGCTCAAAAGAAATAGAAATAGGATAGCCCCATTGCACCGGTTTTTTACTCCAGCGGCTGATATAGTAGCTGCTTAATACCTTGCCTGCGTTCCAGGCGCGCCGTAAGCTGAGCTTTGATAATAAATTGATGCTATCGTAAATATGAATGCCGGGCATGAACGTAAAGGTAAAGAATATGAGCTATCCACTTTGTATATTGCGGTCTGAGGCTGTCTCAAAAGGGGCCGGTATGAAAGAAATGCCATTAAGACACAAAAACACAAAGTGCTGATCTTCCCGTTTTATTTTTTCGCGTCCCTGCCTACCGCCTGCTGTCCGGTAGGCAGGTGAGCTACTTCGTGGCAACATATTACCTTTTAACCCCCCGGCCGCTATATACTTATTTCAATAATTCATCCACCTGCACCAGGCGGTATTGTTTTTCTTTGAGGTATTGCAGCAGGCTGCCCAAACGGTTATACATCTTATCTGTTCGTTTAGCGTCGGAACCAATATGCAGTAATAAAATAAAGCCGTTCAGCCCTTGCTTTTGTTCATACGCTATTATAGATTGATATATGGTATCCGATGAGCGGTAATTTTTCATGTCGGGGGTAGTATAATCGGCATTGCTTAATGTGCCCGGTGTAAAGTTAATCAGCGTTAGCCCCTGCTGCTTTGTCCAGGCGGTAATGCTGTCGTTATACCATTCGTAGGGAGGCAGAAAAAACGGAGCATTTTTTTTTGTGATGCCAAAACCCTTCATTGTAGCATAGCTGTTCATCAAATCGGCAGTAACCGCTTCTTTTGTTACCAGCAAGCT
Source organism: uncultured Terrimonas sp. (assembly GCA_964450515.1). Lineage (GTDB taxonomy): Bacteria > Bacteroidota > Bacteroidia > Chitinophagales > Chitinophagaceae > Agriterribacter. The sequence continues at coordinate 17,304 of CAYVEI010000001.1, read as the reverse complement.
GTCTCTTTTATACCAGTCGCAATACAGCAAATGTTTATCGGAATGGCTTCCTAAGTAATGCCCGTCTTTCTTTAGCCTGCCAATAAGCGTTGTAAATGCGGGATCACGGTAAAAATTACCGGTAAGAAAAAAAGATGCCTTTACTTTTTGTTGCTTTAAGATGCGGGCAATAACGTTGCCGCCATCTCCAAATTCATCTCCGGTAAAAACAATGGCAATGGCTTTGACGCTTGTGTCGCCCCTTATTATACCGCCATGGTCGTAGCTGAATGGTTTGTGCTGCTTATTGCCGGTTAGCGTTTTTTTTTAGAAGTTGCCCCTGCAGGTGAAGCATCACCGCTTTCCTTGGCCGCCAGCAGGTAGATCAGTGAAGCCGTTCCATCCATAGTGGGTTCATTGGTGCTGTAATCACCCGAATCATCATGGTATACGGCCAATGGACTTTGAAACTGCGCGTATGCGTCGGGCTTAGTAAGCTCAAGGCCTATGAGATTTCCAAAAATACTGCCATACACCGGCCCATCCACAATGCCGCCGTTAACCGGGAAATTTCCCACTTTTAAAAAAGACGCATGCGGGTCGCCGGGCGTATCGCCCCAGGCGGGCAGGCCATATACCATGCCGGTTCCCCAGGGGTTGCAGCCAAACAGCCAGTCGAAGTTAGCCTGCTCCAGCTCTTCAAAACTTGTATCGCCTGTGGCTTGCCGGTACCAGTAACATTGTATGGCAAATGAAGTAGTAAGGTTATTGCTGCACCATATAAAGGGTACGCCGCGCAAAAAAGCGTTCTGCTTTGCTTTGTTCCATACCAGTTCAATCCCCTTTTTGTAGTAGCCTGCTACAGTATCCTTTCTTTTATCGCTTAATTTTTTGATCAGTTCATAATGACCCACATTAATAAAGGGATACCACTGGTAATGACTGGCGGTATCGGCGCCCAGCCAGGGTGTTAACGGTTCCTTTTGCGCCAGGCTGTATGCATAATCTATACCGTTGGTTCCTCCTAACTGCGGCGCGGCGGCATCGCCCAGCATAGCGCCGGCCAGTTCCATATCGTCCATCCAGTTGTCTTCGGCATAAATATAGGGCGATACCACCGAAGCGGTTTGCGTGTTACCCGGTTTCTTTAATCCAAATGCAAAGGCGCTGTACGACTTTTCCTCTAATGTTTGAGAATAACTATTATCAAGCGAATTAAAAGTGAGAGCTCCCAGCGAAAAAGCGCTGCTGAATTTTCCTGCCGTTGAAGAAGTGCCCCTGGTGTTGTTCATAAATTTCCCTCTTATTTGCGGCGCCCCGCTTACAAAATATACCGGGCGCTGGTATCCGCGGCCGTACTGGCTGTCCATTCCGGGCATACGCATCCCAATATGATCGCGGTCGTCGGCTACCTGGTTAAACATCCAGTCGGCCCGCGGGTGCATTTTCAGCAGCCAGTCTAGCCCCCACCGTGCTTCATCTAACACATCGGGTATATCATTGCTGCCTTCCAGCCCGTTAGCCTGGTGGGCATCGCCAAAAGCTCCCGGAAAATCGCGGTAGGCGGCCAGCAGGTGAAAGGTGGCATTGGCTGAAGTGGTTACGTATTGCAGGTAATCGGTAGCATCGTGCCAGCCGCCACTAACGTCAATGAAGGTACTGTCGGGCATGGGCCCGTATAAAGTATAGCCATCCTGTGTATGGCAACTGTCTTTGGTTATGGGGTTAAATTTATTGCGTTGCTGGCGCATATAGTATAAGCAAAAATCTGCCGCGCCTTTATAAACATCCCTGCCAATTTCAAATTCGGGCGACACAACAGCGCCTGCCTGCAAATAATAACGCCCGGATTGCGTGAACGCAGAAAAGTTTAAACGCAGCGTTTCCCTGAACGGACCGTAAGCACCCAAAGACCTTCCTGCTTTTGCGCTGAACACCACTTTTTTTGAAGCGGCGTCTACCAGTTGCCATTGCTTAAACGACAGCTTTTCTTTACCGCCCCATACCGCCACTTTAATGCCCTCAGGCGTATAGCCCAACTGGTTAATGCGTATCCAGGCCGATTGTGAAAAAGCGGAGGGCGTGCCTGCTACTATGCAAATAAAGATAATGATCCGGGTAATAACATTCATTTTCTTTTAGATTTTGTGTGACGCTATGTAAACAACTACGGCGTTTTGTATTCGCGCTGGTTTTGCATTCATTGCTCATTATTCACCCCGTCCGAACGGCGTTCAGCCGGGCGGGCACTCGCGGTATTAAAATTTTTCAGGTCCGGAACAAACCGTCGTTCCCGCTTTAATTCATGCTGATAAATAATATCTCCCACTGCTTTAAAAAACGGGTAGCCCAGTTCTTCGTATTCATAATTATCATCGTTGAGTATACCATTGCGGTTTACATAAATGGTACCGCTCAGCATAAACTCCACTTTATTTTTAAAATCAGCGATGTACGCGATATCCGTTAAAAAACCATAGCTCCAGCCTGTTTTATTGAACACTTTAATATACGATGGTATTTTGGTCCTGCCGGATCTGAACAGGAAAAACTTTGTGTAGCTGTTGAAGAATGTGGCGGTATCATATTCAGGATATTTGCTTTCGGCAGGGAGCATACACATATACCGGTAAAGAAACCGGTAATCGCCGGGGGTTAAATCAAACCGTTGCTTAGCGTTTACCGAGGCAGGAAACAAAACAGATTGCAGGATTTGCTGCAGGTCTTCAAGCGGCGCATTGTTATGCGTGGTAAAATTCATAGGTTCATGTATCAAAAGGTCGTTGCGGTTATAGTGTGCCCGGCCCACTAATATCTTTTTGCTAAAATCAAATTTCAGGTTGCTGTAAGCGGCAGGCTGGGTGTACAGGGGCTCTCCCGCTGCGTTAACAAAGCGTACAGGGTTGGTATGCCGGTTCTCTTCTTCCGTAGCGCGAACAAAACGGCGGGTAATGCGAAAATTTGTATACCCCATTTGCCGGAGCCGTTCATTGATGGTTTTTTGTCCTAAAAATTCATACAGGCGGTTGTAGGCATCGTTATCACTTACTAAAAATATTTTTTTGATGTAATGCGCTATGGAGGGCAACCCATTTTCGGAGCTGCTGTCGGTAAGCACCGCTGTTTGCCCGGAGTAGGCGCTGTCGGTTAACATGGGGGTATATTTATTTACACCCGGCTTATTCATTTTATTCAGCTTTTCTAATGCCAGGAAGGCCAGTGGCATTTTTACAGTAGAGGCCGGATTAAAATACTGGTTTTTATCAACATGGCAATAGTAATGTTTAAAAGAAGGGGTATTATGGCTGTCGCGGTTAATTTGGGTATAGATCAACTGGTATTGGAAGCTGTCGGGATGGTTCAGCATATGAAGCAGCGGTCCGGAAGCATTCCTGTATAATAATTCATACAGCCAGGCATCTGTTTTGGTTTGGGCGTTCATATATGGTGTGGTGAAAAATAAAATAAGCAACAGGAAAAACATTTTCATACCAAAAGGTACAAAAATCTCCGTTCAATTCTACCGGTTCCTGTTCGTTTTACGTGTAAAACAGGGGCATTATTGCAGCAGATGAGGACAACCGGAGCATTGTAAAGCAGAAAAAAATATTACCGGAGGTATGCGCAATAGGAGTGCGTCTTTATACCTTTACACTTATACTATCAATTTATATTACATGATCAACAAAATTCCGGCCATCGCTTCCCTGCTTTTTCTATTGTTCTTCAGCTCCTGCCTGGATACTGAAGAAAAAATTGTGATCAACAAAAACAACAGCGGGGTATACACTGTTACCTTAGATATGAGTAAAATGCTTGCGCTCATGGACCAGATGGGGCAGGAAAGTAAAGACGAGTCCAAAATACCGGAAAAGAAAGATTCCACTGTTTATTTTAAACCTTTTACAGACACTTCCACCGTGCTTACCGCCAAGGAAAAGGAATTGTTTCAGGAGGGAAGCCTGCGGATGCGGGTAGATGAAGCGGAAAAGGAATTGATAATTACCCTTAATTTTCCTTTCAGGCATATTAATGACCTGCCGCCGCTCAAATCATCTTACTTAGCGGTAATAGATAAGCTGGGCGTATCAAATAAGCTGAAGCAGGGAGGAGAAAGCGGAGCTGAAGAAAGCATGCCTGCCGATCTGTCAAAAGACAAAAATATTTTAAACCCTTCGCAGGAGGCATACGCTTTTGCCGCCGCCTCCGGCAAGGTATCCAATACCCTGATCAATAAAGAATTGTTCAACAATATGGTGCAAAATGATTCATCCATGCAAATGCTGCAGCAAATGACCATGATGATGGGCGATATGAATTACAAAACGGTTATTGTAGCGCCGGTTAAGATAAAAAAATACAAAGGCAATCAAACCGTTTTGTCTAACGATAAAAAAACCGTTACTTTTTTAACCACGCTAAGCGATGTGCTCAACCGGCCCGAAACTGCCGAGTATAATGTGGAATATTAATGGGTGTACCGGATGCGGGGATAGCGTCCGGAGAAAGGGCGCTGAATATTTACCGGATAGGAGCAATACAGGATACAGCTTGTTTAATATAGTCATGTCGTTTACTGGTACATTAATTCAAAACCCAAACTCATCAATCTCCTCCTCCCCAACAAACGGGTTCCTGATACCCGAATTACTTTTTACCTCTATATTTGCCAAAAGAAATTTCCAGGTGGCTTTGCATAAGCCTCTGAGTGTGTTGAAGTTCCTGTGCCGGCGCCAGCAAAGTACCCGGTTTTGAATGCTGCATTCAATCCGGTATGGTATATGCTAAGAAGGCAGGCTAAGAACAGGGAATATATTTGCCGGTTGCAAAAAATAAATTTGTGACCGAGGTGGCGAAGCTGTGGGAATTTGATACTTTAAAAAATATTACGCATCATTCAGATCAGTTCAGGGTCTCGTAATGACGTTCAGGTCCGAAGCAGAAAATTCGAAATCCGAAGACAAATGCAACCACAAATTCACCTGATACCTCTTCACCCGGCAACAATAAATCATAAACCATACCTATCTGTCTTGTCTTTTCCACCACTAACTAATCATGAACAACCACACTAAAAATAAAAAATGGTACGCCGTATATACCAGGCCCAGGTGGGAAAAAAAGGTATATGGCCTGTTACAGGAACAGGAAATAACGGCATACTGCCCTTTGAACAAGGTAAGAAAAAAATGGAGCGACCGCTATAAAATTGTGCATGAGCCCCTGTTTAAATCCTATGTTTTTGTGCAGGTGGAAGAAGATGAAATGACAAAAGTAAGAATGGTGAGCGGAGTGGTGAATTTCGTATACTGGAACGGCAAGCCCGCGATCATAAAAGAGGAGGAGATCCACACCATCAGGCGGTTCTTAAACGAATATGAACACGTTGAAGCTGAAGCGGTACAGTTTACCCCCAACCAGCGGGTAAAGATCATGAGCGGCGTACTTATGGATAAGGAGGGTATCGTGATCCGGTCAGATAAGCACAAAGTGCAGGTAGTATTAGAAAGTCTTGGCTTCAGGCTAACGGCCAAACTGAGCAGTAATGAAATAAGGCCAATATAACCGAAAGGAATATAAAACATCAAAAGCCAAATGGCAAAAACCAAATAAATTTCAAATACAGGATTTGTTTCACCACAGGCAACTTACCACTTGCCTGGTACCCGAGGCGGATGCCTGATCACTAACGCTTTTAAAATGAATGTAAAACAGGTATACATTGTAGTAGGAACCCGCCCCAATTTTATAAAAGTTACCCAGTTTAAAAAGGCAGCCGAAGCCTGTAAAAATATTCAGATCAAAATTATACATACGGGCCAGCATTATGATGCGAAAATGGCAGATGTGTTTTTTGACCAGTTTGAGCTTGTTCCCGACTATTTCCTGAACATCCCCCCCGGTTCTCCCAACAGCCAAACAGCGGAAATTATGCTGCGTCTCGAAAAGTTAGTTGGGGAAAACGGCGTCCCCAACCTGCTGATGGTGGTAGGAGATGTTAATTCTACCCTGGCAGCCGCTCTGGCAGGCTATAAATTAAACATTCCGGTTGCCCATTTGGAAAGTGGACTCAGAAGCTTCGACAGAACGATGCCCGAAGAAATCAACAGAATCCTCACAGACGAGATCAGCAATTATTTTTTTGTTACGGAACAAAGCGGGATGGATAACCTGGATAGGGAAGGTAAACCAAAAGACAGGATATTTTTTGTAGGCAATACCATGATTGATACCCTGGTGGCTTTCAAAGCCAAAATAGATAAATGCGCCATAACCGGTGAACTGGGCATTGCAGAACAGCCCTTTGCTCTCATGACCATGCACCGGCCCGCTACCGTGGATAATAAGGCTGGCTTAACCCAACTGCTTTCCATTATAGACAATATAACCAGCCATTATAAGCTGGTATTTCCCATTCATCCGCGAACGCTGAAAAACCTGTCTAATTTTGGATTGACAGACCTGTTCACCGCCAATAAAAATATTATTACCACGCCTCCTTTAGATTATTTTTCATTTCAAAAACTTATTGCCTCTGCGGCATTTGTAATAACAGACAGCGGGGGTATACAAGAAGAAACCACTTTTATTCAAAAGCCCTGCTTAACCCTGCGGCCCAATACGGAACGTCCGGTTACCTGCACTTCGGGTACCAACACCCTGGCGCCCTTTGATGCAGCCAGCATAGCCGGGCTCATAGCTACCATCCGTAACGGGCAATACAAAACCGGTGAAATACCCTATTTGTGGGATGGGAGATCATCAGTCCGCATTATAAAAATATTGGCAGACATCCTATAAACGCATAAAGCCGCAGCGAAATGAAGCTGAAATCACAGTAGCGCGAAAGCTCCATCAGGGCTCCTTCCCGAAAACGGGCAGTAATCCCTGCCAGCCGGCAGGCTGGGTTTTCGGGTGGCTTTTGGTTACTTTTTCCACAAAAAGTAACAGAAAAAAGCCAGGTCATAAAAACTTAATGAGTGCACAAATCAGGGGGGATTAGTTGAACGCTTAAAAATATTGCGTAGCATTCAGACCGCTTCAAGAGTCTGCCAATGACGTTTATATAATATCCACGGTTACCATACGTTAATTCCTCGCAGAAAAGATACCAACCACTACAATACCATAAATGCAGGTGAATGACCATTCATAAATGTATATATCATAATACCATTTTTACACTGGCGCTCAGCCTGCTGCTATTTTCGTGCCGCACCACTAAGCCGGTGCAATACCTGCAGGGTCCCATTGATACCGCCGCCCTCAGCCGGATCAGCCTGCCCGAACCGCTGATCCAGAAAGGCGACTTAATAGGCATTACCGTTTACAGCGATAACCCCGAAGCCACGGCTGTGTTTAACCAGCAAATGAATACCACGCTGGCTTCCGGCGCTGCTTCCGGGGCGGGTACAGCTACCGGCACAACAGGAACCGCTGCTCAAAGCATGCCCGGCTACTTAGTAGATGCCAACGGCAATATCCGTTTCCAGTTGCTGGGCGAGTTGCGTGTGGAAGGACTGACCAAGGCCGGGTTGGAAAACATGCTCAAAGAAAAATTGGCCAAATACCTCATGAACCCCTATTGCAATATCCGTTTTTTGAATTATAAATTTACCATTTTAGGCGAGGTAACAAGGCAGGGGGTATATACCCTACCCGGCGAAAGGATCAGCATCTTAGAAGCCCTCGGCATGGCAGGCGACGTAACCCTCTACGGCTTAAAAGACAGCATTATGGTAGTAAGGGAAACCAATGGTAAACGGAGCTTTGGATATTTAGATGTAAGCAACCCTGGGGTGTTTACTTCTCCTTATTATTACCTGCAGCAAAACGATATTGTAATTGTAAAGACCAATCCCCAGAAACCAGATGTATCCGACCAAACGGCAAACCGTAATTTTGCGCGGGCGGCTACTATTTCCTCCATCCTGCTTTCGCTTACCCTGGTACTCGTTCAAATTTTCCGGTAGAAAACAATGGAGGCCGGCGAACCGTATTTTATATTTTTTGTTTAATGCTGCTTTTTCAATTGAACCCTAAACGAATGAATTGTATACATGCAAGATAATTATGAAATCGGCCAGCCGCTCAGGGAATTTAATTTAAAGGAGTTCATCTTTAAATACCTGCGCTATTGGCCACTGCTGGCGGCTTTTATTTTAATAGCGCTTACCCTTGCCTTTATTAAAGTACGATATGCCACCCCCATTTACAAGGTAAGCGGCAGCCTGTTCATTAATAAGGAAGGCGATAACAGGGGCAGCGGGGAAAGCCTCGAAAACATGTTCATGTTCTCCGGCAACCTCAATCTCCAAAATGAGCTGGAGATACTGAAGTCCAAACCCTTGGTTAGCCGGGTGGTTAAAAACCTGGGACTGCAGGTAAGCTATTATAATAAAGGCAATGTTCGGTCGTCCAATGTATATGGCGCTTCACCCATATACTTAGAAATCCTGTCGCTTAAAGATTCCTCTGCTTCCTTTACCCTTGAAATTGAGGCTTCAGATACAGGCTTCCGCTTTCCTAACACCAATACCGTTATCGAATACGATAAGGTATTTGAAACGAGGTCAGGGGTTTTTCGTGTTAGCAGGGCTCCGGCAGTATCTTTTGAGAACTATAGCAGCGATAATTTTTTGATCACCTACCGCCCGCTCCCAAGTGCATCGGCTAACCTGGCGTCTGCCATTACCACCGCCCAAACCATTGACCAGGCCACTATTCTTGATCTGTTCATTGAAACAGATAATATTGCCTATGGCAAGGACGTGATCAACGCCCTGATGGTGGAATACGGTAAAATGAATATAGAAGATAAGCGCCGCATTTCGCAGGCCACTATGCAATTCATTGACGAGCGTTTAGATACCATTAAGAACGAGCTGGGAGATGTGGAAAGCGGGATACTGAGGTTTCGTGAAAAAAACGAAGTGGTAGACCTTGGCCAGCAATCTGCCCAGCAGTTTGAAATACTATCCGAAAGCAACAGGCAACTGATCACCCAGCAGGTACAAAGCGGGGTATTGGATTATTTGCTGCAATACATGCAGCACCCCGCCAACCGCAACAGCCTTGTTCCCGCCAGTTTGGGCATACAGGAACCCGTGCTGGGCCCCATGTTTGGCCAGTACAATACCCTGCAATTACAGCGCAATAACCTGCTGCAAACCACCGGCGCTGCAAACCCCGCCATTGCCACTATTGACCGCAGCATTGAAAAGCTGCGGGAACAGATATTAGAGGCGCTTAAGAACGTACAGCAGTCTTATGCCATTGCTTCTAATAAATTAAAGGAGGAAATAACGCGCTCCCGTTCAGCCGTTCGCAAAATACCTTCCAAGGCCATGGGCCTTTTAGATATTGAGCGCCAGCAAAAGATCAAGCAGGACCTCTATTTATTTCTGCTCCAAAAAAGAGAGGAAGCCGCTATCTCCGCCGCTGCCACCATAGCCAGCTCCAGTCCTTTGGAAGAAGCCACCAGCACAGGCAGGCCCGTGAAGCCCAATGAAAGAAATATTTATCTGATAGCGCTTTTTGCAGGCATACTGATCCCGGTGGCCATTATAGCCTTACTGGAAATGCTGAACGATAAGATCAGGGAACGCGAAGAAATTACCCGGCTGGCCCGGGCCCCCATTATTGGCGAAATTGGCCATGCCGGTGAAGAAACCCTTATTGTGCAGGCAGGCAGCCGAACAATAGTAGCCGAGCAGTTCCGCATTATGCGCACCAATGTTCAGTACATGATTAGTAAAGTAAATCAACCTGTTGTACTTGTTACCTCCTCCGTAAGCGGCGAGGGCAAATCTTTTGTGGCCACCAACTATGGCGCAGCCCTGGCGCTTACCGGCAAAAAAACGGTGGTGCTGGAATTTGATATCCGCAAGCCCCGCCTGCTCAAAGGCCTGAATATGCAAACCGTAAAAGGCCTGAGCAATTATATTATAGGCAATGCAGCCATAGAGGAAATTGTGCAGCCGGTACCCGAGTTTTCGAACTTGTATGTAATCGGCTGCGGGCCGGTACCTCCCAATCCATCGGAATTATTGTTAGACAAACAGGTGGGCAAATTATTTGAAGAGCTGAAAGCGCGGTTTGATTATATTATCATAGACAGTGCCCCTGTGGGACTGGTAAGCGATGCCTTTACCCTCAGCGCCTTTGCCGATGCCAGCCTCTATATTGTGCGCCACGGCTATACCCTTAAAAGGCAGTTAAGCATGGTGGAAGACCTGTACCAGCAAAAGCGCCTGCCCAGTATGGGACTGGTGGTGAATGATATTCAAACCCAGGGCCGTTACAAAGGTTATTACGGGTATGGGGGCGGTAGCTACTACGGATATGGGTATGGATACGGGTATGGATATGGAGGCGATTATTTTCAGGAGAACAAAATTCAAAAGAAAAGGAGCTGGAAAAAACTACTTTTTAAATGAGCCTGGCAAAAAAGGCGCTAACAGGACTTGTCTGGACCTTTGCTCAACAGTTTGGCACGCAGTTCATAAGCTTTGTAGCATCCATTATTCTTGCCCGCGTATTGCTGCCGGAAGAGTTCGGTCTAATTGGAATGTTGGCCATTTTTATGGCTATTGGAAATGTTTTGATCAATGGCGGACTAACCACTTCCCTGATCCGAACAGAAAACCTGGATCAGCGGGATTATTCCACCGTTTTTTTTATTAACCTTACCGGAAGCTGCATTGTTTATTTGATCATCTTCTTTTCCGCTCCTCTCATAGCCAGTTTTTTTCGTCAGCCTAGTCTCATATCCATCACCAGGGTATATACCCTGGGTTTTATCATTAATGCCTTTTCCAGCGTTCAGCTTACCCGTTTAACCAAGCTAATGGATTTTAAAACAGAGTTAACGGTGCAGTTGCCCTCCCTCATCGTAAGCTCTTTAGTAGGTATATGCCTCGCCTGGTTGGGTTGGGGCGTGTGGAGCCTGGTATGGATGTATTTGTGCCAGGCATTGTTGTTGGCCATCCAGTTATGGCTCAGAACGGGCTGGCGGCCTGATTTTATTTTTGATAAAAGCAGGTTTAAAACTCATTTTAATTTTGGATACAAGCTCATGCTTTCCGGCCTAATTGATGCCGTATACAGCAATGCATATAACATAATAATTGGGCGGATATACCCTGCGGCTCAATTGGGTTATTATACCAGGGCAATGGGTGTGCGCCAGTTGCCCGTGCAGAACTTATCTGCCGCTTTAAATAAAGTAACCTTCCCGGTATTTTCAAGTATCCAGAACGACAATGAGCGGCTAAGAGTGGCCTATAAAAAGATCATGCAGCAGGTGGTATTCTGGATAGCACCCTCCCTGGTAGTATTAGGAATACTGGCTAAACCCTTATTTGTGGTATTGTTTACCGATAAATGGTTGCCGGCTGTCCCTTATTTCCAGATACTGTGTATTCCGGGTATTTTATATCCCCTGCATGCTTATAACCTGAATATTTTAAATGTAAAAGGAAGATCAGACCTGTTTTTCAAACTGGAACTGGTGAAAAGGGCCTTTATTACGGTAGGAATTATAGTATCAATTCCTTTTGGAATGTATGGACTGCTGTATTTTCAAGTCATATCTTCCTTTTTCGCCTATTTTGTGAATTCATGGTTTAGCGGAAAAATGATCAATTACGGAATTAAAGATCAGGCCAGAGACATCCTGCCCATCATCCTGCTTTCATTAATTACCGGACTTATCGTGTGGGCATTAGATATGTTTATTTTACCGATGCATGATTTTCCTGATTTAGCCAGACTGGCAGTTGGGATAATGCTATACTTTGCCATTTATTTAAGTGCCGGTTTGTTTTTAAAGTTTCCTTCAATTTCTGATTTTAAACAATTAGTCTTAAAAAGATGATTCCTGTTACCAAGCCGTTTTTACCACCCAAAGAAGAATATGAAAAATACTTAGTGGGTATTTGGCAAAGGAACTGGTTGACCAATATGGGGCCGCTTGCCAGTGATTTAGAGCTAAAGCTCAAAAAACATCTTCAACTCAGGCACTTACTATTTGTTACTAATGGAACTGTAGCCCTGCAAATGGCCATTAAGGCATTGGAGTTAAAGGGACAAATTATTACCACACCATTTTCCTTTGTAGCTACAACCAGTAGCATTGTTTGGGAAGGCTGTACACCCGTTTTTGTAGATATTGAGCCACACTCATTGAATATAGATGCAACTAAAATAGAAGCCGCTATTACTCCTCAAACATCGGCAATCCTTGCAACCCATGTGTATGGCAACCCATGCGATGTGGATACAATTGATGCTATAGCGAAAAAGCATGACCTTAAAGTAATTTACGATGGTGCACATGCCTTTGGTGTAATAGTAAATGGTAAATCTATTTTTGAATATGGGGATATTTCCATTTGTTCTTTACATGCCACTAAACTTTATCATTCAATAGAGGGTGGACTAATCGTCACAAAGGACCCCTCTTTGTTAAAGAGATTGGCGTATATCCGCAATTTTGGTTTTAATGGTCCCGAAGCGTTTGCTGAACTGGGCATTAATGGAAAGAATTCAGAGCTGCATGCAGCCATGGGATTGACTAACTTAGACTATATAACGGAAATTCATGAAAAAAGAAAACTGCTTACGAATAGATATAATTTAAAACTAAAAGGGTTAAAGTCACGGCGTCCGGTATGGAATACTCAGGCCAGTAATAACTTCGCGTATTATGCCATAGTTTTAGAGAGCGAGGAATTATTATTAAAAATAAAAAGCAAATTAGACCGCAACGAAATTTTTACCAGGCGATACTTTTACCCTTCTTTGGCCAAGACGTTGCCGTATATTGAAAAGATGAATATGGAGATTACAGATGATATATCAAAGCGGGTTTTGTGCCTGCCGTTATATTATGATTTAACGGTAGAAGAAGTAGATTTGATTTGCAGATTGATGTTACGGATACAGAACAACTAAATTTAACCGTCGTTAATTTGGATAGAGGATAATATGCTGAGATTGAAGCATTTTGCTTTTGCATCAAATATCAGTATCTATAAACTGCCTATATTCTTTTCCTTTTGATTTATTACATGTTCCGAAATAATATAGAATAACCCAACTCGTTATCCTCTGACATTAACGGAATAGCCATGTATATTATTTCCGAACTATTGGTATGAAGAAGAATGTTGTATTGATTTTATCAGGATACAATCACAGGGGTGCTGTGGCCTTCTGCAGGTTTTGCAAGGCTAATAAAATCCCGTTTTATATTGTTGCTTCAGATAAGAATGACCTGATTAATTTTACCGAGTATAAGAAAAATGTTATCTCTACGCGACAAGAGAAAAAGCTATTATGCCAGGAATTCTTACTTTACAAGAATAAAATTCATCGAGAAAAGAAAGGTAGAAAAATAGTTATACTCCCCTCAACCGAGTACCTAAATCGTTTTTTGCTTTCAGAGAGAAATACTTTAGAACAAGAGGGATTCTTAATTCCTTTAGTAAATGAACGGTTATATGCAGAGGTCTCCGATAAATATAGTTTTAACCGCCTTTGCCAAAGTAACAGTATAGCTATTCCAAATGAATACAAAGAGGTAAATACATCAAAAATACCGTTTGTTGCAAAACCTAAACAATATTTTACAGAAAAAAAAACAGTTAACGAAAAGCCCTTTTTAATACACACGGAAAAAGAATACAATGAGTTACAAGCGAAGACAGGAAATGCTGAATTCTATTACCAGGAATTTGTAGGAGGAGAATCATTTTATTTATTGTACTATTTTGATAAGAGAGGGATGTATAAAGTTTATTCTCAACAAAACTTAATGCAGCAAGATAATGGCTTGTCAATTATTGCGGCGAAATCATCCAATTTTCATCAAAATCAGATAGCAAAACAGTTTGCCAACATTTTCATACAGAAAAAGTACACAGGGTTACTGATGATTGAAGTGAAAGAATATAATGAGAAAATTTATATGATAGAAGCAAACCCCCGCCTATGGGGGCCATCTCAACTGATCGTGGATTCGGGAATGGATTTATTTTACCAGTTTGCATTTGATTTTGATTTACTCGAGCGGAGCAAGACCAATTTGCCAAAATATCAATTGGGAGTGCGATATTTTTGGTCGGGAGGCATTTTTGAAGATCAACACTATAATAGGGAAATAGCGTTTCATGCATATAGCGGGGAACAGTTTTTAAAAGAATATAAAGACTGGATATTGAGCGATGTGTACATGAGGGAAGATACACAACACCTGTATAGTAAAGAATTAAAGGAAATTTGAAATGACAAAGAATATACTATCTATAGGTGCAGGGTTGCCCCAACTTGATTTTATCAAAGCCCTGAAAAAAAGAAACTATTCGGTTATAGCCATTGGCAAGGGAAGAAATGCTGATGAGGTTATCGCTTTATGCGATGATTTTGCGGAAGTTGATACCCATAATTTGAATGAAGCAATACAATGGGCCTTGCGCTATCCAAAAAAAATTGATGCCGTGGGATCTTTTGCGGGAGGGAACGCTATTGGTACTTTGCAGGAGATTTGCAGGGCACTTAACCTGCCAACAAGAATCCCCGATCATTTAATGGTTGGAATGGATAAGTTTTCACAACAAGCACTATATGAAAAATATGGTCTGACTACCATTAAATCATGGACAGCAAAAGAAATTTTGAACAATAAGCAAGAACCCAGAAGCATTGAGCATTTTATTATAAAACCTGTCATAGGAAGAGGTAGTTCAGGGGTAAACATCGTAAATAGTTCAACGCTTCTTAATATGGTTGATAAAGGAGAGATTGATGCTTCTACTATTATTCAGGAATTTAGAAAAGGAGAAGAATATCGCGTTTCTGTGCTTGTTCAGGGCGGAGAAATTAAATTATTAGCTCCCATCCTCCGGGTTTCCTTTGATAAAACATTTTTTCTTGGACGACTTTCCTATTCGTCAAGGTATTTTGAAAGAATCGAAGAATATTTTATCAACTTTATTGATCGGTGTAGGTTAACAGATGTTATTCTAAAAGCAGATGTACTGATCAGCGATAAACATATTGATATGATCGAGATGGATATCGGTGTAGGAGGGGGAACATACTATAAACAATATATTTCAGCGTTGTTTAACTACGATTTTATCAATCAATATATCAACCTTATTACACAATCTGAAGTAGAAAAGGCAACACTTCCCGAAGTAAAGTGGGTAATGGATTACATATATAATAAAACGGGAAAACCTTTTTCATATAATATTGAATATGTTTCTCAAAGATTAGACACTATTATTGGAAAGCATAAAATTATACAAAACCTTCTCCAGCCGGAAAAGACAGGAAAATTAAAAACGAATGCCGATTTTATATTTACGGTTATTCACCAAAATGAACAAGTTAATAACCGTGAGTTAAATGAATATCTGAACTCAACTATTTTTTCAAATGCCTGATTTTTCAATAAATAAAACCATTAATATATCAGAAACAGAAAGAAAGTTCCTGATACGAACCCTAAATAAAAAGACTCAGTGGGATAAGGAATTTATCATTTTTCAATGGTTTTACCTTGAAACAAAATATGAAACAAAGTTAAAACTGATAATTGATATGCACTCTTTCAATCAAAAGTGGGTTCGTGTTTCTAAAGAAAGAATATCAGCGGGAAAGTCCGATAAAACGGTTGAATACCTAAATACAGGCGGTGTTGATTTAAAAATATTTCTGAATAAACCTTTTATAGCAAAAAGGCGGTCAATAAAAGGCTGTATTCATTTAGATCACTTTCTCTTTTCAAATAGTGTGTGTGATTACCTTTTGGAAGATGAAGGAGATGGTGTAATGCTAGGACAAGTTTGCACCGAATATGGTATTGAGTTGGATAAAGAAGTTACAGCTAACGACAGGTATAAAAATGCTAATATGGCTATTGTTTTTGAAGAGGATCATTTAGAAAAAGTAAATTTTTTATTACCTGTTTTTGCATAAAATGGATATTAAGAAAGAAATAGAAAGACGTTTTGCCTTACAGGAAGAATATTTAGGAACAAATAAACCGGTCAATAAAATAGAACCTTTGGTTTCGATAAGTGTTGCCACCTATCAGCACGTAAATTACATAAAAAAATGTCTTGATGGTATTTTAATGCAGAAAACAAATTTTCCATTTGAGGTAATTGTCGGAGAAGACGAGTCTACGGATGGAACTCGTGACGTTTGCATAGAGTATGCAGAAAAGCATCCTGATAAAATACGCCTTTTTTTGAGAGACAGGGTTATTTCACACCTTAAAGATGAAGACGGAAAATTGGTTAAGAGACTTAATGGGGTGTTGGGTTTCAATAGAATGTCTGCACGTGGCAAATATATTGCCCTTTGCGAAGGCGACGATTACTGGACTGATCCATGGAAACTTCAAAAGCAGGTGGATATTCTTGAGAAGGAAAAGCAATATTCGTTGGTTTTTTCAAATAGGGTAGTAGTAAATAAAGAAGGATCTTTTCTTTCAAAAGAAACCTATAGTAAAAATGAGTTTACTATATCTGATGTTTATTCTGGTTTCATTCCGGCTACCCAGACTATTGTATTCAGAAATTTTTCTTTTATTGAAGCTTGTTTCAAAAAGCATATTACAATGTACTCTGGCGACAGGCTTATTGCCTATTTATGTGCAATGGTAGGCGATTTGTATTGTTTGCATGAAGAAACCGCAGCTTATAGGGTTACGGGAGAAGGAGTGTGGACAGGATTTTCTCAGTTAGAGAGGAGTAACAGGCATGAACAATTGCTGCAAAAATTCCATGCTGACTTTGGATGGGATGTATCTAATCCTACTTATGTTATTGACGCATTTGAAAGACTGCTAGGATATATTTCAATAGGGGTTAAAAAGCCTTCGCTGCTATTTAAGAAAGAGTACAGGAATTTGATAAAGCATGTATGGACTACTTATCGTTATATGAACAGATCAAAATTAATTAGAAAGGCATTTGTTCAAAAATGGAATAAAAAAATGAGTACTTTGAATAAGTAGGAGAAAGATATTTTACCTTCTAACTGAAATTGATCAACATTAGATACGCTCATTGTGACAACCATATCCTGCAATATTTGAATAGCTGTTTATAGTACAGCATTGTTTAATTTCTCTATGTTAATGTAACCAGCAGAGCCTATATCCCCAAAGGAGAAATCTTCTCAACTATGGTAAAAGAATTTTTCACCCTCTGTTATATTTTACTTTGTTTCTTATCTGGTACACAGGTTGTTGCACAAAATGTATCTGTTAAAACAAAAGGCAACACTATTGAAATAAAGAACGGC